>NZ_JBWKPS010000002.1:440565-774690 GCF_059418365.1 Acidovorax sp. GW821-FHT09A11
GAGCGGGAAAAGAGTCTCGAACTCTCGACCTCAACCTTGGCAAGGTTGCGCTCTACCAACTGAGCTATTCCCGCATTTTTCCTACCGCAGCCGATGTTTCCATCTGCATGAATCAGCAAGCCTCAAATTATATCGCTATTTTTTGGCTCTATTCGATTGCAAGCCAAAAAAGTCAACCAACTGACCACCATCCATCCTCCACGATCCGGCCGATGCAAAGATCCCGCAGGATCCTGTGCCGCATCGACGGCACAAACCGTATCTGGAGGCGCGGTCCGGAGTCGAACCGGACTAACCGGATTTGCAATCCGGGGCATAACCGCTTTGCTACCGCGCCAGGAATTCACATTCCTCTGACAAAAAAGGGAAGCAATTGCTTCCCTTTTTGTGGAAATTGGAGCGGGAAAAGAGTCTCGAACTCTCGACCTCAACCTTGGCAAGGTTGCGCTCTACCAACTGAGCTATTCCCGCATTTTACCGAAGCCTCACATTGTACAACGTTTGCTGCGATGGAATGAATTGTAGCGCATTTTTTGAAGCATCCCAAAAACTTTTTCTTCAATGCTTCAAGCCATCCGTGGCCGCGGCCGAACCCGCGCTCTTCTCCGCCGCAGCAGCGGCCACCACGGCCACCTCCTCGTCCGTCAGGGGCACGGGTTTGGTTTCCAGCGCGATCTCGAGCACCTTGTCGATCCAGCGCACGGGCACGATCTCCAGGCCGCTCTTCACGTTGTCCGGGATCTCGGCCAAGTCCTTGACGTTCTCTTCGGGGATCAGCACCGTCTTGATGCCGCCACGCAGGGCCGCCAGCAGCTTTTCCTTGAGCCCTCCGATGGCCGTGACCTCGCCACGCAGCGTGATCTCGCCCGTCATCGCGACGTCGCCACGCACGGGAATGCCCGTGAGCGCCGAAACGAACGCGGTGGTCATCGCGGCACCCGCACTCGGACCGTCCTTGGGCGTCGCGCCGTCCGGCACGTGGATGTGGATGTCGCGCTTCTCGAAGGTCTCATCCTTGATGCCCAGGATGCGCGAGCGGCTTCGCACCACCGTGCGGGCAGCCTCCACCGATTCCTTCATCACGTCGCCCAGCGAGCCGGTGCGCGTGATCACGCCCTTGCCGGGCATGGCGGCGGCCTCGATGGTCAGCAGGTCGCCACCCACCTCGGTCCATGCCAGGCCGACCACCTGGCCCACCTGGTTCTGCGCCTCGGCACGGCCGTAGGTGTACTTGCGCACGCCCAGGAAGTCGGGCAGGTTGTCGGCGGTGACGATGACCTTCGGCTCGAGCTTCTTGAGCTGCAGGCCCTTGACCACCTTGCGGCAGATCTTGGACAGCTCGCGCTCGAGCGAGCGCACGCCGGCCTCCCGCGTGTAGTAGCGCACCATGTCGCGCACGGCGGGCTCGGTGATCTCGAGCTCCTCGTCTTTCACGCCATTGTTCTTGAGCTGCTTGGGCAGCAGGTACTTCATGGCGATGCTGGTCTTCTCGTCCTCGGTGTAACCCGACAGGCGGATCACTTCCATGCGGTCGAGCAGGGCCGGCGGGATGTTCATCGAGTTCGAGGTGGCGACGAACATCACGTCGGAGAGGTCGAAGTCCACCTCGACGTAGTGGTCGCCGAAGGTGTGGTTCTGCTCGGGGTCCAGCACCTCCAGCAGCGCGCTCGAGGGGTCGCCCCGGAAGTCGGTACCGAGCTTGTCGATCTCGTCGAGCAGGAACAGCGGATTGCGCGTGCCCACCTTCGAGAGGCTCTGCAGCACCTTGCCCGGCAGCGCGCCGATGTAGGTACGGCGGTGCCCGCGGATCTCGGCCTCGTCGCGCATACCACCCAGGGCCATGCGCACGTACTTGCGGCCGGTGGCCTTGGCGATGGACTGGCCCAGGGAGGTCTTGCCCACGCCAGGAGGTCCCACCAGGCACAGGATGGGCGCCTTCACCTTGTCCACGCGCTGCTGCACCGCGAGGTATTCAAGGATGCGGTCCTTGACCTTGTCCAGGCCGAAATGGTCTTCGTTGAGCACGCCCTCGGCATTGACCAGGTCGTGCTTGATCTTGGTCTTCTTGCTCCAGGGGAGCGCCGTGAGCACGTCGATGTAGTTGCGCACCACGGTGGCCTCGGCCGACATGGGCGACATGAGCTTGAGTTTCTTCAGCTCGGCGTCGGCCTTCTTGCGCGCCTCGGCGGGCATCTTGGCGAGCTTGATCTTCTTCTCGATCTCCTCGATATCCGCGCCTTCGTCGCCTTCGCCCAGTTCCTTCTGGATCGCCTTGACCTGCTCGTTGAGATAGAAGTCGCGCTGGTTCTTCTCCATCTGGCGCTTCACGCGCCCACGGATCTTCTTGTCGACGTTCAGGATGTCGACTTCGCGGTCAAGCTGCTCGAACAGGTTTTCCAGCCGCGCCTTCACGTCGGCGAGATCCAGCACGACCTGCTTGTTTTCGAGTTTGAGCGGCAGGTGGGCCGCAATGGTGTCGGCCAGGCGGCCGGGGTCGTCGATGCTGGAGATCGAGGTCAGGATCTCTGGCGGAATCTTCTTGTTGAGTTTGACGTACTGGTCGAACTGCTGCATCACCGCACGGCGCAGGGCTTCGATTTCGCTCGGCTTGTTGGCCTCGGGCGTGGCTTCGACCGGCGTCACGGTGGCCGTGAAATGGGTTTCGGCATCCTCGATGGAGGCCACCATGGCACGCTGCTGGCCTTCGACCAGCACCTTCACCGTGCCATCGGGCAGCTTGAGCATCTGCAGGATGGTGGAGACGCAGCCCACGTCGAACATGTCCGACACGGAAGGCTCATCCTTGGCCGCGGCCTTCTGAGCGACCAGCATGATGCGGCGATCCGCCTCCATGGCCATCTCGAGCGCCTTGATGCTCTTGGGACGGCCCACGAACAGCGGGATGACCATATGGGGAAACACCACCACGTCGCGCAGGGGCAACAGCGGCAGGTCAATGGGGGTGGCTGGCAGGGGGGTGTGTCCGGACATGGAAATCCTCAAAGTGCTCTGTGGAAGTTGGTCCACATGTGGGGATTTTCAACCCTGGCGCGCAGCCGCACTGCCGCCAGGGTTGATGGTTCAAGGGGCGGCAACAAGGCGCCCGCTCCGGGCATTTCAGGCCTTTTTGGCCGCTTCGCGGTAAACGAGCAGCGGCGGCTTGTTTTCTTCGATGGTGGACTCATCCACCACCACCTTTTCGACATTGCTGGTGTTGGGCAGGTCGAACATCGTTCCGATCAGCGATTGCTCCAGGATGGAGCGCAGGCCGCGCGCGCCAGTTTTTCTGGCCAGCGCCTTGCGGGCAATGGCCTTCAGCGCGGCGGGGCGGATCTCCAGATCCACGCCTTCCATGGCCAGGAGCTTGCTGTACTGCTTGACCAGCGCATTCTTCGGCTCGGTCAGGATCTGCACCAGCGCGTCCTCGCTCAGCTCGGCCAGGGCCGTCACCACGGGCATGCGGCCCACCAGCTCGGGGATCAGGCCGAACTTGATCAGGTCTTCCGGCTCGATCTCGGTGAACACCTCGGTCAGCGAACGCTGCTTCTTGCTCTTGACCGATGCGCCGAAGCCGATGCCGGATGCTTCGGTGCGGTTCTCGATGACCTTCTCCAGGCCCGCGAACGCGCCCCCGCAGATGAACAGGATGTTGGTCGTGTCGATCTGCAGGAAGTCCTGGTTCGGGTGCTTGCGCCCGCCCTGGGGCGGCACGCTGGCCATCGTGCCTTCGATGAGCTTGAGCAGCGCCTGCTGCACGCCCTCGCCCGACACGTCGCGCGTGATGCTGGGGTTGTCCGACTTGCGCGAGATCTTGTCGATCTCGTCGATGTAGACGATGCCGCGCTGCGCGCGCTCCACCTCGTAGTTACAGCTTTGCAGCAGCTTCTGGACGATGTTCTCCACATCCTCGCCCACGTAGCCGGCTTCCGTCAGCGTGGTGGCGTCGGCCATCACGAAGGGCACATCCAGCATGCGAGCCAGGGTCTGCGCCAGCAGCGTCTTGCCGGAACCTGTGGGCCCGATCAGCAGGATGTTGCTCTTGGACAGCTCCACCTCGTCCTTGTGGGCCTTGTCCTTGTGGCGCAGGCGCTTGTAGTGGTTGTACACCGCGACCGCCAGCGTGCGCTTGGCCACATCCTGGCCAATCACGTAGTTGTCGAGATTGGTCTTGATCTCCACCGGCGTGGGCAGATCGGCGCGGCCTTCGCGCGCCAGGTCACCGGCCGGGAGCTCATCGCGGATGATCTCGTTGCACAGGTCAATGCACTCGTCGCAGATAAAGACCGACGGGCCAGCGATCAGCTTCTTCACTTCATGCTGGCTCTTGCCGCAAAAAGAGCAGTAAAGGGTTTTTTCGCTGGAAGAGCCTTTTTTCTCGGCCATGGGGGCAATGCCTTGCTTGTTACGGAAAGTTGTCGGGATGATAACCAAATAAAAAACGGCGTCTTCCCTCAGGGAAAACGCCGCCGCGCGACCCTGTGGCTATCAGGAGCGCTTGCTGATCACCTGGTCGACCAGGCCATATTCCTTGGACTCGTCGGCCGACAGGAAATAGTCGCGCTCGGTGTCGCGCTGGATCTTCTCCAGCGGCTGGCCCGTGCGCTCGGCCAGGATCTTGTTCAGTTGCTCGCGCGTCTTGAGGATCTCGCGCGCATGGATCTCGATCTCGGTCGCCTGGCCCTGCATGCCGCCCAGCGGCTGGTGGATCATGACTTTCGAGTTGGGCAGCGCAAAGCGCTTGCCCTTGGCGCCCGCCGCCAGCAGGAAGGCACCCATGCTGGCCGCCATGCCCGTGCACAGGGTCGACACATCGGGCTTGACGAAATTCATGGTGTCGAAGATCGCCATGCCGGCGCTCACCGAACCGCCCGGGGAGTTGATGTAGAACGAAATGTCCTTGTCGGGGTTTTCGCTCTCCAGGAACAGCAGCTGAGCCACCACGAGATTGGCGGTCTGGTCGTTGACCGGCCCCACCAGAAAAATCACACGCTCCTTGAGCAGGCGCGAGTAGATGTCATAGGACCGTTCGCCACGGCCCGACTGCTCGATGACCATGGGGACCATGCCCAGGCCTTGTGTTTCCAATGCGCTCATGTTTTCTCCAGACAAGCAGGTACTGTACCCAGAAATGAATTGGGGCTTGTGCACGAAAGCACAAGCCCCTGTATGTGTCGGCAACAACCGGGCAGTTCGGTAACCGACAAGCCGCCCGGCCAGGCCTATCAGCCCTGTTGGGCCATCAGTTCGTCGAACGACACGGACTTTTCGACCACTTTGGCCTTGCCCAGCACGAATTCGGTCACATTGTTCTCGATCACGACCGCTTCGACTTCCGCCAGGCGCTGGCGGTCACCGAAGTACCAGCGCACCACGTCCTCGGGCTTCTCGTAGCTGGCGGCCAGCTCGTCGATGTGGGCCTTGAGCTGCTCGGGCTTGGCCTGCAGTTCGTTGGCACGCACCAGTTCGGCCAGCACCAGGCCCAGGCGCACGCGGCGCTCTGCCTGGGGACGGAACACGTCTTCAGGGATTTCGGCCTTGTCGGCGTCCTTGATGCCGCGCTGCTTGAGTTCTGCACGGGCGCCTTCGAGCAGGCGGGCGATTTCAGCCTGCACGCTGGAATTGGGCAGGTCCAGTTCGGCCTTGGACACGAGAGCGTCCATCACGGCCTGCTTGTTGCGGGCCAGCAGGCGGAACTTGACTTCGCGCTCCAGGTTCTTCTTGATGTCGGCGCGCAGGCCTTCCACGGAACCATCGGCGATGCCCAGCGACTTGGCCAGGGCGTCATTCACTTCGGGCAGGTGGGCCGCTTCGATCTTCTTGACCGTGACGAGGAAGTCCGCCGTCTTGCCGGCCACGTCCTTGCCGTGGTATTCCGCAGGGAATGCCAGGGGGAAGGTCTTGCTTTCGCCCGACTTCATGCCGCGCACGGCTTCCTCGAACTCCTTGAGCATCTGGCCTTCACCGACCAGGAACTGGAAGTCTTCGGCCTTGCCGCCTTCAAAGGGCTCGCCGTCGATCTTGCCTTCGAAGTCGACCGTCACGCGGTCGCCGTCTTGCGCGGCGGCTTCGAGCGCGCGCTGCGCAAAGCTGCGGCGCTGCTTGCGCAGGATGTCGATGGTCTTGTCGATGGCCGCATCGGTCACTTCGGCCGACAGCTTTTCGACTTCCGCGTCCGCCAGATCGGCGATCTTGACTTCGGGGAACACTTCGAAGATGGCGTCGAAGGTCATCTGGCCCTCGGGAGCGCCGTCCTTCTCGGAGATGCGGGGCTGGCCGGCGACACGCAGGTTGGCTTCGTTGGCGGCCACGGCGAAGGCTTCACCGACCTTGTCGTTGAGCACTTCGTACTGCACCGAGTAGCCGTAGCGCTGGGCCACCACGTTCATGGGCACCTTGCCGGGACGGAAACCGTCCATCTTGACCGTGCGGGCCAGGCGCTTCAAGCGCGTGTCGACTTCGGACTGGATCAGGGTGACGGGCACGCTCAGCGTGATCTTGCGCTCGAGCTTCTCAAGGGTTTCAACAGTAACGGCCATGGCTATTCCTCTTATGAATGTGGATCGTGCTGGCTGCAGCGCAGCGGCGCCGTGTTCCGCAAAGTCTCACATGGGTGGTGCGCGGGGGGGGACTCGAACCCCCACACCATTGCTGGCGTCAGGACCTAAACCTGGTGCGTCTACCAATTTCGCCACCCGCGCGGTTCTACAACAAACAAACAGGCGGCACGAACTGCCGCCTGTGTGAAATCGGTCAACCTTCTATTTTACCCTGATGCGGGCAGGGTGGGAATCAAACCCCTCCAAGGACCTCCGGCGCCGGCCTTTTGACACGGAACCAGGCAGCATACATCGCGGGCAGCGCCAGCAGCGTGAGCACGGTGGCCACCACCAGCCCGCCCATGATGGCCACGGCCATCGGGCCCCAGAACACGCTGCGCGACAGCGGGATCATGGCCAGCACCGCAGCCGCGGCCGTGAGCACGATGGGGCGCAGGCGGCGCACGGCGGATTCGACGATCGCATCCCACGCCGGCACGCCCCGCGCGCGGTCCTGCTCGATCTGGTCGATCAGGATCACCGAGTTGCGCTGGATCATGCCCATGAGCGCGATCACGCCGAGCAGCGCCACGAAGCCGAAGGGGCGGTTGAGCAGCAGCAAGGCCGCCGCCACGCCCGCCAGCCCGAGCGGCCCGGTCAGGAACACCAGCATCGCGCGGCTGAAGCTGTGCAGTTGCAGCATGAGCAAGGTGAAGGTGATGAACAGCATGACCGGAATGCCCGCCGCGATCGATGCCGAGCCCTTGGAGCTTTCCTCCACGGCACCCGCCACCTCGATGCGGTAGCCGGCCTGCCCCGCGGCACGCCACTTCGCCTCGATCTCCTTGAGGGCAGGCAGCAACGCCGCCGTCACCGTGGCGCCCTGCAGGCCCTCGGTCACATCGCCCTGCACCGTGATGGCGTAGTCGCGGTTCTCGCGCCACATCACGCCCGGCTCCCAGGTGAACACCGGCTTGGCGATCTGCGTGAGCGGAATCGACTTGCCCGACGCCGTGGGCAGATAGGCATTGGCGATGTCGGTGATCGCGTTGCGCTCCTCCTGCGGCTGGCGCAGCAGGATGTCGATGAGCTTGTCGCCCTCGCGGAACTGGCCCACCTGCGTGCCCGACAGGATGGTCTTGGAGGCCTGTGCGATGGACTGGCTGGTCACGCCCAGGGCGCGCGCCTTGGCCTGGTCCACTTCCAGGCGCAGCACCTTCACGGACTCGTTCCAGTTGTCGTTCACGCCGCGCATGTCGGGGTTCTGGCGCAGCTGGGCTTTCACCTCGTCCGCGCGCTCACGCAGCACCAGCGGATCGGGGCCCACCACGCGGAACTGCACGGGGTACGGCACGGGCGGCCCGTTGGGCAGCAGCTTCACCCGGCCGCGCACCTCCGGAAACTCCTGCGCCAGCAGCGCCGGCAATTTCACGCGCAGCGATTCGCGCACCTTCAGGTCCTGCGGCAGCACGATGAACTGCGACACATTGCTTTGCGGGAACACCTGGTCCAGCGGCAGGTAAAAGCGCGGCACGCCCGACCCCACCCAGGTGCTCACGGAGCTGACCCCAGGCTCGGAGAGCAGGCGCTGCTCCACCCGCTTGGTGACTTCTTCGTTGCCCGCGAACGAGGTGCCCTCGGGGAACCAGATGTCCACCAGGATCTCCGGGCGGCTCGAATCCGGGAAGAACTGCTGCTGCACCTTGCCCATGCCGGCGATGCCCAGCGCGAAGGTGAGCACCGTGGCGCCGATGGTGAGCCAGCGGTGCTGCACGCACCAGTCCACCAGGCGGCGGAAGGTGCGGTAGAACGGACTGTCAAACACCTCGTGGGGATCGTCCGTGATGCCTTGGCTGGCCTGCGCGGCCAGCACGTGGGGCGGCACCTTGAGCAGCAGCGTGCCCAGGTACGGCACGAAGTACACCGACACGATCCAGCTGAGCACCAGCGCGATCACCGTCACGGCAAAGATCGCGAACGTGTATTCGCCCGTGGTGGACTTGGCCAGGCCGATGGGCAGGAAACCCGCCGCCGTGATCAGCGTGCCCGTGAGCATGGGCATGGCCGTGATCTCGTAGGCGAAGGTGGCGGCACGCACCTTGTCGTAGCCCTCCTCGAGCTTGAGCACCATCATCTCGACCGCGATGATCGCGTCGTCCACCAGCAGGCCCAGCGCGATGATGAGCGAGCCCAGCGAAATCTTGTGCAGGCCGATGCCCCAGTACCACATGGCCAGGAAGGTCACGGCCAGCACCATCGGGATGGTGATGCCCACGACCAGGCCGGGGCGCGGGTCGATGTACCAGCGCTTCCACAGCGGATTCTTGCCGGGGCGCCTGTGGAAACCCAGCGCGATGAAGCTCACCGCCAGCACGATGACCACCGCCTCGATCAGCACCTTGACGAACTCGTTCACCGAGGTCGCCACGGCCTTGGGCTGGTCCTGCACGTTGACGAGCCTGACGCCCGCCGGGAGGGTGCTGCCAATGCGGTCGGTGGCCGTGTGCAGTGCCTTGCCCAGCGCGATGATGTCCCCGCCCTTGGCCATGGACACCCCGAGCGCGATCACTTCCTGCCCCTGGTGGCGCACCTTCACGGAGGCCGGGTCCACATAGCCGCGCTTGACCTCGGCGATGTCCGAGAGACGCAGCTGCGCGCCCGACGGCCCGCGGATCGGCATGGCGCCCAGGTCTTCGACGGCATTGAACTGCCCTTGCACGCGCACCTGCACCTGGTCCTGCGGCGTCTGGATGGCGCCCGCGCTTTCCACCGCATTCTGCTGGCCCAGCTGGGCCAGCACCTGGTTCATGTCCAGGCCCAGCTGCGACAGGCGCTTTTGCGAGATTTCGATGAAGAGCTTCTCGTCCTGCACGCCGAAGAGTTCGACCTTGGCCACGTCAGGCACGCGCAGCAGCTGCTGGCGCGCGTCGTCGGCGAACTGTTTGAGTTCGGCATAGCTGAAGCCCTCGGATTCCAGCGCGTAGATCACGCCGTACACATCACCGAAGTCGTCGTTGAAGAACGGTCCCTGGATGCCCTGCGGCAGGGTGTAGCGCATGTCGCCCACCTTCTTGCGCACGCTGTACCAGACGTTGGCCACCTCGCTGCCCTTGGAGGAGTCCTTGATCTGGAAGATGATCTGCGACTCGCCCGGCTTGGAGTAGCTGCGGATCTTGTCCGCATAGGGCACTTCCTGCAGGGTGCGCTCGATCTTGTCGGTGACCTGCTCGGCCACCTGCTGCGCCGTGGCGCCAGGCCAGTAGGTGCGCACCACCATGGCACGGAAGGTGAACGGCGGGTCTTCGTCCTGCCCGAGCTGGAAGTAGGCCGCGAAGCCCAGCAGCATCAGCACCACCATCAGGTAGCGCGTGAGGGCGGGATGGTCGAGCGCCCACTTGGAGAGGTTGAACCCCTCTTTGGGTTGTACTTGCGTCATGGCCGGCCTCAGTTGGCAGTGGAAGCCGCGGGCGCCACAGCAGCGGCGGCAGGATTTGCTACTGAATTTATAGCTGTTTGCGCTTTACCGGCGGGCGCCGAGGCCACTTTTGGCTGATAAACCAGCACCTTCTGCCCGGGTGAGAGCACGTGCACGCCCGTGGCCACCACCTGCATGCCGGGCGTGAGGCCCGCGGCCACCACGGCCTCGTTGCCATCGGCCGTGGCGATCTGCACCACCTGCGACTTCACGGTGCTGCTGGCCGCGTCGTACACCCACACGGCCGTGGACTGGCCCTCCTGGCGCAAGGCACTGGTGGGCAGCTTGATCGCCTGGATGCCAGCGTGGCTCAACGCCTTGGGCGTCACATACACCGTGGAGCCCAGCGCGGGCGCGTCGCCGCTGTCGATGGCCACCTTCACCTGGTAGGTGCGGGTGGCGGCGTCGGCACTGGCCGCGACTTCGCGCACGCGCCCCGCCAGGGGGGCGCCGCCCGACCAGCCGCGCACCGCCACCTCGGAGCCTTGGGCAATCTGCGCCACCTTGTCTTCCGGCACCGCGAACACCACGTCGCGGGGGCCGTCCTGCGCGATGCGCACCACGGGCGTGCCCGCCGACACCACCTGGCCCGGTTCGGCATCGATGCCCGTCACCACGCCCGACACGTCGGCCACCAGCGTGGTGTAGGCCGCCTGGTTGCCCTGCGACGACAGCTGCGCGCGGGCCTGGTCCAGCGTGGCCTGCGCGGCCTTGAGCGTGGCATCGCGGCGCTCGAGCTCGGCGCCGCTGATGAAGTTCTGGTCCTTCAGGGCCTGGTAGCGCTTGTAGTCGGCGGCCGCCAGATCGCGCTGCGTGGTCGCCGATGCGAGTTGCGCGCGCGCGGCGTCGGCAGCCAGCTGGTAGTCCTTGGGGTCCAGCTGAGCCAGCACCTGGCCGGCCCGCACATGCTGGCCCAGTTCGGCCTGGCGCTGCACGATCTTGCCGGCCACGCGGAAACCCAGGCGCGATTCCACGCGCGCCCGCACCTCGCCCGAATACTCCAGGCTCGATTGCAGCGCCCCCATGCCCACCGTCAGCAGCTTCACGGAGCGCACGGGCTCCTCGGGCGGAGCGGGGCGCGAACAGGCGGCCAGCAGGGCCGCCGTGGCCAGCACCAGCAGGTACCTGGAATGCCGTTGAAAGGGCCGCGAAGCGGAAGGTGTGCGCATGGAAAATCCGGTGAGTAAAAAAAGGGCCACAAGGAGCTGCGGGCAAACGCAGGCACGGGCCAGCCTCCTTGTCCCTGTCGAAGATTATTCTGATTACTGACTGACCGGTTAGTAATCTATGAGAAGCCTCCCGCCTTGTCAAGCGACAATCCCGGGTGTGAACGACCGATCCAGCCCCCCCTCTCCGACCGCCCCCACGCCGCCGCCGGCCACCCCGGTGGCCGCGCCGCCCGTGACCCACTACGAGAATTTCCCCGTGGCATCGCTGCTGTGCCCGCCGCGCCTGCGCCAGCCCATCGCAGCCATCTATGGCTTTGCCCGCACCGCCGACGACATCGCGGACGAAGGCGATGCCCCGGCCGCCAGCCGCCTGGCGGACCTGGCCGCATACCACGCCGATCTGCAAGCCATCGCCCAGGGCCGGCCCCCGTCGCCCCGCTGGGCCGGCGTCTTCCTGCCCCTGCAAGGGGTGCTGCGCAGCCACCAGCTGCCCCTGCCGCTGCTGCAGGACCTGCTCAGCGCCTTCGTGCAGGACGTGGAGAAAACCCGCGACGCCGAGGGCTACGCCGACCGCAGCGAGCTGCTGGACTATTGCCGCCGCTCGGCCAACCCGGTGGGCCGCCTGCTGCTGCATCTGTATGGCGTGACGGATGCCAAGGCGCTGCAGGAGAGCGATGCCATCTGCACCGCCCTGCAGCTGATCAACTTCTGGCAGGACCTGGGCGTGGACATCCCCCGAGGACGCCACTACCTGCCGCGCGCCGACTGCGCGGGCCACGGCGCCGGCCAGGCCGAACTGCTGGCGCTGCAAAGCACACCCGAAAACGCCCGCCTGATCATCAACTGCGCGCGCTGGGCGCGCGCCACCATGTGCAGCGGCGCCCCCCTGGTCCACCGTCTGCCCGGCCGTGCGGGCTGGGAGCTGCGGCTGGTGGTGCAAGGCGGCCTGCGCATTCTCGACAAGGTGGACGGGCTACAGGGCGGCAGCCTGCACACCCGCCCCCGGCTGCACGCGTGGGACTGGTGCGTGATGCTCTGGCGGGCAGTGGCGATGTGAGTCAACGCGCTTTCAGGCCACCGCCAGCCACGCGCAGAACGCGGCCGACACCGGGTCGTCCGCCGCGCGCGCGGGCCGCAGCCAGTAGTAGTTCTTCTCGCCCGACAGGCGCTGGGCAAACGGCATGACCAGCAGGCCACCCGCGAGCGCATCGCCCAGAAATCGGGGGTTGCCCAGCGCCACGCCCAGGCCCTGGAGGGCGGCTTGCACGCTCAGGTGCGCGTGGTCGAACACCAGGTCGCCCGCAGGCTGCAGGCCTGGCGCGCCCGCCTCTTCCAGCCACCGCTGCCAGGCCACCGGCGTGGACCGGCTGTGCAGCAGGGTGTGCCGCGCCAGCCCCTGCGGCGACTCCATCGCCCCATCGCCCGCCAGCAGGGCCGGGCTGCACACCGGGGTGAGCTTGTCGGGGATGAAGGGCCCCAGCGCCACGTCCCGCCAGCCCGCGCGCGCGGGCAGCGCCGCCAGCTCGCTGTCGGCGAAGCACCGGATCGACACGTCGTACTGGGCGGGCTCGAAATCCAGGTGGCCCAGCGTGGTGACCAGTTGCACGTCCAGCCCCGGCATCTGCGCGCAAAAACCCGCCAGCCGCGGGATCAGCCACTGCGAGGCCAGCGTGGACGTGGCATTCACCACCAGCGTGCCGCGCCGCGTGAGCCGCTCGATGCCCGCCGTGGATTGCGCCATCAGATCCAGTGCGCGGGTGAGCCCGGGCAACAGCGCCGCGCCCGCGGTGGTGAGCGCCAGCCGACGGCCTTCGCGCGCCACCAGGGCCACGCCCAGCCAGGACTCCAGGGCCTTGATCTGGTGGCTCACGGCGCTCTGCGTCACGCTCATTTCGCGGGCCGCATGGGTCACGCTCAGCAGGCGCCCTGCCGCCTCGAACGCACGCAGCATGTTCAGCGGCGGCAGGCGGCGTGCGCCGTTGCCCCCGCCCGGACCGGCGGGCGACAGGCCGGCACTGCTTTTGCCATGAGCTGAATTCATGATTTGACGAAATATTGTCGATAGTCACAGGCTGGCGTGCTCCGTACGATCACCGGCATGCATCGAAACCCACCTGCGGACTGGATAGATTTACTCATTATGTGCCGGGTGTGCACGGCACCGGTGGCCGCGCCCTGCCGTCCGCCCTCGCCAGCGCCCTGGCGCAGAGGCTACGCCCGGTGGTTCTTCGCGCCATGGGCCGCCTCCCAGGCCGCGAGGGCGCTGTCCGCGAGCGGGCTGCAACCGGGGCACCTCCGCAGCGAAGGCCCCGCATGACGGCGGGACGCGCCGCGCGGGCCCTGTGCGTGGGGGTATGGCATGCACGCACCACGCTCTCCATCCGCGTGGCCTGCATGGCCTCTGATTCACCGCCCGGCGGGCGGCAGGACGACCATGGGCAGTTCATGCAGGTGCTCGCGGCGGCCGAGCGCCTGCTGCGCGAAGCCGGCGCCGATCCCCGGAGCATCCTGTCGTGCGACGTGTTCGTGCGCGGCCCCGCCGCCCGGACCGCCGTGCTGGCGGTGCTGCGCCCACGGGCCGCGCGCTGGCCCACACTCCCCCGCATCACGCCACACCCTTCGCCTTTCACACCCCAGGCCACGGTGTCCCTCGCACTCGTGGCGGCCCGGCCCACCCCACTGTAAGAAACATTCATGGGTGGCAAGCCGAGCCATGCGGCCTGGTGGGAGCGGCCAGAGCGATACGGCAAAAGCGCCGCTACCGCTTTTGCCCGTTCAATATTTTGCTATCAATATTGAAATTCAGCACGTGCAACGCCGCGCAGGGTGATGGACCCGGGGCCCCGCTCATCAGGGATTACGCGTGTGCCGGCCGGCGCCTGCACGGTTAGCCTCGCGCCCACTGCGGGCACCAAGAGTACCGGCAGTGCGAAAGATGCTGTTGCCTCGAGAACAGCGATGGCGCCACCCGCGCCATCGCTGCTTTCCATGGACCAGGGCCCCAGGGGTTCCACGCATCCCCAAAACCTACCCGGTATGCCACACACCATGTCCGTCAGCGTTTTCGACCTCTTCAAGATCGGCATCGGCCCCTCCAGCTCCCACACCGTGGGGCCCATGATCGCGGCGCGGCAGTTTGCCTGCCACCTGCGGGATGGCGTGGGGCTGGCCGCCGTGCACGGTGTCACGGTGGAGCTGTTCGGGTCGCTGTCGGCCACGGGCGTGGGCCACGGCACCGACAAGGCCGTGCTGCTGGGCCTGGCCGGGTACGAGCCCGACCACATCGACCCGGACCGCATCGCCCCCGCCATTGCCGAGATCCGCGGCCGCCAGTCGCTGGCCCTGCTGGGCGAGCGCGCCATTGCCTTTGTGGAAAAAGACCATCTGCTGTTCAGGCGCAGGAGCCTGCCGCTGCACCCCAACGGGCTGTGCCTGCATGCCTTTGACGCACAGGGCCGGGAAATTGCCCAGCGCGAGTACTACTCGGTGGGTGGCGGCTTCGTGACCGACGCCGCGGGGGAGCGCGTGCTCAATCTGGCAGCCACCTGCGGGGCCGATGCCGCGGGCCACGCCCGGGGCCTGCCCTACCCCTTTCGCACCGGGGCCGAGCTGCTGGCCCAATGCCAGGCCAGCGGCCTCACACCGGCCCAGCTCATGGCCGCCAACGAAGAGCATTGGCGCAGCGCCGGCGAGGTGCGGCGCCAGCTCATGGCGATCTGGCGAACCATGGCGGCCGCCGTGCAGCGCGGCTGCGCCAGCACCGGCCACCTGCCCGGCCCCATGCAGGTGCGCCGCCGCGCGGCCGAACTGCACAAGAGCCTGAGCGGCTCGCCCGAGGCCGCCCTGCGCGACCCGCTGTCCATGCTGGACTGGGTGAACCTGTATGCCATGGCCGTCAACGAGGAAAACGCCGCTGGCGGCCGCGTGGTGACCGCCCCCACCAACGGCGCCGCCGGCGTGATACCGGCCGTGCTGCACTACTACGTGAACTTTCTTCCAGGCGCGAACGAGGACGGCATCGCCACCTTCCTGCTCACCGCCGGCGCCATCGGCATCATCTACAAGGAGAACGCCTCTCTCTCGGGCGCCGAGGTCGGCTGCCAGGGCGAGGTGGGCGTGGCCTGCTCCATGGCGGCCGGCGCGCTGGCCGCCGTGATGGGTGGCAGCCCCGAGCAGATCGAGAACGCCGCAGAGATCGGCATGGAACACAACCTCGGGATGACCTGCGACCCTGTGGGCGGCCTGGTGCAGATTCCCTGCATCGAGCGCAACGCCATGGGCGCCATCAAGGCCATCAACGCCGCCCGCATGGCGCTGCGCGGCGACGGCCAGCACGTGGTCTCGCTCGACAAGGTCATCAAGACCATGATGCAGACCGGCGCGGACATGAAGGTCAAATACAAGGAGACCTCGCGCGGCGGGCTGGCGGTGAACGTGGTCGAATGCTGAGGCGCCACCGCGCCGCCCCATCGCTATCAAAAAAGTAGCGACTCGCGCTGGATGGAAGAGCGCCAGGGGCCAAAAGCGCGCCAAACCGCGGATCCCCGCCGCGCGGGGTGCGCCATGGGACAATTCCGCCCATGACACCGCAGCAGTACGTACAGCAAAAAGCCGTGGCCTCGGGCAGCAGCTTCTATTACGCCTTTCTCTTCCTGCCCGCGCCGCGCCGCGCGGCCATCACGGCGTTCTATGCGTTCTGCCGCGAGGTGGATGACGTGGTCGATGAGGTCAGCGACCCCGGCGTGGCGCGCACCAAGCTGGCCTGGTGGCAGGCCGAAGTGGCCAAGGCCTATGCCGGCCAGCCCACCCACCCCGTGATGCTGGCGCTGATGCCGCACACCGCCGAATACGGCATCGAGCAGCGCCACCTGCAGGCCGTCATCGATGGCTGCCAGATGGACCTGGAGCAGACGCGCTACCTCGACTTCGCGGGCCTCAAGGGCTACTGCCACCTGGTGGCCGGCATCGTGGGCGAGGTCACGGCGCGCATCTTCGGCCAGACCGACGGGCGCACCACGCAGTACGCCCACACGCTGGGCCTGGCCTTCCAGCTCACCAACATCATCCGCGACGTGGGCGAAGACGCCATGCTGGGCCGCATCTATCTGCCCGTGAGCGAGCTGCAGCAGTTCGACGTGAAGGCGCACGAGATCCTGAAGCGCACCTACTCCGACCGCTTCACCGCGCTCATGTGCTTCCAGGCCGAGCGTGCGCACAGCCTCTACGACGAAGCCCTGGCCCTGCTGCCCGCCGCCGACCGCCGCGCGCAGAAACCCGGCCTGATGATGGCCAGCATCTACCGCACGCTGCTGCGCGAGATCGAGCACGAGAACTTCCAGGTGCTGCACCAGCGCATCCGCCTCACGCCGCTGCGCAAGTTCTGGCTGGCGTGGAAGGTGCAGGCGCTCGGACGGATGTAGCGGCCGTGCGGCAGCATCCATGAAAGTCGCCGTCATCGGCGCGGGCTGGGCCGGCATGGCCGCAGCCATCGCGCACGCCCAGGCGGGCCGCGAGGTCACGGTGTTCGAAGCCGCCCGCACCGTGGGCGGCCGGGCGCGTGCCGTGCCCGCCACGCTGCCGGGGGGCAAGGTGGTCACGCTCGACAACGGCCAGCACATCCTCATCGGCGCCTACGCCGAAAGCCTGCGCCTGATGCGCCTGGTGGGGGTGGATGCCAGCACCGCACTGCTGCGCCTGCCGCTCACGCTGCAGTTTCCGGATGGCCAGGGACTGCGGCTGCCCGACCTGCCGCCCCCACTGGATGCCTTGCTGGGCATCGCGCGCGCCAGGGGATGGGGCTGGCGCGACAAGCTGGCCCTGCTGCGCACCGCCACCGCCTGGCAGATCAGGGGGTTCCGCTGCGCGCCCACGACCTCGGTGGCCGACCTGTGCGCACCGCTCACGCCCCGCCTCATGGCAGAGCTCATCGACCCGCTGTGTGTGTCGGCCCTCAACACCCCGGCGCACCAGGCCAGCGGCCAGGTGTTTCTGCGCGTGCTGCGGGACAGCCTGTTCAGCGGGCGCGGCGGCTCCAACCTGCTGCTGCCGCGCGCCGACCTGGGCGCGCTTTTTCCCGAGCCTGCGGCGCGCTGGCTGCAGGCGCAGGGCCGCCACCAGGTGCTCACCGGCCAGCGCGTGCAGCGGCTGCAGCCGCAGCACGCCGGGCGCTGGCAGGTCGTCGGCGCCGCCGGTGCGCCGGGCACCACGGACAATGCACCGGAGGTGTTCGACCACGTGACCCTCGCATGCCCTTCGTGGGAGGCCAGCCGGCTCGTGGCGGGTGTGGCCGGCATGGCGGGGCTGGCCAGTGCCGGCCGGTGGAGCGCCCTGGCCGGCGCCCTGCACTTCGAGGCCATCACCACCGTCTACGCCCACGCGGCGGACGCGCGCCTGGCCCAGCCCATGCTGGCGCTGCGCAGCGCCCCGGACAGCCCCGCGCAGTTCGTGTTCGACCGTGGCCAGCTGGACGGCAACCAGGGCCTGCTCGCGTTCGTGGTGAGTGCCAGCGAAGGCGAGCGCACCCACATCGAACAGCAGGTGCTGCGGCAAGCCGCCGCGCAGTTGGGCATCGGCTCCCTGTCGCCCGTACAGACGGTGGTGGAAAAACGCGCCACCTTTGCCTGCACGCCCGGCCTTGCACGCCCCGGCATGCAGGTGCTGCCCGGGCTCTCGGCCTGCGGTGACTATGTGGACGGCCCCTACCCCGCCACGCTGGAAGGGGCGGTGCTCAGCGGCACCGCGGTGGCCGCGCTCCCCTGACCCGGCGCTCGGGCGCCCTGGCCGCGCCCCCGGGAAAACCCCAGGCCGACTGACAGCATTCCGAAAGCACGCGGCGCGCACCATGGCGGCTGTCACGCCTTGATGGCTTTCACGGAGACAAGCATGCCTACAGACACCCCCCATTCCCACACCCTCCACCCCAACCGCCGCCACCTGCTCGGTGCCGGCGGCGCCCTGGCGCTGGGCGGCCTGCTGCCCGCATCGGTGTCGGCACAGGCCGCATGGCCTTCCAAGTCGGTGCGTTTCGTCGTGCCCTTCGCGCCGGGCGGCAGCTCCGAGATCGTCGCCCGCTCCACCGCCGCCGAACTGACCAAGACACTGGGCCAGAGCGTGTTCGTGGACAACAAGCCCGGTGCGGCCGGCAACATCGCCATGCAGGAGGTGGCGCGCGCCGACGACCAGCACACGCTGATCCTGGGCCACATCGGCACGCTCGCCGTGAACCCGTACATCTTCGACAAGCTGCCCTACGACGCCAACAAGGACTTCAAGCCCGTGAGCCTGCTGGCCAAGGTGCCCAGCCTGTACGTCGTGCACCCCGACGTGCCGGCCAAGAACCTCAAGGAATTCATCGCCTACGCCAAGAAGAACCCCGCCAAGCTCAGCTACGGCTCGGCGGGCAACGGCAGCGCCGGCCACCTGGCCTTTGAGTACCTGAAGATGACGGCCGAGATCTTCATGCTGCACGTGCCCTACCGCGGCACCGGCCCCATGATGACCGACCTGCTCTCGGGCCGGCTTGACGCCGCTTCCGTGGGCGCCGCCGCCATGCTGCCCTTCATCAAGTCGGGCAAGGTGCGCTGCATCGCCACGGGATCGACCCAGCGCCTGCCCCAGTTGCCCGATGTGCCCACCGTGGCCGAGCAGGGCTTCCCGGGTTTCGAGATGACGCAGTGGTACGGCATGCTGGCCCCGGCCAGCCTCACGCAGGAGCACCTGGACAAGCTGGCCGCCGAAACCATGAAGGCCGTCAAGGCGCCGGAATCGCTCAAGCGCCTGAGCGGCGATGCGGCCGAAGCCATCGGCGGCACGCCGGCGCAGTTCGCGCAGTTCATCGCCTCCGAGCAGGCGCGCTGGCAGAAGGTGCTCAAGCGCGCGCAGGTCAAGCCGGATTAGGAAGCCCCCTGAGTTGCTTCGCGTCTTCCCCCCAGAGGAGGACGCCACCCGTGGCCTGGCAAAGCCAGTTCCACGGTGGCGCTGGCGGGGCGCGCCAGGCCTGCGGCCCGGGCGCACGTGCCTCGGCGATGGCACTGCACAACAGCATTAGCATCCCCTCCATGCGCATCCTTCTGGCCGAAGACGAACACAGCCTGGGCACCTGGCTCAGCCGCGCGCTGGAGCACGCGGGCATCCAGGTGGAATGGGTGAATGACGGCCGCCTGGCCGACCGATCGCTGCAGCAGCACGACAACTACGACGCACTGGTCCTGGACCTGGGCCTGCCGGGCCTGGACGGCCACGCGGTGCTGCAGCGCCTGCGCGACCGCGACCAGCGCCTGCCCACGCTGATCCTCACCGCGCGCGATTCGCTGGACGAGCGCGTGCGGCTGCTCAATGCCGGGGCGGACGACTTCCTGGCCAAGCCGTTCGAGCTGGCCGAGCTGGAGGCGCGCCTGCACGCCCTGGTGCGCCGCGCGCGCGGCACCGACCACCCGCGCCTGGCATGTGGCCCGCTGGCGTACGACAGCGCGCGCAGGCAATTCGTGCTGCAGGGCGAACCCCTGGCGCTGTCGCCGCGCGAGCAGGCCGTGCTGCGCGTGCTGGTGCAGCGCAGCGGCGAGCCGTTCTCCAAGCAGCAGATCCTGGAGCGCGTGTTCTCCGACGATGACGACGTGCACCCCGAGGCCGTGGAAGTGTTCGTGCACCGCCTGCGCAAGCGGCTCGACGGCAGCGGCGTGCGCATCGTCACGCTGCGCGGCCTGGGCTACGCACTGGAATCGCACTGAACATGGGCCTGGCCGCACGCCTGCGCCGTGCCAGCCTGTGGCGGATGCTGGCGTGCCTGCTGCTGCCGCTGCTGGCCGTGGTGACGGGCGTGGAGCTGTGGATGACCCGGCACGACGCGCTGGAGGCCGCCAACGCGGCCTACGACCGCTCGCTGCTGGGCGCGCTCAAGTCCATCGATGCCAACATCTCCACCGCCTCGGGCGGGCTCTCGGCCGAGCTGCCCTACAGCATGCTGGAATTCTTCGAGCTCACGGCCAGCGGACACGTGTATTTCCGCGTGGCATCGTCGGATGGACTGGTGGAGCTGGGCAACGCCGACCTGCCCCTGCCGCCGGGGCCGCTGGAGCCCGGTGTGCCGCGCTTCTACGATGCGACCTACTTTGGAGAATCCGTGCGCCTGGCTGCCTACCGCCGCGCGATGGAAGGGCCGCCATCCGCCCCCGGGACAAGCAGCGTGCTGGTGCAGGTGGCGGAAAGCACCCAGTCGCGGCAGGAGTTCACGCGCCGCTTCGTCCGCCGCGCCGCGCTGCGCGATGGCCTGGTGCTGGCGCTCATGGTGCTGGGCACGGCGGCCACGCTGGCCCTGGCGCTGCGCCCCCTGGCACGCCTGGCCCGCGAGGTGCAGGCCCGCAGCCCTGACGACATGACACCGGTCGCCGGCGCCGAACTGCCCGCGGACATCCGCCCGCTGGTCACCGCCGTCAACCAGCAGATGGCGCGCACGCAGGACCTGGTGGCGCAGCAGCGCCAGTTCCTCGACGATGCGTCGCACCAGCTGCGCACACACCTCACCACGCTGCAGATGCAGATCGACTACGCACGCCGCGAACCCGACGCGGCCCGGCTTCAGGACACGCTGGCAGCCCTGGGCGGCGAGATCGCGCGCGCCACGCGCAGCACCCAGCAGCTGCTGGCCCTGGGGCGCAGCGACACCGCCGCGGTGGAGTTCGCACCCTGCGACCTGGCCTTGCTGCTGCGCACCGTGGCACTGGAACTGCTGCCGCAGGCCCGCGCCAAGCAGATCGACTTCGGCATCCACACCGCCACGGCCGAACTGGCCGCCGTGGCGGACAGCGGGCTGCTGCGCGAGGCGCTCACCAACCTGGCGGCCAACGCCATCGCCTACACCCCGGAGCAAGGCACCATCACCGTGTCGGCCGCCGGCGACAGCCTGGGCTGGAGCCTGAGCGTGGAAGACAACGGCCCGGGCCTCCCGCCCGAAGAGCGCGACGCCCTGGGCCACCGCTACCGGCGCGGCTCGCAGGCCGTGGCGGGCGGCTCGGGCCTGGGCCTGGCCATCGCCCGGTCGATCGCGGAACGCCACCGGGGCCGGCTGCGGCTGGAGGCCCGCGCCGGCGGCCCCGGCCTGCTGGCCATACTCTGGTGGCCCCGGCCATGAAGAACCCGGCCCGCCACACCGCCATGCAACCCCTTGCCCCCCACCCCTCGCGCGAAGACGGCATGGCCGCGGCCCCGAGCCGCCGGCAGATGCTGGCAACGCTGGCGGCCTGGGGCGGCGCGGGCGGCGCCCTGCCCGCGCGCGCGGCGGCCGCGGATGCCTCCACCGAGCCCGCGGAATGCGTCGCGCCCTCACGCCCCGGCGGTGGGTTCGACCTGACCTGCGGCCTGGCCGGGCAGGCCCTGCAGGCCGTGCGGCCCGCGCGCACCCCGCTGCGCACCCGCTACCTGCCCGGGGGCATCGGGGCCGTGGCGTTTGACCAGGTGGCCACCGGGCGCCTGGGCGGCCCGGGCACCCTGGTCGCTTTCTCCAGCGGTTCGCTGCTCAACATCGCACAGGGCCGCTTCGGCCCGCATCCGGTGGGCACCGTGCGCTGGATCGCCACGCTGGGCACCGACTACGGCGTGGTGGCCGTGCACCGCGATGCGCCTTACCAGCGCCTGCAGGACGTGGCTGCCGCGCTGCGCAGGGACTCCAACCGCGTGGTGTTTGGCGCCGGCGGCACACTGGGCAGCCAGGACTGGATCAAGGCCGCGCTGCTGGTACGTGCGGCGGGGCAGGACCACAAGCGCATGCGCTTCGTGTCCTTCGAGGGCGGCGGCGAGGCGCTCAAGGCCCTGCGGGGCGGGCACATCGGCATTTTCACCGGCGATGCGGCCGAGGCCCTGCAGGCAGCCGCGCAGGGCGCGCCGCTGCGCGTGCTGGCGGTGCTCTCGCAGGCACGTCTGGGCGGCAGCCTGGCGGGCCTGCCCACGGCACGCGAGCAGGGTCTGGACTTGGTCTGGCCCACGGTGCGCGGCCTGTACATGGCCGCCAGCGCGCCCGATGCGGCGGTGCGCGCGTGGACCACCGCGCTGCGGGATGCCTTGGCCGCCCCCGGCTACGCCGCGCTGTGCGCGCAGTACGGCCTGTACCCGTTCGCGCTGACGGGCGCGGCGCTCGAAGATTTCGTGCAGCGCAGCCTGGCGGACTACCGGCGCCTGGCGCAGGACCTGGGACTCCGGGCCTGGGCTCGCTGAGCCGTGTACCGCTCCAACCCGACACGCTCCAGGCGCCCGTGAAGGACTGCGCCTGCACGGGGCCACAGGTTTTTCCTACCTGCATCCGCCCCCTGCGGCGGCAGAGTGCAAGACCGCGCGCCCACAACCCGCCACGCACTGGAGGAAGTCCATGCCCGCCACACTGAAGCCCGCGGCCGAAATGGCCCGCAACGCGAAGACGCCCTTCCCCGGCGCCTCGGCCGCATACGAAGAGGCCCGCCGTGCGCTGCTGGCCGAGGAGATCGAGTTCCGCCGGCACATGAGCCGCCTGGCCGAGCAGCGCCGCGCGCTGCCGCCCGGCCCGGTCATCGCGAAGAACTACCGCTTCCATGACGAACAGGGGTCCGAGGTGGGGCTGATCGACCTGTTTGGCGACAAGCAAACCCTGGTGGCCTACTTCTGGATGTACGGGCCGCAGCGCGAGCGCCCGTGCCCCATGTGCACGAACTGGCTGGGCGCCGTCCATGGCAACGCGGCCGACATCAAGCAACGGGTCGCGCTCAAGGTCCTGGGCCGCTCGTCGGTGGAGCGGCAGCTCGCGTTTGCGCAGGAGCGGGGTTGGCGCGACCTGAACTTCGTGCAGACCGTGGGGGACGACTACGCCCGCGACCTGGGCATCCTGATGCCCGACGGCAGCGAGTACCCGGCGCTGACCATCTTTCGGCGCGACGGCGACAAGGTGCGCCTGTTCTGGGCCAGCGAGATGGCGCGCGAGATGGCCGACCCCGGGCAGGACCCGCGCGATGCGCCCGACATCGCCGCGCTGTGGTCCATCCTGGACCTCACGCCCGAGGGCCGCGGCACCGACTGGTATCCCCGGCTCCGCTACGACTAGGCAGCATCAGGGCATGGGGCGTTTGCATGCCGGCCCGGCCCAGCACCCGCCTCACACCGGCGCCAGCACCCGCCATGCCAGGAATTCACCGCCCGCCACCGGCTCCGGCACGATGCCATTGGCCACCAGGCCATCGTCGCTTTCCGCTTCGCACGCGTACACCGCGATCGCGCCGTGGCGCTGGCCGGTGGGCACCACGCACCAGCCTTGCGGCAACGCGCGCTGCGCCCGGCGGTAGCTTGCCTGCCAGTGCGTGCTGGCCTGCGCCTCCAGGATGGCGGGCCCCGGCACCGCCACGGGCTGCTGCATCACCGGGACTTCTGCATCGAGCAGCGTGCCAGGCGCAACGGTGGCCCGCCGCAAGCCATGGCCCTCCAGCCAGTCGGCCACGGCGGCAGGCACCGCATAGGCCCAGGGCCGCTTCACGGTGGCCACGGGGACGAAGTGCGCGAAATGCGGCACCTGCACGCTGATGGGGGCGCCTTGCAGCGCATAGGGTTCCCGCGTGAGAACCTCCACCGTGGTGCCTGGGATGGGCTGCAATGCATAGCGGATGGCGACCTCGGCGGGCGGCTCGGCACACCCGTCCAGCAGCTGCACGATCTCCGTGCCATGGCCGGCGACGTAGTGCAGTGCCTCGCGCAGCACGGCATACGTCACCGCCACGCGCTCCTTGAAGCTGATGTACGAATAGGCCTCCAGCAGCACGTCGAGCCGATTGGTCAGCCCCCGGTAGTTGCAGCCAAAGCGCGGGTGGTGGGTGTAGGTGATCCAGCCCTGGCCCTGCCCGCCCTCGTCGCGCACGAAGTTGCCATACCAGAAGGTGTCCAGGCCCTCGGTGCGCTTCACCGCGGCCTGCACGGCGGGCATCATGCGTTCGCGCATATAGGCCACGGGCTCGCTGCGGCCCGTGTGCTCGGTGTGGGGAATGTCGTAGGTCAGCGCGAAGCGGTGGATGGAGCCGTTGGTGGCGTGGCAGTCCAGCGTGAGGTGGGGGTTCCAGGGCTGGCACACGCGCGTCTGCAGCAGGCGCATCTCGGAAGCCTGATGGCGCATGTAGTCGCGGTTGAGATTCACCCCCGCCGCATTGTTGCGCGTGCCCACGAGCGCCGGGCCGTCCTGCCCGCGCAGGTGGGCAACGTCCAGCGGGCGGTTGTCTGTGCCCAGCCGGTCATTGCCGTCGGGGTTGAACAGCGGCACCACCACCACGGTGCAGTGCGAGAGCACGTCGCCGTGCTCGCCGCGCAGCAGGTCGCGCACCAGCATCAGCGCGGCCTCCTTGCCCTCCACTTCGCCAGCGTGGATGCCGCACAGTATCAGCACCACGGGCAGGCCGCTGGCCTGCGCGGCCTGCGGCGTGAAATGGCCTTGCGCGGACAGCACCAGCAGCGGCAACAGGCGGCCCTCGGGCGATGCGCCGAAGTCCGCGACATGCAATCGGGCATCCCCCAGCGCCGCCAGGCCGCGCACGTACGCCATCACGTCGGCGTGGGTCGATGTCTCGGTGTAGCCGCTGGTTTCAGCGCGGGTGAGCAGGGAGGGGGCGGAAGGCAAGGACATGGGCGAGGCGGTCGGTAGATCGGTCCATCACCTTACCTCACTGCGGCCGTGTCCCGGCGCCAATGCGCTGCGGCCTCACCGCTCCAGCCACCACTGGATCACGACCTTCGCCAGGAACCCGAGGAAGCCCACGCCCAGGCCCAGGAACAGCACGAAGGTGCCAAACCGGCCAGCCTTGGACTCCCACGCGAGCTGGCCGATGATGAACAGCATGTACAGGATGAACGCACCCACGCCGTAGGTGAGGAAGAAGCCCGAGATCTGCGCCTCGGTGAAACCGAAGATCACGGCGCCACCCCGCGGTTCTGCGTGAGCGCTGCCGCCCCCCGCCCGGGCAGGCTGGAGGCATCGACCAGATCCCGGTAGGCATGCCAGCTCGCGTGGCCCAGCATGGGCATGACGGCGATCAGCCCCAGCAGCAGCGAGCCCAGGCCCAGCAGCGTGAAGCCCAGGATCAGCGCCGCCCAGAACGCCATCGGCAACGGGTTGCCGATCACCGCCTGCCAGCTGGTGAGCACGGCCTGCAGCAAGGTGGCGCGCCGGTCCAGCAGCAGGGGCATGGCCACCACGCTGGAGGCGAAGATCGGCGCCGCCATGAGGCTGCCCAGCGCCAGCCAGATCTCGAACAGCCAGCCTTCGCGGGCCAGTACCACATGGCGCAGGAAATCCAGGGGCGTCTGGATGGGCACGGGCGCCAGCAGCGTGATGAGCGCCGCCGACGTCATGACCCAGCCCGTGGCCGCCAGCGCCAGCAGGGCGCCGAACTGCACCATGCACCAGTAGTCGTTGCCCCATTTGTTGACGTGGCTGTCCTGCCAGTTCAGCCAGGTCTTGAGTACCACGCCCAGGTTCGCGGGCTCGCCACGCTCCAGCGCGCGGCTCAGCGCATACAGGCTGGTGGCCAGCACCGGGGCTATCACCAGAAAGCCCGACAGTGCCCCGGCCAGCAGCCAGAACCTGTGGTGGGCCACCGCGAAGATCGCCGCGCCAAAAAGCGCCAGGGCCAGGCCGTGGGCAAAGCTGATCCAGCCCGCGCGGGCCATGTCGCGCCAGGCCAGGACGAGCCAGGTCATGGGCTGCATGAGGCCAATGGTGCGGATGGCGGGCAAGGCGGGAGGGTTTCTCGGCATGGCCTGCAGTGTGGCCGGATCGGTGACCGGGATCAAGCCGGCACACACCGCGGCGCGCCGGGCCCTTGACCTGGGACAAGAAATTGCCCCCGGATAGCGCGGAGCGCGCGGGCTACGCCGTCAGCAGCCGGCACAGCTCCGTGAGATTGCTCACGGTGGCATGCGGCGGGGTGTAGTAGGGCCAGGCGGCCTCGGCGGGATTCAGCCACACCGCCTGCATGCCGGCCTCCATGGCGCCCCGGGCGTCCAGCGTGGCATCGTCGCCCACATGCAGCACCGCGTGCGGCGGCACCTGCAGCGCCTGGGCGGCTGCCTGGAAGATGCGGGCATCGGGCTTGGCCACGCCCAGCACCGATGCGCTCAGGCTGTCCTTGAAGTAGTGGCCGATGCCCACCTTGTGGATGTCGGCGTTGCCGTTGGACACCGCCACCACCGGGTAGCGCGACGACAGGAAGGCCAGCGCCTCGTGCGCATCGTTGAACAGCGTCACGCGCTGGCGTTCGGCAAAAAACAGGTCGAACGCGGGCTCGGCCAGCGCGCCGTCATCGCCCGCCTGGGTCAGCGCCAGGCGGATGGATTCGCGGCGCAGCGCGCTCAGGTCGTGCTGCAGGTCCGGCCGCAGGTTCACCATCTGGTTGCGGATGGCACGCAGCGCCTCGGTGCTCTGGAACAGGCGCGCGGTGGCGGGCGCATGCTCGGCCATCCACTGCAGCAGCACGGCTTCGGCGCGCTCGATGGTGGGCCAGATGGGCCACAGCGTGTCGTCCAGGTCGATGGTGACGGCGCGGATGCGGGGGATGTCCAGGGAGGGGGTCGGCAAGGGGGCGCACCTGCAAAAAACAGCGTGGAGGCGGAAGGCCCGGTGGGATGCCGGGCGGCGGCCGCACAGCATACCGCAGCGCCTGTGCGCACGCCCTTCGGGGTCAGGTGCCCAGCGACGACCCGCGCACGATGAGCGTGCCGGGCAACAGGTTCTCGCGCACCGGGCCCTGCAGGCCGCCGATGCGCTCCAGCAGGCACCGGGCCGCGCGCTGGCCGATGGCATCGGTGGGCTGCGCCACGGTGCTCAGGCCCGGCCGGATCAACGGTGCCCATTCCGGGTCGTCGAAGCCCACGAAGCCCAACTCCAGCCCGAAGGTCCAGCCCAAGCGCGAGACCGAGGCCGCCACGCGCAGCGTGACCACGGAATTGCCTGCGACCACCGCGCAGCGCGCTCCCCGCCCCGCACGCTGGCGAAAGGCCGCCAGCGCCTGGGCCAGCGCGTCCTCGCCCTCCTGCTGCGCATCGATCTCCAGCACATCGCCGCGCACATTCCTGCCCTGGGCCGCCACGCAGGCGCGAAAGGCCGCCGTGCGCTCCAGGCGCGAACTCACACCCTGCAGCGGCTGCGTGACATAGAGCAGGTCCTGCCAGCCTTGCTGCACCAGGTGCGCGCAGGTGTCGCGCATGGCGGCTTCGTTGTCGAGCGCCACGAAATCCGCCGCCAGGCCCGCATGGCGGCGGTCCACCAGCACCGCGGGCTTGCCGTGCAGGGTGGTCACGTCGGCCAGCCCCTCGCCCTGCCCCAGCGTGTTGAGGATGAATCCGTCCACCTGGTAGCTCGCCAGCGCATCGATGGCGGCGCGCTCGCGCTCGCGGTCGTTGCCCAGGTTGAACAGCATCACCAGGTAGCCCGCCTCCTGGCACGCCTTCTCGGCGCCGCGCAGCACGGCCACCGAATACGGGTTGGTGATGTCGGCCACCACCAGCCCGATAAGGCGCGAGCGGCCGTGGCTGAGCGCCTGGGCCATGGGGCTGGGCACGTAAGCCAGCTTGGCGATGGCGGCCTCGACGCGCGCGGCGATGTCGGGGCTGAGCAGGCGCTCGCGGTGGTTGAAGTACCGAGACACCGTGGCCTTGGACACGCCGGCCTCGGCCGCGACATCGGCGATGGTGGGGCGGGCGCGGGGCGTGGTCGATGGTGCGGGTGTCGGTGAGGTCATGCTTGCGCGGCGTTATACACGGCGGCGGGCCGCTCACCGGCCAGCGCCTGCAGCAAGCTGGTGGTGGCCAGCACGGCCATGGCGTGGCGCGTGCCGTGCGTGGCCGAGCCGATGTGCGGCAGCGGCGTCACGCGCGGGTGGGTGCGCAGGGGCGAGTCGAGCGGCAGCGGCTCGGTGGCAAACACATCCAGTCCCGCCGCGCGCAGCGTGCCGTGGTCGAGCGCGTGCAGCAGGTCCTGCTCCACCACCGTGGCGCCGCGCCCGCCGTTGATGAAGATGGCGCCGGGCTTCATGGCTGCAAAGACGTCGGCATTGACCAGGCCCCGCGTGCTGTCCGACAGCGGCAGCATGGCCACCACAAAGTCGGACCGCGCCAGCAGCTCGGCCAGCGGCACATGCGCAGCCTTGCCCACCAGTTCAGGCGCGGTGGCGGCCAGGTCCACCGGTCGGCGCGCGTGGTAGACCACGGGCATGCCAAAGCCCAGCGCCGCACGGCGCGCGATGGCTTGGCCGATGCGGCCAAAGCCCAGCAGCCCCAAAGTCTTGCCATGCACGTCGCTGCCGAACAGGTCTTCGCCGATGTTCTTCGTCCAGCGGCCCTCGCGCACCAGCTGCGCCAGCTCCACCACGCGGCGGCTGGTGGCCATGAGCAGGGCGAACACGGTGTCGGCCACGGTTTCGTCCAGCACGCCGGGCGTGTGGCACAGCACGATGCCGCGTGCCTGCAGTGCGTCGAGCGCGTAGTTGTCCACGCCCACCGACACGCTGGAGACCACCTCCAGCCGGGGAGCCCGCGCCAGCAGCGCGGCATCGACGGGGTAGCTCGACCCGATCAGCCCCTGCGCCTGGCCCAGCGCTGCGTCGAACAGTGCACGCTCTTCGGGCTTGCGCGGGTTGGCCACCGTCACGTCGTGCAGGGCCTGCAGGCGCGCCAGCTGGTCGGGCGGCAGTTCGCGAAAGACCAGTACCTTCTTGCGCTCAGGCTTGCGCTCCACCACCGAAGCAGACACGCTCACAGGCCTGCCTCCTGCAACTGAGCCCGCGTGGGCAGCCCTTCGGTGTCGCCCAGCACCTGCACCGCACGCGCGCCGATCCAGGCGCCGCGGCGCACGGCAGCGGGCACGGGTAAGCCTTCGAGCAGTGCGCTGATGATGCCCACCGCAAAACCATCGCCCGCACCCACCGTGTCCACCACCTGGGCCACGGGCACGCCGGGCACGCGGCCGGTGCCGGCCACGTCGCTGTCGTAGTAGGCGCCCTCGGGCCCGAGCTTCACGACCACCAGCCTGGCGCCCCGCTCGCGGTAGAAGCGCGCCACGCCTTCAGGCGTGGTTTCGCCGGTCAGGAACACGCCCTCTTCCAGGCCCGGCAGCACCCAGTCGGCATAGCCGGCCAGGGTGTTGATCCAGTGGCGCATGGCCTCGGGCGAGGCCCAGAGCGTGGGGCGCAGGTTGGGGTCGAACGAGACGGTGCGGCCCGCGGCGCGCGCGACCTCGAGCGTGCGGATGGCTGCCTGCAGGCTGGTGTCCGAGATGGCCGCGAACACGCCGGTGGCGTGCAGGTGGCGCGCGGACCGCAGCCAGGGCTCGTCCACATCGGCCGGGCCCATCTGGCTGGCGGCCGAGCCCTTGCGGTGGTATTCGACCTGCGGGTCGCGCCCGTCGGTCACGCGTTCCTTGAACTGAAAGCCCGTGCGCTGGGTGGCATCGCACACCACGTGCGAGCAGTCGATGCCTTCGCCGCGCATGGCGGCCAGCAGCGCGCGGCCCATGGAGTCGGTGCCCAGGCGGCTGGCCCAGCCCACCTTCAGGCCCAGGCGTGCCAGGCCAATGGCCACGTTGGTCTCGGCCCCCGCGGTGCGCTTGTGAAAGCCCGTGGCGTTCTCCAGCGGGCCGGGCTCGTTGGCCACCAGCAGCAGCATGGCCTCGCCGAACAGCGCCACGTCGAATGTGGTGTCGCCGGATTTGGAAACAGCGTCGCTCATGCAGCACCTCGCACCGCACGGATGAAGTCCACCTGCCCGCGCGTGACGGCCACCAGGTCGTCGCCCACCAGCGGGTACTCGATGGCATGCGGCACATCGGCGGGCAGCGCGCGCAGCACGGCGCGCCAGGGCGCCACCGACTCCGCCAGCGGCACCGCGATCCACTTGGCCGGCAGGCGCTGCACGCCCTTGCAGTGCACGTAGCGCACATGGGGCGCGAGGGCCTGTGCGGCCTGCAGCGGGCATTCGCCCTGCCAGTGCCAGTTGCCCATGTCGAAGGTCATGCCCAGGTCGAGCCCGGCCTGCGCCTGCGCGGCAAAGAATGCCTGCAAGGCGGCCAGCGTGCCGGCGGTGGCGGTCTGGTCGTTTTCGATCACCAGTTCCACCTGCGGGGTGGCGGCCAGCAGCGCCTTGAGGCGCTGCAGCGACGCCTCGGACCGCACGCCAAAGCCGCCGATGGACATCTTCAGGCGCGGCGCGTGCAGCACCTGCGATGCATGAATGCCGCGCTGCAGGGCGGCTTCGTCCAACTGGCCCTGCACGGTCCACAGGCCCTCGGGACTGGAATACACCGCGGCCAGGCCCGCCAGCGCGGGCAGCTCGGTGGCCGCGTCGCGCAGCAGCTCGCCGCGCACTTCCACGCCGTCGGCGCCCGCCTGGCGGGCCAGGTCGGTGCACCACAGCTGGCCGTGGCGTCCCGTTTCGGCCGCGCCGAAGGAGGACAGGGAGATCAATACCTTCATGGATGTTCTTTCAAGCCCGTCAGCCGGGCTTTCGTCAACGTGCGGCCACCACGGCCTCAGTGCGCGTGGTGGGAGCTCAGGATCTGGCCGAGGAACTGGCGCGTCTTCTCATGCTCCGGCTGGCCGAAGAACTGCGCGGGCGGCGCCTGCTCCAGGATCTTGCCGTCGGCCATGAAGATCACGCGGTCGGCCACGCTGCGCGCAAAGCCCATCTCGTGCGTCACGCACAGCATGGTCATGCCGTCCTCGGCCAGGCCGATCATGGTGTCCAGCACTTCCTTGACCATCTCCGGGTCCAGCGCCGACGTGGGCTCGTCGAACAGCATCACCTTGGGGGCCATGCACAGCGCGCGGGCAATGGCCACGCGCTGCTGCTGCCCGCCCGACAGCTGACTGGGGTGCTTGTGCGCCTGCTCGGGAATGCGAACGCGCGTGAGGTACTTCATGGCCACCTCTTCAGCTTGCGCCTTGCCCATGCCGCGCGAGCGCATGGGCGCCAGCGTGCAGTTCTCGAGGATGGTGAGGTGCGGGAACAGGTTGAACTGCTGGAACACCATGCCCACCTCGGCACGCACCGCGTCCACGTTCTTGCCTCCGGCGGTCAGGTCGATGCCGTCGACCACGATGCGCCCCTTTTGCACCGTCTCCAGCCGGTTGATGCAGCGGATCAGCGTGGACTTGCCCGAGCCCGACGGCCCGCAGATCACGATGCGCTCGCCAGCGCGCACCGACAGGTCGATGTCGGTCAGCACCTGAAAGCTGTCGTACCACTTGTTCACACTCTCCATCGTGATGATGGGGGGTGCACCGGCGGTGGTCGTCGTTGTGACTGCGTCCGTCGTCATTGTCAAGGGCTCCTGGGATGGCTGGGGTTCACGCTCAAGCGATATGGGTTATTGCAGCTTGGGAAGATCCGCGCCCAGCCACTTTTGGTAGAGCTTGTTCAGCTCGCCGTTGGCCGTGTTGCGGGCGACGAAGTCGTTCACCGCGCGGGTCAGCTCGTCCTGGCCAGGGCGCAGGGCGATGCCCATGGCCTGCTGCAGCAGGTTGAACTTGTTCTCGAAGGTGTTGGCGGGCACGCGCTTGGCGATCTGCGCCGCGACAGTGACCGAGCAGCCGATGGCATCGACCTGGCCGGAAATCAGCGCCTGCATGGCCGATGCGTCGTCGTCAAAGCGGCGGATTTCGGTGCCCTCGGGCGCGGCCTTGGTCACGGCCACATCCTGCGTGCTGGCACGGGCCACGCCCACGCGAACGCCTTTCAGGTCCGCCGCGCTCTTGATGGCGCTGCCCGTCTTGCCATACAGCACGATGGTGGCGGCCGCATAAGGCTGCGAGAACTGCACCTGCTTGGCGCGCTCGGGCGTGATGGCCAGGGACGCGACCAGCACATCGACCTTGTTGGTCAGCAGGAAGGGAATGCGGTTGGGGCCGGTCACGGGCACGATGTTGGCCTTCACGCCCAGCTCCTTGGCCAGCAGCTTGGCTACGTCGGCGTCGTAGCCGTCGGGCTGGTTCTGCGCGTTGGTGGTGCCGTAGGGCGGAAAGTCCACCAGCATGCCGATGGTCAGCTCGCCCTTCTTCTTGATGTCGGCCACGGACTGCGCGGCGGCCAGCGGCGCAAACGCCGTGAGGGCTGCGCCCAGGCCCATTGCGGCCAGGGCGGTGGTAACGGTGCGGCGGTGCAGGGAAAAGGTCATGGCATGTCTCCTGGTAGTTGGTGTGTGAACGAGAGAAAGAATGACAACGGACGTGCGGGCCTGCGCTGGCGACCTCAGCGCGCCAGCGCGCGGGCCCGCTTGCGCTCCATGTGCGCGGCCAGCAGCGACAGCGGCCAGCAGATCACGAAGTACAGCGCCGCCACGGTGGTGAACACATGCAGCGGCTGAAAGGTGGCGTTGTTGATGATCTGCCCGGCCCGCGTGATCTCGGTGAAACCGATGATGGCGGCCAGCGATGTCCCCTTGATGATCTGCACCGTGTAGCCCACCGTGGGCGGCAGCGCGATCTTGAAGGCCTGCGGCAGCACCACGAAGCGCATGCGGTTGACGTAGCTCAGGTTGAGCGCCTGCGCGGCCTCCCACTGGCCGCGCGGCACCGCCTCGATGCAGCCGCGCCAGATCTCGCCCAGGAAGGCCGCGCTGTTGAGCACCAGCGCCACGCCGGCGGCAATCCATGGGTTGATGTCGAACCCCAGCACCGGCGCGCCGAAGAAGATCAAAAACAGCTGCAGCAGCAGCGGCGTGCCCTGAAACACCTGGATGAACACCCGCGACGCGTTGCGCGCCACGACGCTTTCAGACGTGCGCGACAGCGCCACCACCAGGCCCAGCAGCGCGCCGCCCACGAACGCGATGGCCGACAGCGCCAGCGTCCACTGCGCGGCCTGCACGATGAAGAGGAATTCGGAGAGTCCGAAGGTACGCATGACTTGATTTCCTCAGCGACGGTCGGGGTAGTTGAGCGCGCGCTGGTAGATCAGCTTGAACAGCGCCGAGAACGACAGCGCCAGCGCCAGGTAGATCACCGCCACCACGATGTAGATCTCGAAGCTGCGGAACGTCTGCGACTGCAGGTTGGCCGCCACCGACGTCAGGTCGTCCGCCGAGATCACCGACACCACGGCCGAGCTGAGCATCAGCAGGATGAACTGGCTGGTGAGCGCGGGGTAGATGGCCTTGAGCGCGGGCTTCAGGATGACGAAGCGAAAGATTTCCCAGGGCTTGAGGTTGAGCGCCTTGCCGGCCTCGATCTGCCCCTTGGGGATGGACTCGATGCCCGCCCGCACGATCTCGGCCGCGTACGCCCCCAGGTTGACCACCATCGCCGTGAGCGCCGCCGTGTAGGGCGACCAGCGCAGGCCGATGGACGGCAGCGCGAAGAAGAAGAAAAACAGCTGCACGATGAACGGCGTGTTGCGGATGACCTCGATATACGCGTTGATCAAGAACCGCAGCCACGCCGGCCCGCCCGTCTTGCCCCAGGCGCAGAAGATGGCCACCACCAGCCCCAGCGCCGTGGCCGTGAGCGAAAGCTGCACGGTGATCCACGTGCCCTTGAGCAGCAGCGGCCATGCGGCAAAAACGGCGTCGAACTGGAACTGGTAATTCACGGCGTGGGTCGTTCGGATAGGATGCGCAGAGTTTATGAAACCGGTTTCATGACCGCATTGGGGATTACCCGAGCGCCGTAGAAAGTGCCCCCGCGATGATGCTGAAGCCCTGATGGACGCCAGGCACCACGCGTGGGCGAAAATGCCGCATGCCCTCCTTCCGCCCCGAACCCCCTTACACCCACGGCCAGGCCGAGCGCACCGCAGTGCTGCTGTGCAACCTGGGCACGCCCGACGCAGCCACCGCCCCCGCCGTGCGCCGCTACCTCGCGCAGTTTCTGGGCGACCACCGCGTGGTGGAGATCCCCAAGCTGGCGTGGTGGCCCATCCTGCACGGCATCATCCTGCGCACCCGCCCTGCCAAGTCGGCCGCCAAGTACGCCAGCATCTGGACGGCCGAAGGCTCGCCCCTGGCGGTGTGGACGGCCAGGCAGGCCAACCTGCTGCGTGGCTGGCTGGGCGAGGCCGGGCACGCGGTGCTGGTGCGCCACGCCATGCGCTACGGCAACCCCTCCATCGACAGCCAGCTCGACGCGCTCAAGGCCGAGGGCGCCACGCGCATCCTGATCCTGCCGCTGTACCCGCAGTACTCCGGCACCACCACGGCCAGCCTGTTCGACGCGGTGTACGCCTGGGCCGCACGCACCCGCCACGTGCCCGAGCTGCGCTTCGTGAACCGCTACCACGACGCACCCGGCTACATCGACGCGCTGGCCCGCACCATCGAAACCCACTGGAAGCACAACGGCCAGCCCGATCAGCTGGTGATGAGCTTTCATGGCGTGCCCGAGCGCACGCTGCACCTGGGCGACCCCTACCACTGCGAGGCGCGCAAGACCGGCCGCCTGCTGGCCGAGCGCCTGGGCCTGCGCGAAGAGCGCTACCGCATCACCTTTCAGTCGCGCTTTGGCAAGGCCAAGTGGCTGGAGCCCTACACCCAGCCCACCATCGAGGCACTGGGCAAGGCCGGCACGCGGCGCGTGGACGTGGTGTGCCCCGGCTTCACCAGCGACTGCCTGGAGACGCTGGAAGAAATCAACATGGAAGTGCGCGAGGCCTTCTTGCACGCGGGCGGCAAGGAGTTCCACTACATCCCGTGCCTGAACGACAACAACCACTGGATCACGGCCCTCAGCCGGGTGGCGCAGCAGCACCTGGCGGGCTGGCCCACCGACGCGCCCACCGCTGCGACGCTGGCCGATGCGCGCAGCCATGCGCAGGCAGGGGGCGCACCTGCCGGGCCCTGCCCTGTGTCCCATTGACTGGTCACTATATTTTTTATAGCTACTAGCGCTTATCCATCAAGCGCTAGCGGCCATTTTCATTCAAATTCTGGAGACGGCAGCCCCTGACAACCGCGCAGCTTGCGCACCCCAACACGCTGGCCTGCCCTCTCCCACCCACCCTGTACCGATGCCCGCCTTCGCCCTCGCCCCCCACCAGCTACGGCTGACGATCGACCCCGCCACGCTGGGCTTTGCCAGCACGGCCGAACTGCAGGACCTGCCCCTGCCCTGGATCGGCCAGGAGCGCGCGCAGGCCGCCGCGCAGTTCGGCCTGGGGCTGCACCAGCCCGACTACCACCTGTTCGTCCTGGGCGAAGTGGGCAGCGGGCGCGCGTCGCTGCTGCGCCAGGCCATGCAGACTGCGGCGGCAGAACGCGCCGTGCCGCCCGACCTGTGCTACCTGCACAACTTCGACAAGCCCGACCACCCCCTCGCCCTGCGCCTGCCGGCGGGCCAGGGCCGGCAGTTGCGCCAAGGCATGGCCGACATGGCCAAGAACCTGCAGGCCGATATCCCCAAACACCTCGCAGCCGCCGCCTTCAAGGCCGACGCCGAACGCATCGAGAAAACCTGGCAAGCGCAAGAGAGCGAGGCCTTTGCCGTGCTGGACGCGTTTGCCGAGGCGCGCCAGTTCCGCATTTCGCGCGAAGGCGGGCAAATGGTGTTCACCCTCACCGGCCCCAAAGGCCAGCCGCTGACAGAAGCCGAAGCCCGCGCCCTGCCCCGCGAGCGCCGCGCAGAGATTGACGCCGCCGAGCACGCCTTGCGCACCGAGATCGCCCGCTTTCTCGAAGCCACCCGCCCGCTGGAGCGCGCCCGCGACGACGCTCTGATTGCCCTGCGCCGCCACTCCATCAAGCCCCTGGTGGAACACGCGCTGCACGACATCCGCCAGGGCCTGCGCAAGCAGATCAAAGACACCGTCAAGCTCACGCACTGGCTCGACCAGGTAGAGCATGCGGTGCTGGACGACATCGACCTGTTCGAGCCCGGCAGCGGCGGCGAGCAGGGCAGCGAGCAGAACAACATCGACGCAGAAGACGACCGCAAAGATGCACTCGACGACCTGCTGGCCCGCTGCCAGGTGAACCTGGTGGTGGACAACCACGGCCGCACCGCCGCGCCCGTGGTGGTGGAAGACAACCCCACCCAGCGCACGCTGTTTGGCAGCATCGAGCACGGCTCGGACGCTGACACCGTGCAGGCCGACCACACCGGCATCCACGCAGGCAGCCTGCTCAAGGCGCACGGCGGCTTCATCCTGCTGCACCTGCACGACCTGGCCGCCGAAGAGGGCCTGTGGCAACGCCTGCGCCGCTTCTTGCGCTGCGGCCGCCTGCAGATCGAAGAAGGAGGCGGCGGCCCCGGCCATGCCCCCGGCGGCGCCGTGGCGCTGCAGCCCGAGCCGGTGGACGTGGACGTGAAGATCGTGCTGATCGGATCGGTGGACGAGTACTACGCCCTGCAGGACGCCGACCCCGACGCCGCGCGGCGCTTTCGCGTGAAGGTAGATTTTTCAGACCACTTTGCCGCCACCCCCGCCACCCACCACGCCACCGCCATCCTGGTGGCGCAAGTTTGCAAGAAGCGCGGCCTCCCCCACTTCGGCCCCGACGCCGTGGCCCTGCTGCTGGAGCAAACCCACCGCGAGGCCGACGACCAGCGCCGCCAGAGCGCACGCTTTGCGCACACCGAAGCCCTGGCCATCGAAAGCGCTGCCCTGTGCAAGGCGCGCGGCGGCCCCCTGGTGCAGGCCGCCGACGTGTTGGCCGCCCTGGCCGCCCGCACCCAGCGCCACAACCAGCCCGAAGAAGAACTGCACGACTCCATCACCGAGGGCGAGCGCCTGATCTCGCTGGCAGGCTCCATCACCGGCCAGATCAACGCCATGACGCAGATCGACCTGGGCGACTACCGCTTCGGCTTCCCCGTGCGCATCACCGCGCGCACCTTTGCCGGGCAAGAGGGCCTGCTCAACATCGAGCGCGAGGTCGATATGTCTGGCCCCATCCACGACAAGGGCGTGCTCATCCTGCACAGTTACCTCACCGCGTTGTTCAGCCACGTGGCGCCGCTGGCGCTGAATGCGTCCATCGTGTTCGAGCAGGAATACAGCGGCGTGGAAGGCGACTCGGCCTCGTGCGCCGAGCTGTATGCGCTGTTATCGAGCCTGTCAGGCCTGCCCCTGCGCCAAGGCATCGCCGTGACCGGCGCGCTCAACCAGCATGGCGAGGTGCTGCCCGTGGGCGGCATCAACGAAAAGATCGAAGGCTGGTTTCGCGCCTGCGAGGCGGCGGGGCTGGATGGCACGCAAGGCGTGCTGATCCCCGCCCGCAACCAGCGCCACCTGATGCTGGACCGCAGCGTGCTGGACGCAGTGGAGCGTGGGCTGTTCCATGTCTACACCATGGGGCATGTGAGCGAAGGGATTGCGCTGCTGACGGGCGAGGCGTCGGGGATGAGTCCGGCGGAGTTGCTGCAGGCACAGGCGGATGAGCTGGCCGACCGTGCTGCGGCCGTGGAAGACACGGTGATGCAGCGGGCGGAGTTGACGCTGCGCGCGTACCGACGGGCTTGTCAGGTGGCGGGGTCTATGCGGAGGGGGCGAGGGGTTCGAGGGCGGTAAATACGTTGGCTGGTGGCGAGAGTAATGCTCAGGGTTCTGCCTGTTCAACGGTATTTGCTGCCAGCGCAATACCGAAAACTGATGCTGACTGGCAGAGAGCAGACATTGTGAATCGCCCCGGGGCGATTCATTGAGCCAAGCGATCAGCGGTTACTCGGAAGCGTAAAAGGACCGGCCTGTCGTTTCGGAAGCCCGGATTCGGGTCTTGGTCACTCCGACAATCCCTCTCAAGGTCTGATTCGTAAAGTCGTTTTCGTTGTGTCGTCTAGCTGGTGATCCATAGCGGGGGTCCGCTCCAAACCACTATCATTCGGACGCCAATTTGAGCGGGCGAGTGGAGATCGGTGGTTGTTCCTCTGGTCTGTTTGACGATCACAAATGCGATGTTCTTCAGCTCTTCAAAAGCAAGCTGCTGTAGCGATGCGACATAACAAGACGGGGGTGGAGGATGGCAAAGATTGCAAAGATGGCCCTGAAGCGGTTTAAGCAGTTGAAGGAGTTTGAACTTGATCTCACTGAAACCACCGTTCTTATCGGCGCCAACAACTCCGGAAAGAGTAGCGCCCTTCAGGCCCTGCACTTTGCTGTCTCTGTCGCGCAGACCGCGAAGCTAGTCGGCGAAGGAGTTAAGTGGGGTGCAGACAAGTTTGAGCTGTCGTTCAACCCCTCGCAATTGCTCTACTCCCCCATCGCGGACGTTTTGTCGCTTGCTCACGGCGGACAGCTTTATGAGAACGCCACTGGGCAGATCGAAGTCGAGGTGGTGATGTCCGACGGCAACGCATGTCGGATCACTGTCAGGCGGGGGCGAAATCGGAATATCGCGGTCTCCATGACTGGAAAGTTTGTGGGCGAGCGACTAATGAATCTTGACCGCCCATTCACCGTTTATGCACCAGGACTAGCAGGAATAGCTAAGGAAGAGCGCTATATGTCGCCTGGCGTCGTCAGGCGTATCGTTGCTCGCGGCGACGCCAACCTCGTGCTGCGAAACGTCCTCTTAATGATTGCCGACGCCCATGCACGAGAAAAAGCCGAAATTCTGCGCAAATTGAAGGATAGCCACGACAAGCAGAAGGCCGAGGGAAAGACCGTCCCCCATTGGCTTAACGAGTTCAACAAGTGGCGCGGTCCTCTTGACCATTTTCAGGCCGACATGGGTGCACTCTTCCCTGGCATAAAGGTCGAGATTGAGTTTGACAAGGAGCGGGACGAAAGCATCCAGGTCTACTTCACACGTCCTGAAATGCCGCGCCTGCCCATCGACGCGGCAGGAACGTCGATCTTGCAAGCTAGCCAAATCCTCGCCTACATAGCGCTCTTCCAACCGGAAGTCCTCATTCTCGACGAGCCTGACTCGCACCTCCATCCGAATAACCAACGTGCGCTGTGTGAGCTTATTACGAGCTTGGCAGAGACGCGCGGTTTCCGAGCTCTGTTCAGCACGCACTCACGCCACGTCTTAGACGCACTGCGAGATCGCGCTCAGGTTGTGTGGGTCAGCGAAGGAAAAAAGGTTGACTACGACTCTGTGTCCACGCCTGCGATGCTGATGGAGCTCGGCGCACTCGACTCAGTGGACTACTTCGCGAAAGGGCACTTCACATGTCTCGTGGCGACAGAAGACAGCAAGAAGGAATCATTGGACGCCCTGAAGGCTTTGCTGAGTAGCAATGGGTTCCCTATTCAGGAGCTTGATGTCCGACCCTACGCGGGTTGCTCGAAGCTCGATGCAGCCAAAGTGCTACGGAATTTCCTGCTGGACAAGGCGCCGAACGTGAGGTTTCTGCTACACAGGGATCGAGACTATCTTGAAGACGAGACGATTGCCAAGCTGGAAGGTGCCCTTGCGGGCATGAATGCGAACGCATTCGTCACTGCCCACAGCGACGTTGAGGGTTACTTCCTAAATGCTGCGCACGTCGCGCACCTCAACCCAGCGCTCGCAGTGGAAAGAGCGCAACAGCTCATCGACGAAGCCACAGCCAACACGCGCGAGAAATCAATCAACGCGCTGATTAACATCAGGACGCAGATTGCCATCGCCAACCGCAATGGGGGGCCGGCGCACAATGCGGGCGAACTTGCAATGAAGGCGTTCGCAGACTATGACGGGGACCCTACCAAGTGGCGCCGGGGCAAGATCGTTCTTGGAGAACTGAAATCTCTCCTTCACAAGGAGCTAAAGGAGCAGGCCGTTCTGCTAGTTTCCTCGAATCACCTCAGCTGCCCAGAGTTACAGGCCATCAAGATTGCGATATGGCCGGACCCTGCTTCTGGAGCGACTCACTGAGCTCGGACAGCAGGCTGTTCATTGGTGACGCAACGCCCGCAAAAGACTAGTTACCGTCGATCGCGTTCATGAGCTCAGTGGCGGCTAACATCCTAGTCCAGTCATCGACTACTCCACCTTAACTCGCGCCCGCAACCACGCCTCGATATCCCCCGTCACCTCATCCCGATTGGTCTCATTCAAGATCTCATGCCGCGCCGCCGGGTACAGCTTGACCGTCACATCGGCCACACCGGCATCCCGATACCGCGGCCCCAGTTGCTCCAACAAGACCCCGCCTGCAGCCAGCGGGTCTGCGTCGTCGGACGCGATGAGGATGGGCAGGTCGCTGCGAATGCGTGCTAGTTGCGCGGGGTCCGCCAGCCGGGGTGCGAGGGCGAAGAGTGAGGGGATCAGGTCCTCAGGCACGTCCCAGCCGCACCACGGGTCGGCCACATAGGCGTTTACCTCTGCGGCGTCGCGCGACAGCCATTCGTAGCCGGTGCGGTGCTCAAAGCCCGCATTGAATGCCGCGAGCTCGGCGGGCGCATCGGCGGGGGCGTTGGCCATGCCGGCGGCCAACAGGTCGAGGGCGGTGGAGCCTGACAGGATGACGCCGGACCAAGTGGAGGAGTGGTCCAGGATGGCCGCCTGCGCTGCGAACGAGCCCATGGAGTGCCCGAACAGGAAGAGCGGGAGGCCGGCATGCTGCTACGCGACGCGAGCGTGAAGTCCCTCTCGTGCGGCGAAGCTGCCCGGCCCTGATCCCGGCTAAGCTGCGCGAGCCAACCCTTTGTATTCGCCCCGCAATGCCCTCTAGCCTTCACCTCTTCGACCCCCAGCGCCATGCCCTGCCGCTGCCCGACAACTTTGCGGCGCTGGAGGCCATGCGCGAGTTACTGCACGCGCGTGCCGATGGCAAGAACCTGCGCTTCGTTGAGTTCGCGCTGCGGTTCGAGGATCGCTTCAAGGTAGCGGGCCGCACCACACCGCTGCAACAGGCCGATGCCTGTCGCCGCGCGGCATGGCAGTTTGACCTCCCGAGCGTGGACGAAATGCCCGCATATCAGGCGGCTGTGGAGATTGCCGGTGCGCTGGGATTGGTGGCGTATGACGCGGCGCTGGGAGTAGGTTTTCTGCCCGACGGCCGGGTGGTGCCGACCGAGTTCGCGCAAGCCGCCACGCCTGTGGCGCCCCCCGAAAAGCTGCCTTGGGGGGCTCGCCCGCCAGATGCGCTGCGCGGCGAGAGCGAGGTGCGAGAAGTTTTGGCCCCTGCCCTGGCGCGCGCTATGGCAGGCAGCGGTTTTGAGCTGGAAGCTGCACCACCCGACGAGCCCGGCGCGCCCATCGTTCTCGCCCGACGGCTCGGTGCGGTGCGCCAGGTGCTGACCGTCAATCTGATGCGCTATGAAGTGCTGAACCTGACCCTGCGTGTGTGGCATGACGCTTGTACCGCTGTGCTGGCACAAGCCCTGGGCCCCGAGCCCCACCAGGACACCGCCTTCGAGTTGGGCATGGCGTTTTTCGAGCCCGGGCCGGGCTCCCTGCACCGCTGGACACTCGAACGTCTGTCGCAATTGCCTGCGGTCCTTGCGCTGGTATGTGGTCGGGTTCTGCCCCTGGCGGGTCTGTGCACTGACCTGCAGGGGCTGGACCAACTGCTCAACGACGCCAGCGCCGACACGGTGCGTACTCCCTACCGCAACGCCTACACCTGGTCGGACCGCCCTGACGGCTCCGACGGCTCGCGCAGCCTGCGTGAAGAGGTCTTCCCGCATGCGCAGCGCCTCGTCATCGCCCACCTCAATGGCAACCCATTGGCAGCCAACATCGCCCGCGAGCTGGAGGACCATTGGCAGCACAGCAGCCATTGGCGCGCCCCTCAGGAACGCGAGGCCCTGGCGGCCGTGCGCGCCGCGCTGGCCCACACGCCGCCGCTGGCCCGCTGGCACGACGTAGCTGCCTGGCAGGCCGCACTGCGCCCTATTCCTGCATCGCTGCAGTCACACACCCCCGACCCGCGCGGGCGGCGCTGTCACCACTATGAAGTGACCGAAGCCTTGCACCAGGACCTGCGCAAAGACCCAGGCGGCTTTTGGGCCAGGTTCGGAGGTCCGGATGGTGCATCCGAGCTCACGCGCGTGTGGCAAGACAAGGCCTCCACCTTGCCTGGCTCCGCGCGCATCCCCCCGGACGGCCTCAGGTGCCATGTGGTCACTCTGCCCGGCAGGGCTGGTGAGGGCGCGATCGAAGTGGTGTGCCTTTGCTTTCCACCCATCACGGGCCTCGACGAGCATCGATTCTTGGCACTGGCTCACCGCGGCGACATCTGGCGTATGTACCGGATGGGCTACGACAACGCACTGGACGACGACGGCCAAATGCAGCTTCGCATCGAGTACGGGGCGCGCCACGGGAACGCCGACGTCATCACCCGCGAAACGCTGGACGCCGAGCTGAACATGCAGGCATTCCTGGAGAGGGTGGCAGAGCTGTTCGCATGAACTGGCGTGGGAGCTGTTTCAACAGACTGCTGCTACGGGAGCCGTGACTACGCAATGCGGGAACGCGCCCGCAGCCACGCCACGATATCCCCCGTCACCTCATCCCGATTCGTCTCGTTCAAGATCTCATGCCGCGCCGCCGGGTACAGCTTGACCGTCACATCGGCCACTCCCGCATCCCGATACCGCTGCCCCAGTTGCTCCAACAAGACCCCGCCTGCCGCCAGCGGGTCTGCGTCGCCGGATGCGATGAGGATGGGCAGGTCGCTGCGAATGCGCGCGAGCAGCGCGGGGTCGGCCAGCCGGGGCGCGGGGGCGAAGAGCGAGGGGATCACGTCGTCCGGCATGTCCCAGCCGCACCAGGGGTCTGCGACGTAGGCGTCTACCTCCGCAGCGTCGCGCGACAGCCATTCGTAGCCGGTGCGGTGCTCAAAGCCTGCGTTGAAGGCCGCGAGCCCGGCGGGCGCATCAGCGGGGGCGTTGGCCATGGCGGCAGCGAGCAGGTCGAGGGCGGTGGAGCCTGACAGGATGACGCCAGACCAGGTGGAGGAGTGGTCCAGGATGGCCGCCTGCGCTGCGAAGGAGCCCATGGAGTGGCCGAATAGGAAGAGCGGCAGGCCGGCGTGCTGCGCGCGCAGCAGTGCGCCGAACTGGGCCACGTCGGCAATGAGGCCGCTGAAACCAGCGCTGCCAAAGTCTCCCAACCGACCACCGGCGGTGCGCCCGTGTCCGCGATGGTCCACGGCGTGGACGATGAAGCCTGCGGCGTTGAGGGCCCGCGCAAAGCGGTCGTAGCGCTCGCCATGCTCGGCAAGGCCGTGGGAGATTTGCACGACGCCCACAGGTTGGCCCGGGGTTTGGGCCCAGGTGTAGGTGGTGGCCTGGGTGCCGTCTGCGTTGGACTGGAAGGAGGAGGTGGTGGTGCTCATCGTTTCATTCTGCACGGGGTCTGGTCGGCACGCCACGATGAAATCGCCTTCTGTGCCTCACCCCGTTGCCTGCAGGCGCTCCGCCATCCCCTGCTGGTTGGCCGTCTGCCTGCTGCGAAATTCGGTCGGGGTGCACCCCACCTCGCGCTTGAAGAACTTGATGAAGTTCGCCAGGTCGCTGTAGCCCAGGCTCTCGGCAATGCGCGCCACCGGCCAGGTGGTGTGGGCCAGCAGGCGCTTGGCCTCCAGAACGATGCGGGCGGAGATGAAGGCCTTGGGCGTGACCCCGGCTGCTTCCAGCGATGCGCGCACCAGGCTTTTCTCGGAGCAGCCCAGCTGCTGCGCATACCGGGGCAGTTGGTGCCAGCTGGCAAAGTGCTTCTCCACCAGCAGTTCAAACGCCTTGAATCTCTGCAGCGCGCGCCCCGGCGGTGCCGGCTGCGCGGACTGCTGCTCGTACGCCATGCGCAGCCGTGTCAGCAAGGCATAGAGCTGGTAGCGCAACAGGGCATGGGCATGCAGCGATGCGGAGTGGGCTTGCGTGTCCTGGTGCATCTGGGCGATGGCGTGGGCGATCACCTGCGCGCTGTCGCTGCCCAGCGCCCACGCGGTCGGCAGGCCGTCCAGCCCGTCGATCGGGGTTTGGTCCTGCGCGGCGGGGGCCGCTGCCCACAGAAACTCGGGGCGGAACAGCACCATCCATCCGTCCCAGTCCTGGGTGTCTCCAAAGCTGTGGGCTTTGCCGGGCCGCAGGACCAGCACCGAGCCCGGGCCGCAGCGCACGTACTCGAAGTCCACCAGATGGATGCAGGTTCCCTCCGTCACAAAGATCAGGGTCGGAAAGGCGTAGCGATAGGTTGATGCCAGGGCCTGGCCGCCCACCCTTTTCCGCAGGTCCGATACCCGGAATATCTCCAGGTCGAGCGGGTACAGCCCCTCGGGCTGGTAGCTCAGGTGCTGGATGTCGGGGTGGCGGGCTGCGGCGGGTTTGTGGTGGCGTGGGGTCATGGGTCAGCAACGGCGGGGCGCAGAGGTTTGTCCTGAAGTGACAGTAAATCGCCCAGTTTTCACCATCTTCACGGGTATTGATTGTCCAACAATGACCTCACAGCGCCCAATGGGGCGTTCCCCCAAAACCACCAAGGAATCCACATGCACGCCATTGATATCGCCAAGACCTACATCCAAGCCGCACAAACCGGCGACCAGGCCACCCTCGGCCGCGTTGTCTCACCCGGCGTGGTCTGGCACCAGCCGGGCCACAACCAGTTCTCGGGCACCCACCGTGGCATGGCGGCCGTGGGCCAGATGCTCGGCCAGATGATGGCCGTGTCGAACGGGACGTTTGCAATCACCCGGGCCCATCACTACATGGCCAACGGCGACTGGGTGGCCGTGAGCATCGAGTTTGCAGGCCAGCGCGACGGCCTCACGCTCCAGCAGGCGGGGATGGATCTGCTGCACATCGTGGATGGAAAGATTGTGGAAGTCCGCCTGTTCTCCAGCGATCCGGCGCAGGAAGATGCGTTCTGGGGCCAGTGATTCCCCACCCTGCCCGCGCACGCTGCCCCCACCAGGTTGGGCGGCGCACGCGGGCATTTTTCTGAATCAAATTGGCACCCAGCGCTTATCTGTATTCATTGGATGCTATTTAATTTATAGCAAATTACCTTCTCCCTCAGGGTTGCGCGGCTTGTGTGCCCGCACCCGGTAGCCCGCCGACAGCAGGTGCACATCCCACCGCTGCTGCACCGCGCCCCAGATGCCCTTGGGCAGGAAGAGCGCGAACAGCATGGCAATGGCGCCCAGGCCGATGAGATACAGCACGCCCTTCCCGCCCCACAGGGTTTCGACTGCAAAGAAAAGCAGCGCGCCGAGGATGGGGCCTTCCATGGTGCCGATGCCACCCACCAGCACCATGAAGATCATGTAGGCCGTCCACTGCACGCTGAAATAGGTCTTGGGCTGAAAGCTGATCGACGTGGCCAGCCACAGCCCGCCTGCGAGCGCGCAGCCAAACGCCGACAGCACAAACACCAGCCGCTTGATGGCGACCACGCGCACACCGAGCGAAATGGCCGCCGTCTCGTTGTCGCGAATGGCCTGGGCGGCCGTGCCCACCTTGCTGCGCAAGAGCAGGAAGACCACCCAGCACAGCCCCGCCATGGCAGCCAGCGCGGCCCAGTAGGTATACGCGCGCCGGTCGTCGGCCGCGTATTGCTGCAGCGCGATCATCGAGGTGCCCGTCTCGCCCTGCACCAGGCTGTCCAGGTTCACGCACAGATGCGCCAGCGCGGCCACCACCCACATGCCAATGGCGAATTCGCCGCCCTGAAGTCGCAGCATGAAGGCCGCCAGCGGCACCGCCACCAAGGCCACCAGCACAGCGCCCACCAGCAGCGCCGGGTACGGGCCCAGGCCCGCATCGGCCAGCCGCACCATGGCGTAGGCCCCGAGGCCAAAGAACGCCTGGTGGCCAATCGACACCAGTCCGGCGTAGCCCGCCAAAGCGTTCCACATCACGGCCAGGATCACGTAGATGAACAACGTAGTGAGCCGGTCCACCGTGCCCGCCTGCAGCCACAGCGGCCCCAGGCAGAGCACGGCCAGCAGCAACGCGGTGGCGCTGGCGAAGGCGATGGACGCGCGCGTCCAGCGCTGGATGACCCATGGGGATGGACCCGTGGGTGCGGGAGGTGCAGAAATCATGGGAGGAGCAGTCATGACGAGGCCCTGTGGCGGGTGGAGAAGAACCTGCGCAGCGCACCGCTCGCGTAGAGCCGGGCCAGCAGGATGACCAAAAAAGTGGCGTGCCCGGCGATCAGAAAACCCTGCGGGTGCACCTGCGCCCCCAGGTTCTGCGCCACGCCCAGCACCACGCCGCCCAGCAACGTGCCCCACAGCGATCCCGCGCCGCCGATGATCACGGCCTCGAACGCAAAGATCAGCTGCTGCGGGCCCGAGAACGGATCGAACGTGGCCCGCAGGGCCAGCGATGCCCCGGCCAGCGTGACGGTGACCATGGTGATGGCCGAGGCCGCCGCAAACACCGTGCCGGTGCGCACGCCCACCAGGCGCGCGGTGTCGGCGTCTTCCGACGCTGCGCGGATCTGCCGCCCCAGCGCCGTGTGCGCCAGCATGGCATGCAGCCCGCCCAACAGCAGCACCGCCAGCACCAGCACCAGGGTGGGCAGCTGCCCCACATACAGGCCGCCGGGCAGCTCCCAGCTGTCGTACGCCAGCGTGCCAATGGAGGTGGCCAGCGAACGCGTGTCGGCACCGAAGTGCTGGAACAGCACGTTGTCGATCACGCTGGCCAGGCCAAACGTGGCCAGCAAGGGCACCAGCGCGCCCAGGCGCGCGCTGCGCTCCAGCACCAGCTTGTGCAGCAGCCAGCCCAGCAGCGCCATGGCGGGCACCACCGCCAGCAGGGCCAGCAATGGGTGCCAGCCCATCGGCTCGGCCAGCACCCACAGCAGGTAGGCCGCCACCACGGTCAGGCTGCCGTGGGCCAGGTTGATGATGCGCATCACCCCGAACATGAACGACAGCCCGCAGGCCAGCAATGCGTAATAGCCGCCCAGCAGGAGGCCCTGGAGGATCTGGTTGACAAGGTTCATGCGGCCTCCTTATGGGCAGGGTGGGTGTGGCTTGCGTGGCTGGCAGCTTCGCCGTCGGCACTGCCCGCGGTGTGGCTGCCGGGCGCAGCTTCGGGCCGCTGCGCGCCAAAGTAAAACGCGGTGATCTGCGCCCGGGTGAGCTGGTCGGCGGGCGCGTCGGCCACCACGCTGCCTTCGAGCATGCAGACAATGCGGCTGGCCACGGCCTGCACGCGCTGCAGGTCCTGCTCGACCAATACCAGCGTAGTGCCCTGGCCCATCACGCCCTGCAGGGCTTCGTACACGCCCTGCACGGCCAGGGGCGACAAGCCCAGCGAGACTTCGTCGAGCAGCAGCACGCGCGGGTTGGTCATGAGCGCGCGGCCAATGGCCACGGCCTGCTGCTGCCCGCCCGACAGCTCGCCCGCGCGGGCGCCCAGCTTGGGGGCCAACTGCGGGAAGGCGTCCAGCACGGTGTCAAAACTCCACTGCCCGCGCCGCCCCGAAGCACGCGCCACGAGCAGGTTCTCGCGCACCGTCATGCCTGCAAACAGGCGCCGCCCCTCGGGCACCAGGGCCAGGCCTTCAGCCACACGCTCTTGGGCAGGCATGCGGGTGATGTCCACACCATCCCACCGCACCGTGCCGCTGCTGGCGCGGTGTGCACCGGCCAGCGTGCGCAGCAGCGTGGTCTTGCCTGCACCGTTGGCCCCTACCAGGGCCAGGATGTCGCCCTGGCGCACCTGCAGCGACACATTGCGCACGGCAGGCAGCTGCCCATGGTGGGCGTTCAGTGTCTCAATGCTCAACAACACACTCATTCGATGTCCTTCGCCTTCGGCTGCGGTGCGAGCGCCTTCGGGCGGCCGGGCGGCGCTCATGCCGCCACCCCGCCCAGATAGGCCTCGACCACCGTCGCATCGTTCAGCACGGCTTGTGGATCGCCATCGGCGATCACCCGCCCGCCGTCCATGCACACCAGACGCGTGGCGACCTGCAGCAGCACGTGCACCAGGTGCTCGATCCAGACGATGACAATGCCGCGGGCCTGGATGGTGCGCACCATGGCTACCAGCTCGCTGGCCTCCGCGTCGGTCAGCCCGCCGCCGATCTCATCGAGCAGCAGCACCTGGGGGCCGGTGGCCAGCGCACGCACCAGCTCCAGCCGCTTGCGGCCGAGCAGGCCCAGCGTTTCTGCACGGCGGTTGGCAAGCGCCTCTATGCCACACAGGCGCAGACACTCCATGGCCCGGTCACCCGCATCGCGGGCGTGCAGGCCCGCGCCATGCGTGGCGCCGGTGAGCACGTTTTCAAACACCGTCATGCCCAGAAACGGCCGGGGCACCTGGTGAGTGCGTGCAATGCCTGCACGGCAGCGGTCTGCCGCGCTGCGGGCGCTCACATCCACCCCCTGGAACCAGACAGTGCCCTGGCTCGGCGCATGCGCCCCGGCCAGCACGTTCAGCAGCGTGGTCTTGCCCGCACCGTTGGGCCCGACGATGCCCACGGCCTCGTCGGCGCCTACCAAAAAATCGAGCTGGTCCAGCACCTTCAAGGCACCAAAGCGCATGTCGATGCCCCGGGCCTGCAGCAGATGCTGCGGCCCGCCCGCTGGCGGGGATTGCGGATATGGAGGTGAATGTGGCATGGACGATCAGCTGTAGGACTTGAGCGCCGCCGCCACAGGGATGTTGCGGTCGGTGGCGTTCTCGGTGACCACGATGTCGAGCTTGAACTTGCTGCCCGCTGCGGGCTTGACCCACTGGGCGCCCACGACGGGTGTCACCGACACGTTGGGCACGGGCCCCTTGGCAAAGTCCACCGGACCTTGCATGGTGATGGCCTTAAGGGTGCTGATGGCCTTGGCCAGCGCTGCCTTGTCGCGCGGGTTGGTGCTGACTTTCAGCGCCTCGGTGCCTGCATCGAACAGCGACATCGTGGAGCCCAGCATCTGCGTCCACTGCTTGCCGGTGCTGGCCTCGTAGGCGTCGGCCAGCTGCACGCCCGCGAGGCCGGTCAGGGCTGAGGCATACGGAAAAGTCTTGTGCCAGAAGCACCCCGCGCCCAGGTTCAGCGCCAGCGGGCCCAGGGCCTCCACCTGCGAGGGCACAAGGCCCGTCTTGGCGATCTGCGCAATCTTCACCATGCGCGTGTAGCCCTGCTGGGCCGCCTGCCGCCAGAAGGTGGCGAAGTCTGGCGGAATGGGGAAGGTGTTGAAGATCTCGCAGCGCTCGGCCTTGAACTTGGCGATCTGCGCGGAGTAGTCGGTGGTGCCGTTCTCGTACGGGCCGGCATCCACGATGGTGAAACCGGCTTTGGCGAGCTCGGGCGCCAGCGTGGCGCGGATGGCGTTGCCATCGGCATCGTTGGGGTACAGCACACCGATCTTCTTGTTGGTGGGCAGCGCAGAAAACTGCGAGGTGTACGAGGTGGTAAAGCTGCCACCGCCAAAAGAGAAGTGGTATGTCCACTTGAAGGGCGACGGCGCGCCGGGCTTGGCGCCGCGGCCAAAGTACCAGGCCTCCCACGGCATCACGGTGGACAGGCAGGGTACGCCCGCCGCCTCGCACGCATCCGACACCGGGTTCACCGTTTCTGGTGTGGTGGTGGTGAGCATGAGGTCAATCTTGTCGCCGTTGATCAGCGCCTTGGCCAACTGGCTGGCGCGGGCCGGGTCGGACTGGGTGTCGCGGTCCAGGATCTCCACCGCGTACTTCACGCCGCCGATGGTCAGGCCCGCCGCCAGCGTCTTGCGCACCTGGGCCAGGATGAAGGTGTCGGTCTCGCCCAAGGCACCGAGCGGGCCGGTGCGCGGGCTGATGAAGCCCACCTTGAGCACGGGTGCGGCACCGCCCGCCTGGGCCCATAGAGGGCCGGCGCTCAGCGCAAGACCGCCAGCGCCCGCGGCCGTGATCAGCCCACGGCGCGAGATGGTGGGGGACGTAGCCTGTTCGGTTTCCAAGGCGGCCACGGTGGATTCAGGGGTGTTGGTTGTCATGGGGAATGTCTCCAGTGATCAATTCAGTTGCAGGGTTCAGAAAGGGATGGTGGTCTTGAGCCAGAACTGCGAGCCCTGGGCGCGGTTGCGCACGCCGAACTCCTTTTCGACCTTGGCGGTGATGAGCCAGCCCTTGCCGTTGGCGTAGCGCACCGACGGGCCAATGGACTGGCTGCGGCCACGCGATCCCGCCAGCGCCACACCGCCTGCTTTGTCATCGCTGAACTGCCGGTACACATAGCCGCCCACCCCCACCACCCAGCCATTGCCCAGGCCCCAGCCTGCGGCGTAGTCCACGATCAGTTCGCGGCCAGAGCGGTAGTTGGTTTCGCTGTTGGTGCGGTTGAAGTTCAGGGTGGCCTTCACGTCGCCGTTGAAGCCGCTCGGGTCCATCCAGGTCAGCACGCCCAGGGGCTGCAGCGACAGATAGTTGCGGCCAATATTGGCCTGGCGCGTGCGGTCATACGCTCCTGTGGGCAGCACGGCGTCAAGCCCCACCACGCTGTGCAGCTGCGGCGAGTGGTGCCAGGCCACCGAGCCCCCGACCGTCACATCGCCCAGTCCGGTGCGCGAATCGTTTGCACCACCGGCACGCACCGACAGGTCCACCACAGGCAGGATGGCGTGCGCGGCTACCAGGCCGCCCAGCGCCTCCTGGGGGGTGATCCAGATCAGGCGCGTGGCAGCGGCGGCGGCGCGCACCTTGAAGCCGGGGATGGGCACGGCGTTGCCCTGGCCGTCGTTCACGCGGCTGGTGGTGTAGTAGTTGAGGTACTCCAGCACATACAGGCCGGGCGGCGGCGCGGCGCCCGCCACGAAGTTCTCGGTGCCCAGCGGATAGGTGGAGCCCCCGCCCTCGGTGGCGAAGGCCGCTGTGCACAGCGTGGCGGCCAGGGCCAGCAGCGCCAGGCGGAAAGGTTTTGTCTGTTGCGTTGTCATGTTGTCTCCTCGTTCAGGTTGGTTTTTTGAAATGCACACTTCGGGTCTCACGGGAAATCGATCCGTTCACAAAACGCCGCCGCACGGCCTCAGGGCGCCAGCAACTCGGGCACCTCGATCCAGGCGGGGGTCGCGATGTACCAGTGGCCTTGCTGCAGCTTGAGCGGCAGGGCCGCACGGTTGGGGTTGTGGGCGCGGCGCTGGCCGATCTCAAACGGCATCCCCAGCAGGGGATGGCTGGTGGGCGGCATCTGCTGCAGGGCACGGGTCACGGTCTCGCGGGTGATGGGCCCTTCAACCTGGCGCAGTGCGCGCACCAGCATCTGGGCCGCCACATAGCCGCCTTGCGACAGCGAACTCAGGGGCAAGCGGGCGTCCTGCATCAGGCGGCGCCAGTCCTGCGCCGGCAGGGACCGGCTCTTCCAGGGCTCGAACTCGGCCATCACATACACGGCGCCATCCCGCGGGGCGAGTGCGCGGGCCACACGGTCGGTGTAGGCCGGGGTGAGATAGATCCAGGTCATGCCGCCCGCCCCCAGCGCGTGGGCGGCCTCGCTCCAGCGGAGCACCGCGGCCTCGTGCCCCGTGAAAATCACGGTGTCGCACCCCTGCCCCTTCACGGCCCGAAGGACGGGGGCAGGTTCTTGGTCAACCCCCACCAACTGCAGCTGTGGCACCTCCATGGCTTTCGCTTCGCCCAGGCGCTCCAGCGCCTGCTGGTAGCCCTCGGCCATGCCCGGCAGATCGAGCGCCAGGGCACACAGTTTTCGGCTGCGCAGCGTGTGGTGGGCAAACAGCACGGCGCTGGCCAGCCCCACGTAGGGTCCGTTGTTGAGGGGCACCACATGCGACGATCGGAAGCATGCAGGCGAGACCGAGGCCCCTTGCAGCGACATCAACCGCGCTGCTTCGTAGCGAGGTGCATTGGCCGCGCAGTCCAGCAAGCCGGAACTGCCCGCCAGCGCCACCACCTCCGCGTCGTTGATGAGCCTCATCGCCGCTGCCATGGCACTGGCGGGCGAGACCCCTTCATCGAGCGAGATGTATTCGATGCGGCGGCCCCCAATGCCGCCGGCGGCATTCACGGCGTCCATGTAGGCCTTGGCAGCCTGCGAGGACTCCGGAAATGCATGGGGGCCGCTCAGGGCACTGACCGCACCCACCTTGATGGGCCGCTGTGCGCCTTGCTGCGCGTGGGCGGCGGGCCAAAGCAGCAGCCACAGACACAGGCACATGCACAGCGGCAACAGCAGGGCGCTGGGGCGCCACCACAGCAGCGCTCTCCTTGCGCCGCGCAGGCTTGCGCCCCGGCCTGCGCCGGTGAGTCGTTTCATCATGGGTTCAGTCCTTGTTCTACCGAGGGGCGCTGCGCTATGTGGCGGCGGTGCGCTGGCGCGCGGCGATGAACTGCCCCGCCTGCTCCAGCGAAGCCAGCGCCTCATCCAGCACGGGCGCAAACAGCTGCCAGCAATGCACCATGCCGTCCCACACGGTGCATTCCGCCTCGACGCCCGCCGCCTTCAAGCGTGCGGCCATGGTCACGGCGTCGTCGCGCAAGCGCTCCCAGCCGCCCACCTGCAATTGCACGGGCGGCAGGCCCTGCAGGTCGGCGCTGTAAAACGGCGTGACCGTGGGCGAACGCACATCGCCACCCGGCACATACATGGCGTTGAAAAATCCCATCAGCTCACGCGTGATGAATGGGTCGTCCACGGTATGGTGGGACTCGCCTTCGGACGCCAGGTCCAGCGCGGGCGACAAGGCCACGACGGCCGCAGGCAGCGGCAGCCCCTGGTTGCGGGCACGCACGGCGGTGGACAAGGCCAGGTTGCCGCCCGCCGAGTCGCCCATCAGCGCAATGGCCGACGCGGCATAGCCATTGGCCAGCGCCCACTGGTAGGCGGCCAGCGCATCGTCGTGTGCTGCGGGCGCGGGGTGTTCCGGTGCCAGGCGGTAGTCCACGTTGAGCACCTGCGCTCCGCTGAACTGCGCCAGGTACGAGCACAGCGCCCGGTGCGAGGCCAGCGAGCCAAACACAAATCCGCCAGCGTGGTAGTAAATGATGAGCCTGCGCGGGTCAGCCTGCGGCGTGCTCAGCAACTCCGCAGCCATGGTGCCGCCCGCCCCGTTGGGGATGCGCAGCGTCTGGATGGGAAGCCCCTGGGCCAGAGGCATCTGCGAGTTGCTGGCATCAAACCACGCGCGCAGCTGCCCGGGGGTGGGCTGGGCTGGCGGTGGGTTTTGCGCGGCCATCTGCAGGATGGCCTGGAGCTGTTGTGCGGACATGTGTCGCCCCTTCGCTCAGATGTAGGTGGAGGCGAGGCCGCCATCCACGGGCAGGTTGATGCCGCTCACCCAGCGTGCCGCGTCGCTGCACAAAAAGGCGATGACGGGCGCCACTTCATCGCTGAAGGCCGGGCGCTTCATGCGGTGCGCGTCTTTCTCCACCCGCTCCTGGCCCAGCATCTGCACAAAGTCGCCCAGGATGGGCGTGAACACGGGGCCCGGGGCCACGCAGTTCATGCGCACGCCGCGCTCCATGAAGATCTTTTGCGACTGGGTGTAGGTCCACACGATCAGCGCCTCTTTGAAATACTGGTAGCAGGTGTCTTGCGCCACAGGGTGGGCGGCCAGCCACTTCGCGCCGTCATCAAAGCTGGTGGTGGCGCCCAGGGCGCGGTGGGTTTCCAGGCGCTGGGGCCACTCGGCCCCCAGGATGGAAGAGATATTGACGATGGAGCCGCCCTCGCCCATGCGCTCCAGCACACGGTGCGTGAAGTGGCGCAGTCCCAGGTAGTTGACGCGGCCCACCAGCTCGGCGGGAGATGTGCCCGGCACGCCTGCAATGTTGGCCAGCGCATCGATCTTGGCGGGCAGTTGCGCCACGGCGGCGTCAATGGCGGCCGGGTCGCCCAGGTCCACTTGCACAAAGCCGTCGAGCGTGAGCGTGGGCGCATTGCGGTCGACGCCAATCACGCGGGCGCCCTGCTGGCGGGCGAGCTTGGCAAAGTCTGCGCCGATGCCCGAGCAGCAGCCGGTGACGACGATGGTTTTATTGTGAAGGGTCATGAAAGTTGTCTCCTTAATTTGTGTCGATGGGAGCCCTTGTCCGTGGAGACCTGGGCTATTCGCGTGCTCTCCGGCCCTAAGACGTGCGGCCAACCTGGGCAACTGGCGCAGCCCAGGCGAGGGCCGCCGCGCAAGGGCCGCCCAAGCTGCGCAGCGGCGTTTCACTTGCATGCGCTGGCGGCGTCTCCCTTCCCACATCGCGCAGCGATTCGAGAGAAGGGGGAAGGCGCGCAGCGCCTCAGGGGGTTGTCGCTGCTAGAACGGGAATGCGGGCGGCGCGTCTTTGACCGTGATCCACTGCCACTGCGTGTACTCATCGATGTCCGCAGGCCCACCCACGCTGCCCCCGTTGCCACCCACACCGGGGCCGCCAAAGGGATTGGTGCACTCATCGTTCACCGTCTGGTCATTGATGTGGACCATGCCCGCACGCAGCCGCTGGCCGATGGCCATCGCGCGGCCCATGCTGGGGCTGATGACGGCCGCAGCCAGGCCGCCCTGGCTCGTGTTGGCCAGTTGCACGGCCTCGTCGTCGGTACGGAAGGTGACGAGGTTGGCCACCGGGCCGAAGGGCTCTTCGTCAAACGAACGGACGCCGGGCTTGACGCCCGAGAGCACCGTGGGCTTGTAGCAAAGGCCCTTGTAGGTGCCCCCCGCTTCGAGCTTTGCGCCCTGGGCCACGCTGTCCTTGATCACCTTGTCGAAGCGCTGCAGCTGCTTGGCGTCGATCATCGGGCCCAGGGCCACTTGGCCGCTGGCGCCGTCGCCCACGGGCAGGTGCGTGGCCTTGCCCACCATGCGCTGCAGGATGGCTTCAGCAATCGACTCGTGCACCAGGATGCGGTTCGATGCCATGCAGATCTGCCCCTGGTGGAACCACGCGCCAAACGCGGCGGCGCTGGCCGCAGCATCGGGGTCGGCGTCTTCCAGAATGATGAGGTTGTTGGCGCCGCCCAGCTCCAGCGACACCTTCTTCAGGTGCTGCCCCGCCAGCGCGCCGATGCGGCGGCCCACGGCGGGTGAGCCGGTGAAGGCGATCATGGGCACGCGCTCGTCCACCACCAGCGCCTCGCCCGCCTCGGCGTCGCCGGGCACCACCTGCAGCAAGCCCTTGGGCAGACCGGCTTCTTCAAACACGCGGGCCATGATGAAACCGCCGCTCACCGGCGTGCGGGTGTCGGGCTTGAGCACCACCGCGTTGCCCAACGCCAGCGCCGGGGCCACCGAGCGCAATCCCAGGATGAGCGGGAAGTTGAACGGCGAGATCACGCCCACCACGCCGTGCGGCACGCGCCGGGCGATGGACAGGCGGCCGGGCGTGCTGGGCAGCACCTGGCCCTGTGCCTGCATGGGCAGGGCTGCGGCCAGGTGGCAAAGCGTGATGGCCTCGCGCACCTCGTGCTGGCCCTTGGGCACGATGCCGCCGGTTTCGCGGGCGACTGCCATGGCCAGCTCGTCAAAGTGCAGCTCAAAAATACTGGCTGCACGATGGAACACCGCCGCACGCTCGCGCGGCCCCGTGGCAGCCCATGCAGCCTGCGCTTGCTGCGCCCGGCCAATGGCGGCCTGCATCTCTGCCGCACTGGCAATGCCCACACGGCTGAGCACCTGGCCCGTAGCAGGCTCGACCGCGTCACGCGCTGTGCTCAGCGAAGTTTCCCACGCACCGTCAAAGGCCTTGCCCGCCCACAGGCGGTTGTCCAGCAGGCCTGGTTTTTCTGAAACACCCATTGCATTGCTCCTTGGTTGAAATCAAAACCCACCGCATTGCCGCGGCGGTGTGACCTCAAATTGCAACGGGCGTACCAGCCCCACGCGCCCCAACGCCGTTGAACACGCTCGACGGGGCTTTTTTGAGAGGGGACGCTACGGACTTTCCCTAGGCTGAAAGACGGCTGGCATGGGGGACTTTTTGCCACCAAATAGTTACCATTCATAAACAAATGGCCGCTTGCCAATTGCTCAAATGATCACTTTCTGATCCATTTTTGATGACTGCCGGAGAACCCATGTCCCGACGCCGTGTCTCCCTGGCCGATCTGAATCGCAGCACAGCCACCAGCCAGGCCGGGGGTTTGCTTGCCCCGACCGAGCCCTGTGCCCTGGGCGGGTTCGACACCGTCGGCGTGAGCCAGCACACCCACCCCACGGTGGCCGACATCAGCGAATGCCTGTTCTTCTCGCCCGGCGACGGGCGCATCTGGCTGCAAGACCAGCGCATGATCCTGCTGCACTCCGAGGCCCTGGGATCGCTGCGGCGCGAGCTGATCGACAGCATCGGCCTGGACAAGGCACGCGGCCTGCTCACCCGCGCGGGCTATGTGAGCGGCGCGCGCGATGCCCGCCTGGTGCGCCAGCAGTGGCCGAACGCCGAGCCCACGGCCGCGGCCATTGCGGGCACCCGCCTGCATGCGCTGGAGGGCGTGGTGCAGGTGGAAGTGGTGCACGCACGATATGACGCGGACAGGGGCGCGTACGAAGGCGAGTTCCTGTGGCACAACTCCAGCGAGGACGACGAGCACATTGCCGCCTATGGCGTGGGCGGATCGCCCGCGTGCTGGATGCAGGTGGGCTACGCCACGGGCTATGTGAGCACCTTGTTCGGCCACATGATCGTTTTTCGCGAGGTGGACTGCCGCTCGTCCGGCGCCGCGCACTGCCGCGTGGTCGGCAAGTCGGCCCACCTGTGGGAAGACCCCGAGCAGGATTTGTTCTACCTGAACGCCCAGGACTTTGTGGGCACCCCGCCCGCATCGCTGCCCCCCTCGATGCCAGAAGGGGCGCAGGGCAAGGCGCGCACCACCTACCTGGGCGTGCCACCGGGCAAAACCTCCGCGCCCCCCGCAGGCACCGCCGCCGAGCCCACGGCCCAAGCCACCATGGTGGGCGCCTCATCCGCCTTCAACGCCGCCTGCCACATGCTGCAGCGCGTGGCGCCCACCGCCGCCACCGTGTTGTTCACCGGCGAATCGGGCGTGGGCAAAGAGATGTTTGCCAGCATGCTGCACCGCATCAGCCCGCGCAAAGACCAGCCCTTTGTGGCTATCAACTGCGCGGCCATCCCCGACACGCTGGTGGAAAGCGAACTGTTTGGCGTGGAGCGTGGCGCCTACACCGGCGCAGGCACATCGCGCCCCGGGCGCTTTGAGCGCGCGCACGGCGGCACCCTCTTCCTCGACGAAATCGGCACGCTCAGCCTGGTGGCCCAGGGCAAGCTGCTGCGCGCTCTGCAAGAGGGCGAAGTAGAGCGCGTGGGCGGCACCCGCACCGTGCGCGTGGACGTGCGCCTGGTGGCCGCCACCAACGTGGACCTGCGCCAGGCCGTGCGCGAAGGCACTTTCCGCGAAGATTTGTTCTACCGCCTCAACGTATTCCCCATCCACCTGCCCCCGCTGCGCGACCGGCGCGACGACATCCCTTTGCTGATGAGCCACTTCCTTGCGCACTACCAACGCAAGCACCAGCGCCAGGTACCCGGCTTCAGCCAGGCAGCGGTGAAGGCGATGTTTCACTACCCGTTTCCCGGCAACATCCGCGAGCTGCAGAACCTGATCGAGCGCAGTGTGATTTTGGCCACCGATGGCGAGCCGATCGAGCCGCACCATTTGTTTGCCGGGGGCGAACAGCCGAGCTCGGACGTGATGTCGCTGCACCTGAATCCGAACAGCACGGGCACGCTGCATGCGACGGGGCAGCCGCAACGCGGAGTTGCCGCGGGCGCCGTTGCCCCGCAAAACCCAGCACCCCCACAGCCAACATCCAGCTGGAACCCGACACCCACCGCCACGCCAACGGTCGCGCCGCTGCATCAGGCCGAAGAACAATTGCTGCGGCAGGCGCTGCGCAGCGCGGGAGGCAATGTGGCGTCGGCGGCAAGGCTGCTGGGGATCAGCCGGGCGACGATGGCTTATCGGGTGAAGAAGTTTGGGATTTGAGGAAGGAACAATGCGAGCGGCTTGCAACGGTTGCGGTCACCCAAGCAGGTCACTTGGAAGACTGGTTCGGGCCCATGCCCAGCATTCGAAAACCTTCATGTGAACCAGTCATAAAACACCTCGATCTGGCTTGTAGCGACCAAAGCTTGGAGCGGAAAGACCCGCCAAGGAGTTGCGACCTCCATGTCATTGAGGCGAACTAACAATTGATCTCGTACAGCCGGCTTCACCTCCTGCCGCCAGTTCAGTACCTGGCCCCAGGTTGAACTCCCGTTCAAGTGCAAAGGAAACCGTGCGGTCTGAACTGAAGCGCTATAGGCCGTTGGAAAGAGCCGCCTATATGCCTGCAGGTTGTAGAGCCAGGAAACGCCGCGCACGGTTGTAACGCTGGGCTCAGTGCGCTGAACATGCGAAATCAGATCTTGCAGGTCGGCCCTCCTCGCACTGGAATTCTCAATAGCCAGCGGACTGGAATTGATTCCATCCGGCGCAACAAAGTGGATGCGCAAGGTACCGCATGCATCGGGCGGATCGTAAGAGAAACAGCCGAACGACCGTGTGACTTCGACGTAGGAAAGAGATCGTTGGAACCCGGCACATAAAGCGACTTGCTCGGCATGGTCATCGACCGCGCTTTTTACCCTGTCCAGAAAGAGATCCCACCTACTCGCGCCAGTGTCCCCCCACAGATTCAGCCTGCGTCGCAAGTTGGTACAGCGGTCAATGGCGACGTCGAACGGCACTGCTGCTTTCACCGCGTAGCACTTGGCAAATTTCAATTGAAGGGAGAAATAGTCCTCAAGCATGGATATGACGTTAGCACCGTCTTGCCAACTTCCGTTGCCGGGTGGCAGAGACTGCAGGGAGGTGAACGGCATTGCGGGGGGCTGTGCGTGAGACATGGCGCGGTCCTGCGGTGGGAGTGGCGTTGGGTGATGGGTAGGGAGGGCTATAGCGCATCCAGCCGCGTGCGCAGGTCAGCGGCATGGTCGCGCAGCGCATCGAGTTGCGGACCCTGCATTTTGGAGTTGCCTGTACACCATGCCCAGCCGGAAGCTCTGGCTCAACGTGGCATCGGCCAGGCTTGCTGCTGTCGCGCGCCACCCAGCGCAGCGGGCCGGTGTTGATGAAGGCGCCCTCCCACGGCATGGCCACGGGGGCAGCGTAGCGCAGCATCACGGCCCAGCGGCCACGGCAGCGCCAGCGCGCGCTACGGGGGCGAGCAACGGTACGGCCTGCGGGGCAGGCACCGCCAACATCACAGCGTCGTAACGCTGGTGGAGTGGGCCATGCTCTGCGGAGGTGATGGTCCAGCCGCCCTCGGAGCAGTCCAGCCGCTGTACGGTGGTTCGCCACTGCGCCAGCGCACGGTCGCCCAGGCTCTGCACCAGCCACGCGGCGGGCGACGTCATGCGCGGTGTGCCCACAAACCGCTCCAGCGGAGTGTGCGGCGTGGTCCATATGCTGCCGTCAAAACTGGCCAGGCGGGCATCCCACACTGCGGCCACGCCCGCCCGCTGCCAGTGGGCCACCTCCGCACGAAAGGCGGGATCGCGGGCGGTGAAATACTGCGCGCCGTGGTCGCACTGCCAGGCACCGTGCTCCTCTTCAGGGCAACGGGTGCTCATGCGGCCGGAAGGTCCACGGCTTTTGTCAAACACATGCACCATGTGGCCTGCCTGCAGCAGCGCCTGCGCACACGACAGACCTGCCAGGCCTGCGCCAATGACGGCACTGGTTTGTGGCGCAGGGAGCCTCATGATTTTGGGTCGGTGCGTTCGTGGGTCACCCAGATCAGCGCCTGGGTGTCGATGCCCCAGGACGTTGGCACGGGCGATGAGCTGCTCGCGCACGGCGGGGCCAGTTGTTTGGTGCGCGACAAGATCCAGCAGTAGCTGAGGTCGGGCCCCACCACCAGCGCCCATTGGTAGTCCGCATCCAGCGCGGCCACGTGGTAGCTGCCGTAGAACGGACCAAAGAACGACACCTTGAGCGACGCGGTGTTCGCATCGCCGGTGAACTTCGCCTTGCCGTCCGCCTGGCGCCAGCCATTCTTGCCGGTGTCAAAGCCCCAGTTGCACACGCACGCTGTCGTCCCCCTGACGCTGGTAGGTGGCGCTCACGTCCGTCATGCCGCGTTCAAACGAATGGTCGAGCCGGGCGACTTCGTACCAGCAGCCTTCGTAGCGGGCCAGGTCGAACGGGGTGAAGGGTGTGATGCCGGGGGGTGGGCTGGCGGATGAGCAGCCAGTGAGGGCCAACACCATGGCAACCATCACCAGCAACACGGACCGGTGGGCTCAGGGGAACAATCGGGGCATAAATTACCAAGCAGTCGCAAAACAAACCAAATGGCAACTCGATGGGATTTCCGTGCGGTGTCGGATGGCCTCTGGCACGTCTGGCCCATACCGTGCCCCGTAAACTTGCACCATGGCTCTTCAAATCACTGTGTATTCCAAGTCCGCCTGCCCGCAATGCGAGTCGGCCAAGATGCTCCTCAAGTCGCGCTCGCTGCCGTATGAGGAAATCAAGATCGATGACGAGGCCGAGCGCCTGGCCTTTTATGCCAAGTGCGGGCCCTCAGTGCGGCAGATGCCACAGATCTTTATCAATGACCAGCGCGTAGGTGGACTGGCCGGGTTGCAGGCAGCGTTGGCGCAAATCGCCCCGCAGAGCCCAGCTTAACGGCCTGAACTACCGGTACTGCGCCGCGGTGATGAACTCGCTGAAGGTCTCACACCACACGATCACGGTGTTGAACTTCGTAAGGTCCACGCCCTGCGGCACCGGGACGATGAAGTTGTTGAACGTCTTCACATCCCCCACGCGCAGCATCTGGGGCTTGAGGCGCTTGAATTCGGCCTCGGTCTCGACAAACTCGGGCGACAGGTAGAGCTTGTAGTCCGGCCCCGGGGCCAGCTTGCCCAGCAGGCTGACGGCCTGCGGGCCGAGGGACACGGCGCCCTCGCCCCAGTGCAGGGCGTCGCTGTCTTTCAGGTCACGGCGGAAGGTGGCCGTCCATTGGGCGGTGGGCAGGCTGGATTGGATCTCCTGCTGCGTGGGCGCATCCGGCGCTATCAAGATCGGCAGCACATACACACCCAGCGCAAACCCCAAAGCCAGGGCAAGCAGGTGCGAGGCGATGAGCAGCAGGGGTTTCATGGCGAGGGGTTGAGTGGTGTGGGCCCAATGTACCGCGCAGCGCCCTCGCCTTCAACGCTGCGCGACTCCCCGCTCCATCCGTTCAGGATGCGCGTGCCAGAAACCCGTCTACCAGCGCGTAATGCGCCGGCACATTGAGCGCGGGTGCATGGCCGCAGCCGGGCACCTCCACCACCTGCGCCAGCCCGCGCGCGCCGGGGCCCCGCGTGAGCATCTCGGCGGTGGTCTCGCGCAGCACCAGGTCGGATTCCGCACCGCGCAGGCACAGCACGGGGATCTCCAGCGCGTCGTAGTGGTCCCAGATCAGATAGTCGTTGGTGTGGTGCGTGAACTGCTGCACCATGGCCGGGTCGTAGTGCGGCGTCACGCGGCCGTCGGGCAGGCGCCGGGTCGAGGTCTCGGTCAGGCGGCGCCACTGCGCATCGCTGAGCCAGCCGTAGGGCTGGTACACCTGCCGGAAGAAGGCTTCCAACTCCATCACGGTGTCAAACGAGGGCGGGTGGCCCGCATAGGCCTTGATGCGCTCGAGCGCGGCATCCGCCAGGCGGGGCGCGTTGTCGTTGAGCAGCAGGCTGGTGATCCGGCCCTTGAGCTGTGGCTGGAACAGGCCCGATGCGCACACCGTGCCGATCGCTCCACCCATCGACGTGCCCACCCAGTGCGCCTTCTCGATGCCCAGCTGGTCGAACAGGCCGGCCGCGATGCGCGCGTAGAACGACAGGCGGTACTCGTCCTGCGGTGCCCGCGCCCACTGGCTCAGGCCCCGGCCGATGGTGTCGGGGCAGATCACGCGGTAGCGCGGGGCGAGGTGCGCGGCGAGTTCGTCCATGTCGCGCCCGGTGCGCGCCAGGCCGTGCCATGCCACCACCACGGGGGCATCGCGCGCCCCCCACTCCATGTAGTGGATTTCATAGCCGGCGCAGGTGGCGTAGCGCGAGATGGGGGACATGGTGGCAACCTTTGGGAACAACAGATGGAAAACAGGTGGCGGCCGGCTACTTCATGAGGCGGCCATTGCTGCCAATGACGGTGACCTCGACATAGCGCGAGCCGATGCGGTTGGTGGGCGAATAGCCCAGCGTGATGCCGCCCAGGTCATAGCTCTGCATCGACTCCAGCGCCTTGACGACCTTGGTGCGCGTGGGCAGGGGCCCGGCGCGGCGCAGGGCTTCGACCAGTACCTTGGCGCCCAGGAACTGCTCGAAGCTGGTGTAGTTGACCTCGGCATCGGGTGCGTATTTCTTGAGCAGCGACTGGTACTCGCGCACCACCGGCAGCTGAGGCCGGTAGGGGTACGGCACCACCTGGCTGATGCCCAGGCCGTGCGCGTTTTTCAGGCCCGCCAGCTTGACCAGTTCGGTCGGATCCACCACGGAGATGTTGTACAGCTGCGCGCCGCCGCCCTGCTCGCGGTAGCGCTGGATGAACGCGGCCGCGGGCTTGTTGACGGCGATCATGATGACGGCATGCACGTCGGCCGCCTTGATGGCCTTCACGGCATCGTCCACCTTGTCGGTGTTGCGTTCATAGCCGGCCGCCACCACGAGCTTGAGGTTGCGCTTGGCCAGCGCCGCCTCCACGCCCGCCAGGCCCGCCTTGCCAAAACCGTCGTCCTGGTACATCACGGCCACGCGGTTCATGCCCAGCGTGGTGAGCTGCTGGACCATGTGTTCAGTCTCGTCCGCATACCCGGCGCGCACATGGAAGATCCACGGGTTGAAAGGGTTGCGCAGGGATTCGCCCCCCGTGTAGGGCGCCACCAGCGCGGCGCCGCCCTGCTCCAGCACGCCGTCGGCCAGCAGCTGGGTGATGTTGGCCGTGCCCGCGAAACCGTACAGCGCCACCACCTCGGGCCTGGCCAGCATCTCGCGGGTCAGCTTCACGGTGTCGTCCACCTTGTAGGCATCGTCCACCACCGCCTGGCGGATGGAGGCGCCATGCACGCCGCCCTGGGCGTTGACCCAGTCGAAGTAGATCTTGCCGCCCAGCACCATCTGCGCGCCGGTGCTGGCCAAGACGCCCGACAAGGGCGCCACCTGCCCCACCACGATCTCGGCGGCACGCGCGGGCGCAGCGCCGCCAGCGGCGCCAAGCGCCAGCACAACGGGCACCGCCAGCGCCGACGCCATGCGGCGGCCCCAGGTCTTCATCACAGCGTTCATACATCCATCCTTTGCGCCAGAAACACATGGCCCCGGCGCCACGCCCACCGCGGGCGCGGCACACGGGGTGATTCCCTCTTTCGCCAGCCGGGGGCCCGCGTCAGTCGGGGATGGAGATGGCGCCTGCCGCAATGGCAATGGCATTGGCCGCAGCGGGCACGGTGGCCAGTGGCGGCACGTTGGCGGCGGTGATGGCCGGCGCGCTGCCGGGTGTGCCGCCCCGGGGCACGGTGCGCACCACCTGGCTGGCGGGCAAGGCCTTGCCATTGGCCAGGTGCTCGTACACGGCATCGAGCGCGTGGTTCAGGTACACGTGCAGCGGTACGTAGCGCGTGTCGTAGCCCGGCAGCACCGTGGGCAGGCCGATGAAGCTGTCGAAATGCTGGGCGTTGGCCACTTCCACATAGCTGAGCCGGCTGGCTGCGCCCTCGATCTTCCTGTTCAACGCGGCATAGGGGCGCGAGGTGTGGCTCACGGGCAGCAGCGCATCGGCCCGGCCGTGCACGATGACGGCGGGCTTGCCCCGCAGGTTGCCGTTGCGGCGGGTTTCATCCACGCCGGCCTGCAGCTTCCTGGCCGCTGCGTCGGTGCCGGTGACCAGGTTGCGCAGGCACAGCGCGCCCGCCGTGTTCCAGTCGGCCACGCCCGCGTCCGAGAACGACAGGAAGTCGCGCGCCGGGCCCAGCTTGCCCAGGTTGTTCACGAGGTTGATGCCACCGGAAGGCGGCACGCCGTTGCCGGTGGCGAACATGCCCGGCAACGCTGCGGCCGCCAGGGGCACCACCGCGCCCGTGGTCGCCGTGGCCGCGTAGCTGAAGCCGCACAGGTGGTCCTTCACGCTGCTGCGCGAGAGGCTGTTGGCAAAGGTCACCGCCACGGCCGGGGCCACTTCGAACGCGGCCAGCGAGGCATGCAGGTCGTTCGACTCGGGCTCCCAGCCATAGGCGCGCAGCTTTTGCAGCGCCTCTTCGGCCTGCGCTGCGGTGGTGGAGGCCGACAGCAGCCCCGCCGTCTTGAGCGCCGCGCAGCGGTTGGGCGCGATGGGCAGCGCCGCGCTGGCAAACCCGGCCGCGAACGCCGCGGCGAAGGGGCTGGCGCTGACCGACGGCGCCAGCGATGCACAGGCCTGGTACAGGTTGGCGTAGGTGGTGAAGTCCACCAGCGTCTTGCCCGTGACCGCCACCTCGGTGCTGCCACGGCGCACCGTGACGCCAGGGTTGGCGGGCAGCTCCAGCGCGGGCTCGGACACGGCCACGCCGCTGATCAGGCCCTGCGTGTCCTGCTCGGCGGCGGCGATCGCCGCGCCGCCACCGTTGGAAATGCTGGACGCAATCACGATGGTGTTGCGGGGCGTGAGCGTCTTCAGGCGCTGGCCGGCCGCGTTGGTCTCGCCGTGGCGCTGGTTGAGGACGTAGTAGCCGAACTCCACCGCCTGCAGCGTCGTGGTGCCCCAGTCCTTCTCGGCGTTCTGGCCTGAATGGGCATGCTTGAAGGCGAAGCGGTCGGGGGTGGCCTTGTTGAAGGCCGCGAGCTCCGATGCCGTGAGCCCGGCATTGAAGGCCGCATCCTTGCCCGCCGCGGTGGCGGTGGTCCGGGTGCCGTCGATGAGCGGCACGGTGTCGTTCTGCAGGTCGTGCGGCGCACCGCCCGTGCCCTTGTCCGAATACGCCACGGCGCAGCCGCGCTTGAGGCCCCACTCGCCCGTGGAGATGCCGCCATACACCCCGCGCGAGCCCGACGTGGTCGCGGTGATCATGCAGGGCTTCCTGGGATCGAAGCTCGCAGGCACCTGCACCATCAGGGTGACATTCTTGCGGCCCGTGCCGTCGTCGGCGAACGCGATGTACTCGGTGCCCGCCACCTTGCCCTCGCCCGCCGTGACCTTGCCCTGCGCGTCCACGTTGGGGCCGTACAGCAGGCCGTAGCCACCCGCGGCCGTCATGTCGAGCATGGCGCGGTAGTTGGTGTGGATGGCCGTGCGGCGCAACTCGGCGGCGGTGGGCTTGAGCGGGTCGGCATAGGCGGGCGGCAGCGCCGCCGCCATGCCGGTGGCACCGAGGCCCGCGGTCAACAGGTCGTTGCTGCTGCCGTCATAGGCAGTCTCGGCAATGGCGCCCAGGTATGCGGGCTTTGCATTGAGGGGGACGTGCTCGCCATCCCCACCGCCACAGGCGGCGAGAACGGCGGCTGCCACCGCGGCGGGAACGAACGGACGAAACCCTGTCTTCATGCTCATCATGTGCTTGTCTCCTGGTATTTTTCTTCGCGTTGCTTCTTGCACAGCTGACCCACGCCCCTTCCGCACCAGCCCGCGTGCGGGAAAGGGCCGCCTACCCCGCCTTGCGCGCAGCTGCCGCGCGCAGGCGCCCCACCACACCGGTAGGAAAGTAATACACCGACAGAACGAACAGCACGCCCAGCCACAGCAGCCAGCGGTCCGGCGAGAGCAGCGCAGACAGCCAGGGCAGGCCCGAGGTGGCCTCGTGCCCCAGGCGCAGCAGGTCCTGCAGGTAGCTTTGCGCCACCAGGAAGAGCACGGCGCCGATGGCCGATCCGTAGATGGTGCCCATGCCGCCGATCACCACGATGAGCAGGCAGTCCATCATGATTTCGAAGCTGAGCGAGGTGTCGGGTCCGTTGTAGCGCAGCCAGAGCGCGAGCATCGCGCCCGCCATGGTGGCGAACAGCGCCGACAGCACGCTCGACGTGGTGCGGTACACCACCACGCGGTAGCCGATGGCCTCGGCGCGGAACTCGTTCTCGCGGATGGCCTGCAGCACGCGGCCGAACGGTGAATTGACGATGCGCAGCAGCGCCAGCACCAGCGCCACCGCCGCGACGAACAGCAGGTAGTAGCAGATCAGGCGGCCGTCGATGGCCACGCCCAGGAAGGGCTCTTCAAAGGGCTCGAAACTGGGCGACAGGATCTCGGGCACCTTGAAGGTCAGGCCGTCTTCGCCGCCGGTGATGTCCGACAGCTGCGAGGCCAGCGTCTGGAACGCCGCGGCAACGGCCAGCGTGATCATCGCGAAGAAGATGGCGCGCACGCGCAGCGAGAACAAGCCCACTGCCAGCGACAGCAGCAGCGACAGCAGCAGCGCGCCGCCAATGCCCACGCCCAGCGCCATCCAGGTCGGCCCCAGGCGGGTGGTGGCCACCGCGATGCCGTAGGCCCCGATGCCGAAGAACATGGTGTGCGCGAAGCTCACGATGCCGGTGTAGCCCAGCAGCAGATCGAAGCTGGCCACCAGCACCACGAAGATCAGCACCTTGGCGGCCACCGACAGCGCCTTGACGCCCGGGAACAGGAAGGGTGCAAACGCCAGCCCGATGAGGATGGCCACCAGGATCACCGCGAGCACCTTGCTGCGCGGGTAATCGTTGGAAAGAAGTCGGTTCAGCATGTCTTGGGGCTCCTCTTCAACGGTTCGCGACCGGGTACACACCCTGCGGACGCCAGAGCAGGATCGCAACCATCAGCGCGATGTTGGAGAACAGCGCCACCTTGGGCACCAGGAAGCCGGTGTAGTTGGCCATGAGCCCCACCAGCAGCGCGCCGATGAGGGCGCCGCCCGTGGACCCGAGGCCGCCGATGATGATCACGATGAAGATCAGCACGTTGACCTGCGCGCCCATCTGCGGCACCACGTTCTGCTGGTACAGGCCCCACATCACGCCACCCAGGCCCGCCAGGGCCGAACCCACGACGAACACGCCGATGAACAGGCGGCGGATGCGGTAGCCCAGGCTCTCGACCATCTCGCGGTCCTGCACGCCGGCGCGGATGAGCAGGCCGACCTTGGTGCGCGACAGCGTCCAGGCCAGCACGGCGAACACCAGCAGCCCCACGGCCACGGCCACCAGGCGGTATTTCTCGATGGCGGCATCGCCAATGAGCAGCGAGCCACGCATGCCCTCGGGCAGCGGCAGCGGGATCTGCGCGGGGCCCCAGATGACCTTGATGAGTTCTTCACCAATGATCATGCCGCCCATGGTGATGAGGATCTGCTTCAAGTGCTGGCCGTACACGGGCCGCACGATGAAACGCTCGAACGCCAGGCCCACCGCGCCCGCCACGGCCATGGCCACCAGCATGGCGGGCAGCACGGCCAGCAGGTTGCGCCACAGCTCGGCGCTTTGCGTCCAGTCGCCCATGGTGCCCAGCACGCTGGTGGCCACGAAGGCGCCCAGCGCGATGAACACGCCGTGGCCAAAGTTGAGCACGTCCATGAGGCCGAACACCAGCGTGAGGCCCGAGGCGATGATGAAGATGATCATGCCCATGGCCAGCCCCGCCACCGTGAGCGTGAGCCAGGTGCTGGGCGAGCCGATGAAGGGCAGCACCAGCAGTGCCAGCGCGGGCACCAGGGCCAGGGGCTTCCAGTCGAAGTCGCGGGTAATGCTCATGCCCGGTCTCCTTGCGTGGCAAGCAGCGTGCGCGCAAATGCTATATTTTTAATAGCTATCAGCGCTTTACCATCATGCGCCAGTGGCCAAAAAAGCTTGAAATCTGGTGTGAAATTCATAGTGCCAACCCCAGCAGCGACCGCTGCAGTGCCTCGTCCTGCGCCAGCGCGGCCATGCTGCCCGCATGCACCACCTGGCCGTTGTCCATCACGGCCACGGTGTCGCCGAGCCGCTTCGCGAAGTTGATGTTCTGCTCCACCAGCAGGATGGTCACGCCGCTCTTCTTGAGCTGGTCGAACGCCTCGATCATGTTGTTGATGATGGCGGGGGCGAGGCCCTTGCTCGGCTCGTCCACGATGAGCAGGTCGCGCGGCTCGACGATGGCGCGGCTCACGGCCACCATCTGCTTTTGCCCGCCGCTGAGCTTGCCGGCCGGGTGGTTCCAGAATTTCTCCACGGCCGGGAAGAGCTTGAAGATCCATTCGAGCCGCGCCGTGTCCATCTGCGCTGCGTTCTTGGCGCCGCGCGCGGCCAGCAGCATGTTTTCCTTCACGGTCAGGTCCGCGAAGATGCCCATGTTCTCGGGCACGTAGGCGATGTTCATGCCCGCGATCTGCGGGGTGTTCAGCGCCGTGATGTCCTTGCCCCCGAAGTGGACCGAGCCCTGGGACGCATGCCACAGGCCCATGATGGTGCGCAGCGTGGTCGTCTTGCCCGCGCCGTTGCGGCCCAGCAGCATGGTGAGCTGGCCCTTGGGCACGGCCAGGTCGACGCCGTGCAGGATGTGGTACGCGCCGATGTGGGTGTGCACGCCCTTGAGTTCGAGCAGGTTGCCGGTATTGTTGTTGGTGGTGGTGGTCATGCTGCCGCCTCCTTCGTCACGCCCAGGTAGGCCTCTTGCACCACGGGCGAGGCGATCACTTCTGCCGGCGGGCCGTCGGCCACCAGGGTGCCGTTGGTCAGCACGATGATGCGGTCGGCCAGCTCGCGCACCACGTCCATCTTGTGCTCCACCAGCAGGATGATCTTGGTCTTGTCTTTTTTCAGCTCGCGGATCAGGTTCAGGATCACGGGCGCCTCGTCGTGGCTCATGCCGGCCGTGGGCTCGTCGAACATGTAGACCTGCGGCTCCAGCGCCATGAGCAGCGCCACTTCGAGCTTGCGCTGGTCGCCGTGCGGCAGGCTGGCCACGGGGGTGTCGCGGCGCTCGTGCATGGCCACCGTGTGCAGGATGGCCAGCGCCCGTTCGGTCAGCGCGCGGTGGTCGCTCCAGATGCTCCACAGGTTCAGGCCCCGGCGGTGCTTGCCCTCCTGCGTGGCCTGCACGGCCAGGCGCACGTTCTCCAGCACGCTGAGGTTCGGGAACAGGTTGGTGAGCTGAAACGCCCGGCCCAGGCCCGCATGCGTGCGCGCCGAGACCGACTGGCCCGTGAGGTCCTGCCCGCCCAGCGTGACGCTGCCCGCCGTGGCGCGCAGCTGCCCCGAGATGAGGTTGAAGTACGTGGTCTTGCCCGCACCGTTGGGGCCCACGATGGCGGTCAGCGTGCCGGGCTCGAAGGAGCAGGTCACGGCGTTGACCGCCACGTGGCCGCCGAAGCGGATGGTCAAGTCCTTGGTGGCCAAGGTGCTCATGGGTGGTGTTTCACTTTCACGGTCGTCGTCATTTCATTCAAAGAGGCCGGCAACCCAGCCCTGCGGCGGGATGCCAAGACCTGCACTGCGTTCCCATCGTCAACAGTCTCCGCACCTGGCGCGGGCGAAACCAGCAACCGCCGCGCAAGGGCCGCCCAAGCTGCACAGCGGCGTTTCTCCTGCGTGCGCTGGCGCCTCCCCTTCCCGAATGGCGCAGCCATCCGAGAGAAGGGGGAAGACGCGAAGCGGCTCAGGGGGTTGTACATGCTTCAGCAGGTACCGATCACGTAGTACCCGGGGCTGGTCTGCTTGAGCGTGGTGGTCACGAACACGTTCCACCAGCCCATGCCCTGGTTGGAGCCCAGGGCATACGCGAAGCCCGCATAGGCGTACGCCCGGCCCGCGAGGGTGTGCGCATAGTTGCTGGCCGTGGTGCAGGTGCCCGTGCCGCCACCCGGCGCCGCCAGCGTGGTGCCGGATGCCGCCGCGGACACGGCGCCTTCGGCTCCGTTGGCATCGGCGGCACGCACGGTCCAGCTGTAGGTGGTGGAAGCGGCCAGGCCGGTGTCGCTGTAGTTCGTGGCGGTCACGGGCAGCGCGTTGACCTTGTTGGCGTTGCGGTACACGTTGTAGCTGGCAGCGCCCGAGACGGCACTCCAGGCAATCGCCATGCTGCTGGCGGTGGCGCCCGAGGTGCTCACGCCCGTGGGGGCAGGCAGGTCCACCGGCGGGTTGGTGGTGCCGCCGCTGGAGACCCGGTCCACCATGGCCTTGATGGCCGCCATCTGCGGACCAGACTTCTTGGCGTAGTTAGCGTTGTCGTAGCCCCACCAGTCAAAGCAGCTGTTGGTGGCGGCCGTGCTGGTCTGTGGGTACAGCATCACCATGTTGTTGGTGTCGGCCCAGCGGTTGTAGCCCGTGTTGCGCACGTACTGCTGCTGCACATCGCTGATGTTCTGCTTGCAGCCATGCAGCACCACATGCAGCTTGCAGGTGGCGCTGCCGCCCGCCTGGCAGGCCTGCGGCACATAGGCCCAGCCCGTGGCGGCCATGCCGTGGTTGGAGATGAATTCGCTCTGGTTGAACTCGATGAAGTTGCCGGTGGGCAGCGCCGCGTTGTTGCGCGCATTGAGCGGGCCGTACAGGTGCTGCAGCATGGCACCGGCCAGGTCGAAGTTGCAGTTGCTGATGTAGGGCGCTGCCTTGGTGGTGCAACCGTTGCCGTAGTCGTCGGTGACCATGGCGTGCTCGGCCGCGATGTCCTTCTTGTAGACCACGTTGGCGGCCGGCACGAAGCTGTTGTAGTAGGTGCGCAGGGCATCCATCACGCCGGTCTTGACCGCACTGTCGAGCGTGCCCGAGAACAGGTAGACCTTCGAGTTCTGCAGGTTGGCCACGGGGTCGATGGCGCCTTGGCTGGCCCAGGTGTTGGTGGTGCTGACCAGCGTGCTGGTGGGAATGCCCGCCGGGCTGGCCATGCAGCGCCCCGTGGCATTGACGACCGAGCCCTCGGCGCAATAGAACGGCCCGCCCGCGACCACGCCCACGCCCTTGGCAAACGTGGCCGAATACGCCACGTGCAGCTGCACGGCCATGAAGCCGCCAGCCGACAGGCCCGACACGGTGGTCTGCGTCTTGTCGATCTTGAGCGCGGGCAGGTTGACGGCGGCCATCGCGCCGCCCGCTGCGCACATTGAAATTACAGCCCCTGCTGCAGCCGCCCGGATGAAATTGAAAGCCATGTTGTCTTGTCTCCAAATAATTTTGAGAAAAACCGACCCTGCCCCCGTGTGATCCGGGGGTTCATGCATCAATTCACTGGAAAAAGAGGGGCGGCCGCCCCTGCGGGATGAACCCCGAAGGAGCAGGATGGTTGTCCTGTCCGTCGGGCCTCGCTAACGCATCGAAAAAACCGGCCTATCGCTTGTTGCGGATCGGCACGTTCATTTCTTCAGGCTTGATCTCGCGCACCAGCTCGGGCACGCCCCAGGCGAAGGCCGGGTCCACCTTGATCTTGAAGTGGTACATGCTCTGCATGGCCTGGTGGTCTTCCTTGCGGAAGGTCATCTTGCCCTTGGGGGTCTCGAAGCTCATGCCCTCCATGGTCTTGATGAGCTTGTTGGTGTTGGTGTCGCCGTTCGTGGCCTTGAGGGCCGTGACCAGCGCCATGGCGGAGCTGAAGCCGCCGGCGGTGAAGAAGTCCGGCGGGGTCTTGAACTCCTTGTAGTGCGCGGCCACCATGGCTTCGTTCACAGGGTTTTGGGGGATGCCGAAGTAGTAGTACGTGGCGCCTTCCATGCCAGGGAAGTTCTTGTACGCGGCCATGGCGGGCAGGATGTTGCCGCCCGTGGCGATCTCGATGTTGTAGCGCTTCAAGTCCATGTCGGCGATCTTGAAGGGGTTGCCCGCGCCGGCCCAGATGATGAAGATGACCTTGCGGCCGGGCACGTCCTTGAGCTTGTCGATCAGGCGCTGGGCACCGGCAGTGAAGTCGGTGGTGGTCGTGGGCAGGTACTCCTCGTGCACGAGCTTGGCGTTCTTGAGCGCGTCCTTGAAGGCCTTCACGCCGTCGCGGCCGAAGGCATAGTCCTGCGCCAGCGTGGCCACGGTCACGCCGGCCTTGTCGACGGCCACGGCGTTGGAGATGGCATCCTGGCTGCTGTTGCGGCCGGTGCGGAAGATGTACTTGTTCCACTTGTCGCCGGTGATGGCGTCGGCCACGGCAGGCTCCACCAGCAGGATCTTCTTGTATTCCTCGGCCACGGGCAGCAGCGCCAGGGCCACGCCCGAGGACGTGGGGCCGACGGCGATGTCGGCCTTGTCGTCCGAATACGCCGAGGCCAGCAGGCTCTTGCCCAGGTCAGGCTTGCCCTGGTCGTCCTTTTCAATCACGACGAGCTTCTTGCCATTGACGGTCATGCTGCCGCCGGTGGCGTAGTTCAGGCCCATCAGCAGGCCGGTCTGGGTCTGCTTGCCATAGGCCTCCAGCGGGCCGGTCTTGCTGTAGATGTGGGCGATGCGGATTTCCCCGGCCTGGCCGAAAGCGGGGGTGGAAAGCGTGGCGGCGGTGACGGCAGCGGTGGCCAGGGCGACCAGGGTGCGACGATGCATGGCGATGTCTCCTTGTTGTGATGCCTGAACATTGCACAGTTCATGCCAGCATGCAAGCTGTTGATTTGTATAAAAACCCTGCTGACGCCTGCGGGACATAGTCTGATTTTTGAACAATCCAATTGTAGAAATATCAGACATATGTCTGATATTTATTCAGGGTTTTCCAGACGTCCATACAGCGTGGCCCGCGAGATGCCCAGTTGCCGTGCGGTGGCGAGCTTGTTGCCGCCATGGGCTTTCAGGGTCGCCGCGATGGCGCGCCGCTCCAGCTCGGCCACCTGCTCGGCCAGCGGACGCAGGTAGCGGCTTTCGTCCTGGGCATCGGCCATGGAAGCCGTGTCCAGCACCGGCGCGGGAGCGGCCGGCTCCACGCCGGCCTCGCGCAGGACACGCTCGAGCTGGGCGGCGTCGATGGACGGCGAGTCGCTGCGCATCACGGCCTGCTCCAGCACGTTGCGCAGTTCGCGGATGTTGCCGCGCCAGGGCTGGCCCGCCAGCAGCGCCATGGCATCGGGCAGCAGCTCGGGCGGGGCCGTGCTGTTGCGCAGCGCCAGGTCTTCACCCAGCGCCTCCACCAGGGCCGGGATGTCGGTGCGCCGCACGCGCAGCGGCGGCACGCGCACGGGCAGCACGTGCAGGCGGTAGAACAGGTCCTCGCGGAACTTGCCTTCGCGCACCAGCGCGGCCAGGTCGCGCGACGTGGCGGCCAGGATGCGCACGTTGAAGGGCACGAGCTTGTTGGAGCCCAGCGGCTCGATCTCGCCCTCTTGCAGGGCCCGCAGCAGCTTGGCCTGCAGGCTTTGCGGCATGTCGCCGATTTCGTCGAGGAACAGCGTGCCGCCGTCGGCCAGCTTGAACTTGCCGTCGCGCCCCTTGCGGTCGGCACCGGTGTAGGCCCCGGGGGCCACGCCAAAGAACTCGGCCTCCAGCAATGTGTCGGGCACGGCGGCAATGTTGACGCTCACGAACGGGCCGCTGGCGCGGCTGGATGCCGCGTGGATGGCATGGGCCAGCAGCTCCTTGCCTGTGCCCGTCTCGCCGAGCAGCAGTACTGGGCTGCTGGACTGCGCCGCGCGGCGCGCCTGGCGCTTGACCTCGGCCGCCGCAGGGCTGGAGCCAATGAAGCTGGCAAAGGTGTATTTGGCGCGCCGCTCGCCGTCGCCCGCTACGGCCAGGGAGCGGCTGCGCTGGCTGGCCAGTTCGCGCCGCGCGTCGTCCAGGTCGCGCTGCAGCAGCGCGAACTTGCTGATCAGCGGCTGCAGCGTGGTCTCGGGGTGGTCGAACAGCACGATGCCGATGGCGCCGATCACGCGGTCGGCATCGTCGCGCAGCGGGATGCGGCTGACCACGAAGGTGCCCGCCTTGTTGGTGAGCAGGTCGATCAGCACGGGCTGGCCGGTCTCCAGCACACGGCGCATCTGGGTGTTGGGGATCACCTCTTCCACCGTGCGGCCCACGAACTGGTCGACCGAGGAGAACCCCAGGTCGGGCAGAAAGCGCTGGTAGCCTTCGTTGACCCACACGATGCGCCCGCTGCGGTCCACCAGGAACATGCCCTGGCTGACGCTGGAAAACAGCTGGAACATGGACCGCGCCGCCAGTTCGAGAATGCCCTGGGCATCCAGCGGCAGTGCGGGGGCGTCGTCGGTGAGCAGGGGCATCCACGGATGGTAGCGCGGCGCGGCCGCCACAGGCGCCACGGGCCCGGCGCAGCGCCTCGAACCCGCGCCGCCAAATACTATCAAATCAATAGCATTTTGCGCTTATTCCTTCAGCGCTAGCGGCCATTTTCATTCAAGATCAACGCCTTCTGCCCGGTGGTGGTGCCGTCCGCAGGGCGCTGCGCGCGCACCATGCGCAGGACCACCATGGGCTGGATGGCGGCCAGCGCCTCTGCCTCTCGCACGGCCAGGGGCTGGTCCACCAGGATGCAAGGCTTGCCCGTACGGCGGCAGTGGTCCTGCACCCGCCAGTACTCGTCATGGCTGATGCAGCCGGTCTGGCAGATCACCAGGTCGGCCGCGGCCAGGTTGGCGTCGAGCGCCGAGCCCGCGGGCGCCCCGCGCAGGGCGCCGGCCGGGGCATGCACGCGGGCCGCCGCAGCGCCGCTGGCGGGAACCGCATCGGCCTGTGCCGCAAGCCGCCAGCGCAGGCATTCGCGCGACAAGCTCGCGATGCGCTCGGCGAGCACGCCGATGTGGAGCGCCATGGCCTTGCGGCGGGGCAGGCCGGGGTGCGCGGCCTTCATCCGCTCCAGTTCATCCCGCGCCATCGCCAGGCGCGTGTCCCGCACGATGACCTGGGCGCGCAGCCGCACCACCTGGCGCTGCAGTGCCTCGATCTGCGCGGCCTGGGCGGCCATGGCGGTGCTGCAGCGCTTCTGTGCATCGCCCAGTTGGCGGCAGAGCGCCAGAAACTCCTGCGGAAGTGATTGCATGCACCATCCTTGCAAATAAGAACTATTCGCATTTTATGGTACGATTCACGGCTTGTGAGCACGCAAGTCACCTTGGTGGGGAAGGCAACGGGGGCATGAAACCCTTGTGGTCTGGCTTGCGAAATCCGCCGTCTGCACCAGCCGGTGCCCGCATGAAAAAACCGCGCCATGTGGCGCGGTTTTCTTTTTTGCGAGCCTTTGTGTGTATCAGCGCTCCAGCGCCGCCAGCTTGCGTGCCGCCCAGCGCCGCAGCAGGCGCGGCACGATGAGCACGGACAGCACGATGACGATCAGCGTCAGCGAACCGGGGCGCTCCAGGAAGATCGTCCACTTGCCTTCGCCAATCGACACGGCGTTGCGCATCTGCGCCTCGGCCAGAGGCCCCAGGATCATGCCCACCACCACTGGAGCGGCCGGGAAGTCGAAGCGGCGCATCACCACGCCCAAGAGGCCGATCGCATACAGCAGCACCAGATCGAACGCGCTCTGGCGCATGCCGTACACGCCCAGCGTGGAGAACACCAGGATGCCCGCGTACAGGTACGACTTGGGAATCTTGAGCAGCTTCACCCACAGGCCCACCAGCGGCAGGTTCAGGATGAGCAGCATCACGTTGCCGATGTACATAGAGGCGATCAGTGCCCACACCAGCGCGCCATTGGTGTCGAACAGCTGCGGGCCGGGCTGGATGCCGTAGTTCTGGAACGCACCCAGCAGGATGGCCGTGGTGTTGGACGTGGGAATGCCCAGCGTGAGCAGCGGGATCAGCGTGGCCGTGATGGCCGCGTTGTTGGCGGCCTCGGGGCCCGCCACGCCTTCGATGGCGCCGGTGGTGCCGAACTCTTCCTTGTGCTTGCTCAGCTTCTTTTCAGCGGCGTAGCTCAGGAAGGTCGGGATCTCGCTGCCGCCCGCGGGCACGGTGCCGAACGGAAAGCCGATGAAGGTGGCGCGGATCCATGCGGGCCACGAACGCCTCCACTCCTCCTTGGTCATGTGCGTGCTGGTCAGGCGGTTCTGGGTTTCGTCGGTCTTGCCTTCGTACATCACGTTGTACAAGGCCTCGCCCACGGCAAACAGGCCCACGGCGATCAGCACCACCTCGATCCCGTCCATCAGCTCGGGCACGCCACCGGTGTAGCGCGCCTGGCCCGAGATCTGGTCGATGCCGATGAGGCCCATGGCCAGGCCGACGAACAGCGCCACCATGCCGCGCAGCGTGCTCTTGCCCAGCACCGCGCTCACGGTGGTGAAGGCCAGCACCATCAGCATGAAATACTCGGGCGGGCCCAGGCGCACGGCGTATTCAGCCACCAGGGGGGCAAAGAACGTGACCAGCACGGTGGCGATGGTGCCCGCCACGAACGAGCCGATGGCGGCGGTCGCCAGCGCCGCGCCCGCACGGCCGTTCTTGGCCATCTTGTTGCCCTCCATGGCGGTGACCATGGAGCCCGCCTCACCGGGCGTGTTCAGCAGGATGGACGTGGTGGAGCCGCCATACATGGCGCCGTAATAGATGCCCGCGAAGAAGATCATGGAGGCCGTGGCCTCGACCTTCACGGTGATGGGCAGCAGCATGGCCACCGCCACGGCCGGCCCGATGCCGGGCAGCACGCCCACGGCGGTGCCGATCATGCAGCCCACGAAGGCCCACATCAGGTTGATGGGAGTGGCAGCGGTGGCAAAACCCTGCATCAGGAGGTTCAACGTTTCCATGGCGTGCAGGCTTTACAGCCACCCCGTGTTGGTGAGGCCGGGCAGGTTGATGGCCAGCAATTGCGTAAACATCCAGAACACCGGCGCGGCCACGGCCACGCCAATGAGGGAATCCTTGATCCAGGCCCGCAGGCGCAGGTCCAGCTCGCCTTCCGAGCTCTTGAAGCCCCGCACCGACAGCACGAAGCACAGCGCGCAGCTCAGGATGAAGCCCAGCGTCGTGATGAGCAAGGCATTGAGCAGCAGCCCGGCCGACACCCAGATGAAGCCCTTCCAGTGGGCGCGCTCGTCGCCCGAGCCCTCTTCCAGCTCACGAAAGCCCCCGGTCAGTGCATGCACCACGCAGAGCACGCCGCAGATCAGCAAGGCGATGCTGACCACCCAGGGAAAGAAATTGGGGCCCACGCCGCCGTAGCCCGCCTCCGAGCTGACCGTGCTGGCACCCCAGGCCAGAAACAGCGCAAGCACCACCAGGCCCGCCCCTATCAGGGTCTGCAAGGGCTTGGAGCGCGATGAATGTTGTTGTGTCATGTTTTTCCTTCACCGGGCGGGCAGCAAGGCCGCGCACCCCGCAGGGGCCGCGCAGCCGAGGCCTAACTTGCTGGCCTCAGATCATCCCCGACTTGGCCATGGTGGCGCGCATGCTGGCGAACTCGGCATCCACGAAGTTGGCGAACTCGTCGCCGGCCATCCATGCGGGGGTCCAGCCGTTCTTCTCCATCGCATCTTGCCAGGCCTTGTGCTTGAAGGTCTTGGACAGGGCCTCGATCAGCGCCTTGCGCTGCTCGGGAGTGATGCCAGGCGCGCCGTACACGCCGCGCCAGTTGCCGATTTCCACGTTGATGCCCTGCTCCTTGAGCGTGGCGACGTTCACGCCCTTCAGGCGCGAGCCCGAGGTGACGCCCACGGCGCGCATCTTGCCCGCGGTGATGTACTCGGCGAACTCGCTGTAGCCGCTGCCGCCGACCGTGACGTTGCCGCCCAGGATGGCGGCGGTGGCCTCACCACCCCCACGGAAGGCCACGTAGTTGATCTTGGCGGGGTCCACGCCCACTTCGCGGGCGATCATCGCTGCCGCGATGTGCTCGGTGGAACCACGCGAGCCACCGCCCCACTTCACGCTGCCGGGATCCTTCTTGAGCTGGTCCACCACGTCCTTCATGGACTTGAAAGGCGAATTGGCGGGCAGCACGAACACGTTGTATTCGCTGGTCAGGCGCGCGAGCGGGGTCACCTTGTCCAGGCCCACGGGCGGCTTGCCCGTGATGATGCCGCCCAGCATCACGGCGCCCATCACCATCAGGGCGTTCGGGTCGCCCTTGCTGGCGTTGACGAACTGGGCCAGGCCGATGGCGCCAGCGGCGCCGCCCTTGTTGTCATAAGACACCGACGACGCGACGCCTGCATCCTGCATGGCCTTGCCCAGCGCACGGCCCGTGGTGTCCCAGCCACCGCCGGGGTTGGCGGGAATCATCATCTTGATGGCGTGGGCGCTCTGGGCCGATACCGGCAGCACGCCGGCGGCGGCCATGGCAGCCAGTGATTTCAGAAACATATCGCGACGCATGGTGTCTCCTTGTAAGGTTTGCGAACCGTTCGATGATGCGCGCGCTGCCTGTCAAACGGCTGTCCTGCGACTCAGGGAAAACACCCATACGGCGCATGCGATGAGACGATGCTATGGTGCCGCGCATGCAATTGCTCCTCGTTGAAGACGACCCCACCATGCAGGCGACCCTGCACCGTGCACTGACCCGGCGCGGCATGGAGGTGACCGCGGTGGGCGACGGCAAATCCGCCCTGAGCCAGTGGGCGTCCCGCCAGCCCGACGCCGTCATCCTGGACCTTACCCTGCCCGGGCTCGACGGCCTGCAGGTGCTGCAGCAGGCGCGCGCGCGCGGCCTGCGAACGCCGGTGCTGATCCTCACCGCCCGAGGCACCGTGGGCGACCGGGTGATGGGGCTGAACGCAGGGGCGGACGACTACCTGCCCAAGCCCTTCGACCTGGACGAACTCGAGGCCCGGCTGCGTGCCCTGGTACGCCGCAGCGCGGACCCCCTACCCGGCACGCAGCTGGCTCCCAGCACCGTGCAGATCGGTGCCATCCGCTATGACAAGAACAGCGGCGCGCTGTATCTCCAGGGCGAGGTGATGGAGCTGACGCCGCGCGAGCTGGCGCTCATGCACGCCCTGCTCGCCCAACCAGGCCACGCCGTCACCAAGGAGCGGCTGTACGAGCTGGTGTTCCCCGGCCAGCTGGATGTGCAGTACGAGGCCATCGAGGTCGTGGTGTACCGCCTGCGCAAGAAACTGGCGGGCACCGGCCTGACCCTCATGACGCTGCGCGGGCTGGGCTACCTGCTGCGGACCGACGCATGACCGCAGCCCCCGCCGGCGGGCACCGCCACCCTTCGCTGCGCAGGCGCCTGCTGCTGGGCATCCTGCTGCCGGTGGCGCTGTTCATCGGCTTCAATACCTTCAGCCTGTACCAGCAGACGCTGGCATCGCTGCACACCGCCTACGACCGCACGCTGCTGGCGTCCGCCAAGACCATCAGCGAACAGCTCGACGTGAAAGGCTTTGACGACGCGGCCGAATTGCGCGCCACCGTGCCCTACTCGGCCCTGGAAGCCTTTGAGGCCGACAACCAGAGCCAGATGTTCTACCGCGTCTCCAACCTGCATGGCGAACTGGTCTCGGGGTTTGCCGAACTGCCTGTCTGGCGTGGAAAGATCCCGGACCGCCCGCCCTACGCCGCGCTGGTGGACTTCTACGACGACCGCTTTCGCGACCGCGACGTGCGCGTGGCCGTCCTGCTGCAGCCCGTGGCCAGCTCCGAAGGCCGGGCCATGGCCGTGATCCAGGTGGCAGAGACGCTCGAAGTGCGTGAAACGCTGGCCCTGCAGATCCTGCGCAACACGTTGCTGCGCCAGGCCCTGCTGATTGCCGTGATCGCCCTCACCGTGGTGCTGGTGGTGCAGCGGGCCATCCATCCCGTGCGGCAGCTGAGCCTGCAGCTGCAGGACCGCCGGGAGGGCGACCTGAGCCCCATCGCCGCCCCCTCCACGCCGCGCGAACTGCAGCCGCTGATCGACGCCACCAACGAAGTGATGCAGCGCCTGCGCCACCTGCTGCGCCACCAGAAGCGCTTCGTGCGCGATGCCTCCCACCAGCTGCGCACCCCCCTGGCCGTGCTGAAGACCCAGGTGCAATCGGCCCTGCGGGGCGACGTGGAGCCCCGGCAGGCCCTGCACGAGATCAGCGATACGGTGGACCGCGCCACCCAGCTGGCCAACCAGATGCTGGCGCTGGCGAAGGTGGAGCAACTGCGCCAGCAGAGCGCACCGCCCACCACGCGGCTGGACGATGTGCTGCGCACCGTGGCGCTGGAGATATCACCACTGATCGCGCAGCGCGACCTGGACTTCGGCATACAGACCGTGCCCGCGCGGGTCCAGGCCCACGAGTGGATGCTGCGCGAACTGAGCCGCAACCTGCTGCACAACGCCGTGCGCCATGCGCCGCAGGGCAGCGAGCTGACGGTGGACCTGCGCACCGACAGCCACCATGTGGCGCTGACCCTCAGCGACCAGGGCCCCGGCATCGACGGCGAGCTGGCGGCCCGCCTCTTCCAGCCGTTCTCGGCGGGCGATGTGCGCGCCGGCAGCGGCCTGGGCCTGGCGATCTGCCGCGAGATCGTGGAGGCCATCGGGGGCAGCATCTCGCTGACCAACCGCGTGGTGGGCCACCGGGTGGCGGGCCTGGATGCCGTTGTACGCCTGCCACTGGCCGCGCCATCGGCTGACAGTGCAAACCACGCACACGCGTCACAATCCTCCGCATGAACACCTCGGAGACAATGCGGCTGGACAAGTGGCTCTGGTGCGCCCGCTTCTACAAGACGCGCAGCCTGGCCACCGAAGAGATCGGCAAGGGCCGCGTGACGGTCAACGGCCAGCTGGCCAAGCCTGCACGCGACCTGCGCTGCGGCGATACCGTGGCCTTGCGCCAGGGCCCCCTCGCCCGCACGGTGCTGGTGCGGGGCCTGAGCGGCGCGCGCGGACCCGCCCCCATTGCGCAGCAGCTGTACGAGGAAACGGCGGACAGCATCACGGCGCGTGAACAGGCTGCCGAACAACGGCGGCTGGCCCCCGAGCCCGCCGCCACGCTGCAGGAGGGCCGACCCACCAAGCGCGACCGGCGCGATATCGAGCGCGTGGGCGCGCGCAGCTGGGGAGACCGCTGGAGCGCGTCGATCGACGAATAGTCCGTCCCCGAAACACCCGGCCAGGCTCCGTGTCGCCAGCCCTGGCTTGAAACACGCCAGGAACAGAAGGGTCCGCCCCCGGGGACTCAGCCCCTTTCGGCCCCGCGCGGACAGGATCGCCCCGTGCCTAGCTGGCAGGCAGCTCCAGGCCGATGGCCGTCACCCCGCCAGACGATGTGGCCACCGTCCGCCCGCCATGCATGCGGGCTATGGCGTCCGTGATGGCCAGGCCCAGGCCATGGTTCCTCTGGGCGTGGGCCCGCGAGGGATCCGCTCGGAAGAATCGGTCGAACAGCCGCGCCAGCACCTCGGGCGCCACGGTCTCCCCCTCGTTGACGACCATCACTCCGCCCCCGCCTCCCGGCAGGGGAGCGATGCGCACCTGCACCGCCGTACCCTGGCGGGCGTGGCGCACCGCATTGCCGATGAGATTGGACAGCGCTCGGTGCAGCAGCGGGACATCGAACTGCCCCGCCGCATCGCCCGAGATGTGCAATGCCAGCCCCGCGTCCGCCAAGGCGGCCTCGTGAAATTCCGCCACCTGCGCCACCACCCGGGCGAGGCTGGGGGTGGGCTCGCGGCGGGCGCCCGCGCCCCGGTCGGCCTGGGAAAGAAAAAGCATGTCGTTGACGATGCCCGTGAGGCGCTGCAATTCCTCCAGGTTGGAGGCCAGCACCTCGCCCAGCTCTCCCGCATTGCCCGCGCCGCCGCCAAGCAGCCCGCGCAACGCCAGCTCGTTGCTGGCCTGCAATGTCGCCAATGGCGTGCGCAGTTCATGGGCCACATCCGCGTTGAATCCCTCCACCTGGACGTAGGCCTTTTCCAGCCGGCCGAGCAGGCCGTTGAACTGCTCGACGAGCGGCTGCAACTCGGCGGGCTGCCCTTCCGTGCCGAGGCGCTGGTGCAGCGTGTCGGGCGAAAGCGCCCGCACCTGCGCCGAGAGGGCGCGCACGGGCGACAACCCCAGGTGGACCAGCGTGAAGCCGCCCAGCGACACCACCACCGCGCCCGCCAGCGCAGCGACCCACAGCGTGACGGCCATGCGGCGCAGCAACTGCTCATCGGCCTGGATGTCCAGCGCCAGCCATACCCGCAGCACGCGGCCGGGCGCCTCTGGGCGCTGGGACGCCACCTCGAAGCTGCGCTCGCGCCAGGCCAGCAGCGGCGGATCGCCCCGCGCAACACGGGGGTAGAGCACCTCCCCCTCCCCGGTCGATACCCGCAGCCGGAAGTTGTCGTGCCCGGCCAGGAAATCATCCAGCAGATGGACGTCGTTCCAGGGCTGCGGCATGGGGTGCATTCCCCCGCCCGACAAAAGATGCCGCACCACGGCTTCCTTCTGCTCCAGCTGGCTGTCCTGCCGTTCGCGAAATCCCGCCGCCGTGACCAGATACACCAGCAGGCACACGGCGCCCAGGCCCGCCAGGCTCTGCGCGGCAAGCCACCAGGACAGCCGCCGGCGCAGCGACCCGGGTGCACGCGTGCCCGTCATGCGCCGCGCGCTTCCATCACATACCCCATGCCACGGATGGTGTGCAGCAGGTGTTCGGGAAAGGGCACGTCCATCTTGCTGCGCAGCCGCCGGATGGCGACCTCGACCACATTGGTCTCGCTGTCGAAGTTCATGTCCCATACCTGGGCGGCGATCTCGGTGCGCGAGAGCACTTCCCCCTGGCGGCGCAGGAAGAGCGTGAGCAACAGAAACTCCTTGGCCGTCAGGTCCAGGCGCTGGCCCGCGCGCGTGGCCTTGCGCCGCAACAGATCCACTTCCAGGTTCGCCAGTTGCAGCACCGTGGCGCACGCCGATCCTGGTTGCGCCACCCGGCTGCGCCGCACGATGACCTCGATGCGCGCCATGAGTTCGGAGAAAGCAAACGGCTTGACCAGATAGTCATCCGCGCCCGACTGCAGGCCCAGCACGCGGTCCTCCACCTTGGTACGGGCCGTGAGCATGAGCACAGGGGTCTGGCGGGTCTTGCGCAGCGCGGCAAGCAGGCTCAATCCGTCGATGCCGGGCAGCATCACGTCAAGCACCAGCAGCGCGTAGTCGCCCTCCAGGGCCATGTGCAGGCCATCGACCCCGTTGTGCGCCACGTCCACCACATATCCGGCCTCCGTGAGCCCCTTGCGCAGGTAGTGCGCAAGCTTGACTTCGTCTTCGATGAGCAGAACTTTCATGCCCGGATTGTCAAAGAACATGGCGGGGGCCGCGATTACAAATTCGTCAGGCAGCGGTGGGCGCCCTGTCGGCATGGCGTTTTTACAGTATCCCCATGCACTGGCAAGCACCTGCGGCCAGGGCATGCAACCCCGGATCACTCCCCCTGAAAGGAAACACCCTCCATGTCCCGCAAAACCATCCTCAACGCACGCACCGCCTTGTTCGCGCCATTGGCAGCGCTCGCCATGGCGATGCCTGCCGTCGCCACCGCCTCATCCCTGTATCACCCGGCGGGCGGCGAGGTGGGCTACACCACGCACCCGGACCACCTGCAAGGGGGAAAGCAGCGCAGCGACGTCCTGCGGGACATCGAAGCCGCCCGCAAGGACGGCAGCCTCGCCCTGCTCGCGCGCGGCTATGCCCTGCCGCAAAGGAATACCGGCACGCCCAAGACACGCGAACAGGTGCAGCGGGAATTCCTGGAGACGCCCGCCGCGGAGAAGCAGCGCCTGCAGGAAATGCACGGGGGCTGATGCCCCCCACGGATGCAGCCCCGCCAGCAAGGGCCCGGGCCAGCACCCCACCCGCAGTCACCGGTCCCTCCGGTCTGTGAAAGCGCCGCCTCGACCCAGCCACCATTTCTGCAAGCGTGGATCGTGCGGGCCCGTCCGCATCAATCAGCCAGCACGGGTGGCGCGCAAGGCCCGGCGGCGCTCGATCCATTCGAAACCGGCCATGCCCACCAGCATGGCCCCCACAAACGCCATGGCCTTGGGCTCCCCGGCCCCGACCGACACGATGGCGGGCCCCGGACAGAACCCCGCCATCCCCCACCCCACGCCAAATAGCAGGCTGCCAGCCACCAGGCGCCTGTCGATGCCGCGCGATGCAGGCAAGTGCATGGCCCCGCCCAGGAAGGCCCTGGTGCGCCGGCGTGCCACGGCGAATGCGAGGGCACTCACCGCAACGGCCCCGCCCATCACAAAGGCCAGTGAGGGATCCCACAGTCCCGTCACATCCAGAAACCCCACGACCTTGCCCGGGTCGGTCATGCCCGAAACCACAAGGCCCAGGCCAAAGACCAGGCCGACGGCGAATTCAGCGATACGGTGGCGCATGGGCCGCTCCCAGAAAATTGAAAATGTTGACCCCAGCCATCCGCAACGCCGTCAGGACAGAACGTGCCGGATGACAAAAACACTGGCAAAACCCGTCCCCATGAAGGCCAGCGTGGCCACCAGTGATCTTGGCGACAGGCGCGCCAGGCCACACACGCCATGGCCGCTGGTGCAGCCCCCGCCGTAGCGGGTGCCAAGGCCCACCAGCAGGCCGGCCAGCACCACCATTGCCCAACTGGCATCGATCCGGGGGCCCTGGCTGGCACCCACCACACCGCGGTAGAGCGCGGGCGCGGCCAGCAGGCCCAGCACCAAGGCAATACGCCACGCAATATCTCCGCTGCGCGGCCGCAGCAGCCCTCCGACAATGCCGCTGATGCCCAAGACCCGACCATTGAGCAGCACGAAGCCCGCGGCCGCGAGCCCCAGAAGAATGCCCCCGGCCAAGGCAGACCAGGGGGTGAAATGGTTCCAGTCGATCTGCATGCGCGGTACTCCTTGGGCGTAAAGGGAATCGGGTGGATTGTAAAACAATATATTTTTATACAAACTATAATTTTCTTTATTGATTTCGACGGGTACCCCCATGCAACCACAGGTCCACGCGTTCTTCGACCCCTCCACCCACACCGTGACCTATGTGGTGTTCGATCATCCCGGAGGCCACTGCGCCATCCTTGATTCCGTCCTTGACTATGACCCCAAATCGGGCCGCACCAGCACCGCGGCGGCGAGCGAGGTGATGGCCTTCGTGACGGCGCAGCAACTCACGGTCCAGTGGATTCTGGAAACCCATGCCCATGCAGACCACCTGTCGGCCGCGCACCACCTGCGGGAAGCGCTGGGCGGCAAGATCGCCATCGGCGCCGCCATCACCAAGGTGCAAAACACCTTCAAAGGCATCTTCAACCTGGAGCCCGGTTTCCGGGCCGATGGCAGCCAATTCGATCATCTGTTCGCCGACGGGGAGGCATTCGCCATTGGCACCCTGCAGGCCCGGGCCCTGTCGGTACCGGGCCACACACCCGCCTGCATGGCCTTCCAGGTAGGCAACGCGGTATTCGTCGGCGACACCTTGTTCATGCCCGACGTGGGCACGGCACGGTGCGACTTCCCGGGCGGCGACGCACACATGCTGTACCAGTCGGTGCGCAAGCTGCTCGGCCTGCCGCCCGAAACCCGGCTGTTCATGTGCCACGACTACCCGCCCGCAGGCCGCGAGCCCGCGTGGGAAACCACCGTCGCCGAACAGCGGGAGCGAAACATCCACGTCCACGACGGCATCACCGAGGCTGGCTTCGTGGCCATGCGCACCCGCCGCGACGCGACACTGGACGTGCCCGTGCTGATCCTGCCGGCAGTACAGATCAACATCCGCGCGGGGGAGCCTCCGCCAGCGGAAAGCAACGGGATCTCCTACCTCAAGATTCCGCTCAATGCGCTGTGACGCCACGCCCAACTGACGCGGCTTTGTCCGACACCGCGGGAATGGCGTTCGTTTTACGATGCCCTCGTCGCTATCCTCTGGCGACACCCTCCCCTCTTGCCTTGAGCAAGTTCAAGCCCGCTTCGTGCGGGCTTTTTTTCGAACGCCCTTGCGCCCAGGCTCCCGGCGCGCGCCCGCTGATAGATCAAGCGGCGCTGGTCCTACAGGCGAAGGGATGGCGTCCGGAGCACCATGAAGCTGCCGGTGTGTCAGGCATCGGTAGATGAAGCGTTTGGGCCCGCCTCGTGCGGGCCCCTTTTTAAGCCAGCCACTTCCTCGCCGTGCCACCCGGGGCGGCCCCTGGAAACAGCCCATTTCCCCATACAGACTCCGCACCTTCTTTCGAGCCCAATACGGGTAACTTATCGAGAGGAAGATGGAGGGGTTGCGCCGTCCTGCCGGTACTCGACCCGGTGTTTCATGAACCGGTGGTAGGACATGCGCAGATGCAGCTGCATGACCTGCCGGGCCAGCTCACCATCCCTGGCGCGCACGGCAATCGCCAGATCGCGGTGATGGTGGAGGCTTTGCACCAGTTCTTCGGGCGTGTAGATGTAGAACGAGCGCTTGATGATCGGCATGTCGATCATGGTCGCCAGCATGGTCTTGAGGCGCGGCGAGCCCGACGCCTCGATCAGCGCGTGGTGGAAATCCCGGTTGGCGGACTGCACCTCGGCGATGCCATCGTGGCCAGCGGCAATGCCGGCCTCCATGCGCTGGTTGCTGGCCTCCAGCTCATCGGCCAACCCCTCGCCGCCGCGCGTGGCCGCGAGGAACGAGGCATACGGCTCCAGCAGCATGCGCAACTGGAAGGTCTCCTCCACATCCCAGTCGCTCCACTCCGACACCCGGATGCCCTGGCCCGCGCCATCGGTCGCCAGGCCGTCTTCCACCAGGCGGTGCAGCGCATTGCGCACCGGTGTGCGGCTCAGCCCCAGGTCGCGGGCGATGGGCTCTTCCTTGAGCTGCTCACCCGGGCGGTAGTGCCCGCCGATGAGCCGCTGCCGCAGAACCTCGTACGCCTTGTCTTTCACGTTTTGCACTGTTTTTGCACCAGGGGGATGGGATGGAGTGCGCTCATTCTAGGTGAGCCGTGCAGTCAATGCCGCCTCTGGAGGCGACTTCAGAAAAATACAAAATAAGTGCAAGTTCACCTTGATCCACGGGAAACCCCTATGAGACCACTCCCGTCACGCTCAATAAGATGGCATAAATGTTTTAAATTTGTACTTTCATGAAAATCGCAATCATGGGTGGTGGAATGGTCGGCGCCTGCTACATGCAGGCCTTCCTGGAGCAGGGGCACAGCCTGGCGGGCCTGTGCGACCTGCAGCCAGGCGCAGCGGTGGCTGCCGCCGTGCAGGCCGCCGGTGCGCAGGTGCATACCGCGCCCGGGGCCTGGCTGGCCGGGGCCGACGTGGTGGTGAGCGCCGTGTTCGGCACCATGGCGCGCAGCCTGTTCGAGGCCTGCCTGCCCCATCTGCAGGATGGGGCGCTGTATGTGGACATGACCACGGCCGACCCCGGCGAGATGCGCGAATGCGGCGAGCTGGCCCAACGCGGCGCACACGGCACGGCGGTCCACTTCGTGGACGTGGCCATCACAGGGGCCGTCAACCTGGGCGGCAAGAAGACGCCGCTGCTCGTGGCCGGCGGCAAGGCCGGTTTTGTACAGGAATTGTTCTCGCCCTTCGGCGGATCGGTCCGCGTGGTGGGCGATCAGCCGGGCGATGCCGCCTCGCTCAAGCTCTTGCGCAGCATCTACACCAAGGGAGTCGAGGCGCTCGCGGTGGAATGCCTGGTCACGGCCCAGCAGATGGGCCTGCGCGAGCAGTTGTATGCCGTGCTGCAGGATATCGACGAGACACCGCTGCGCACGCTGATGGAATCCATGGTGCGCACGCACATCCCGCACTCGGCGCGCCGCCGCAACGAGGTGGCCGAGGCGCAGCAGCAGATGGCCCGCCACGGCCTGGCGCCGGTCGTCTCGCCCGCCGTCGAATCGTTGTTTGCCGCCACCGCACAGGCCCATGCGGCACAGCCTTTCACCGGCACCTCCACCGACGAAGCCATCGCCTGGCTGGGCCGCCACGTGCTCGCCAGCCACCCTTGATCAGCGCGCACCCCGCGCCCACCGACCGACATCACTACAGGAGACATTCGCAATGACCTTGACTCGACGCACACTGGCCCTCGGCGGCCTGCTGGCCATGGCGGCCGCCACGGCAACCATCGCCCCGGCCCATGCCCAGGGCAACTACCCGCAACGGCCCATCAAGTTCATCGTGCCCTTCCCGGCGGGCGGCGGCACCGACACCCTGACCCGGCTGGTCGGCACCAAGCTGACCGATGCCTACGGCTGGGCCATCGTGGTGGAGAACAAGCCCGGCGCCGGCGGCAACCTGGCGCTGGACCAGACGGCCAAGGCCCCCGCCGACGGGCTGACCCTGGTGATGGCGCAGACCGACAACGTGGTGCTCAACCCGCTGCTGTACACCAAGCTCACCTACAACCCCGACAAGGACCTGCGCGCCGTGGCCCTGGTGGCCGCCGGCCCGGCCGTGCTGGTGGTGAACGCCGACTCGCCCTACAAGACCCTGGACGACATCATCCAGGCCGCGAAGAAGGACCCCGGGCGCCTGAGCTTTGCCACGCCGGGCACCGGCACCATTTCGCACATCATCAGCGAGGCCTGGCAGAAAAGCTCCAACGTGAAGTTCACGCACGTGCCGTTTCGCGGCATGGCCCAGGCCATGCCCGACCTGCTGGGCGGGCGCATCGACATGTACATGGGCTCCATCCCCACGCTGCTCTCGCACATCCAGTCGGGCAAGGTACGCGCCATCGGCGTGACCACCGCGCGCCGCTCCAAGCTGCTGCCCGACGTGCCCACCTACACCGAGTCCGGCATCAAGGGCGTGGAACTGGCCAGCGTGTGGGGCGTGATGGCCCCGGCCGGCACGCCGGACGCCATCGTCAGGCAGCTCAACGAGGCCATCAACAAGGTGGTGAACGCACCCGATACCGCCAAGAAGATCGCGGACTCCGGCGCCGAGCTCATCACCGGCACGCCCGACGACATGGCCAGGCTCTATGCCAGCGACCGCGCGCGCCTGGCGCCCATCGTCAAGAGCTCGGGCACCACGCTCGACTGATCACTCCACCCATCACTTTTCCACCATCCCAGTGAGAACCACACCATGATCGGCTGCCAAATCTTGAAGCGCCAACGCGCCGTGAGCCTGGAACTGGCCCGGCAATTCCTCGACGTGCCCGTGGCCAACGTCAGCGACTGCATGTCGCGCATGACGGCCGGCGGACCACGCCTGCGCCCCATGCACGACGGTACCGCCATGGCCGGCCCGGCCCTCACCATCAAGACCCGCCCTGGCGACAACCTGCTGATCCACAAGGCCTTGAAAATCGCGCAACCCGGCGACGTGATCGTGGTGGACGCGGGCGGCGACCTCACCAACGCACTCATCGGCGAGATCATGGTGGGCGAAGCCAAGCTCAAGGGCTTTGCGGGCATCGTCATCAACGGAGCCATCCGCGACAGCGCCGTGCTGCGAAAGGACAGCTTCCCCGTGTTCGCCGCCGGCGTCACGCACCGCGGCCCCTACAAGGATGGCCCCGGCGAGATCAACGTGCCCATCGCCATCGACGGCATGGTCATCGAACCCGGCGACCTGGTCATCGGCGACGACGACGGTCTGCTCTGCGTGCCCTACGGCCAGGCCGAGCAGTTGCTGGCCGCTGCGCACAAGAAGCAGGAGATCGAGGCCGTGATGGTGGCGGAGATCGCGGACGGCTCCCAGGACAACGCCTGGATAGATGCTGCGCTCAAGCGGGCCAATTGCGCGACGGAGGAATAGGTCGGGCGTATTTGCCCCATCCATGGCTCAGCAGCGCCCGGCAGACGGATTGCGCGCTGAGCATACCCAGGATGCCACCGCGCATTCCTTCCGGTTGCATGGCCGGGGCAGTCCACCGGTCAATCCTGGCGGGATTGAATTCGATGCCGGAGCATTCACCAGCGCGAGGGGCTGGCCGGGTGGGGCTCCGCATCGTGCGATGCAACGGCGTCGCGCATTTCCTTCAGACCACGTTCCGCGCATGACCGCAGCTCCTGCAGCGGGATGGCAAAGGAGTGTTCGCCTGCAGCTTCCAGCGAGGCCAACGAATGCAGCGTCTGAGCCAGTTCACCAAGTCGATTGAGGCCAAAGCTCCCTGCCGTGCCCGCAAGATCGTGCGCTTCCTTGCGCAACCGAGCCCGGTCGTTGTCCGTGGCGGCCTGCTCCAGGCGCCGCAGACGCTGGGTGCAGTCCTGTTCGAATTTCGCCGTCAAGGCGCTGAGCTCTGCGGGGGACAAGCCTGCGCGCATTTCCTCCAACGCGGCGGGATCAAAGTCCACGCCATATCTTTCCCTGGCCTGCAATGCAATCGTGGCAGGAACATGGCGCGCCCTGGCTTGCATGTCGCCCGGCAGAATCCAGCGGTGGAGCGTGTCCCAGAGATTGCTCTCCAGGACTGGCTTGATGAGATGGTCGTTCATGCCCGCCTGGCGGGACCGCTCGATGTCCCGCGCCGTGGCGTTGGCCGTCATGGCCACGATGGGCAGCGCAGCGAATCTCGGCTGTGCGCGCAGCTCGCGCGTGGCCGTAAGCCCGTCCATGATGGGCATCTGCATATCCATCAGCACGGCGGCGTAGGTGCCATCGGGGGCGGACTGCAGTTTGTCCAGTGCGGCCGCCCCGTCCTCGGCCAGGTCAACACGCATGCCCCCGGCTTCCAGCAGGCCGCGCGCCACGAGACGATTGAGTTCGTTGTCGTCCACGACCAGCACGCGCAGGCCGCTCAGTCCTGCGATATCGGGCACTGCCTGAGGGAGGTGCGCGGTGTGTTCCCTGGAGGCCGGCGTGGTCCTCTGAACCAGCGCGGTAAACCAGAAGGTGCTGCCGACTCCCGGCGTGCTCGCCACCCCCACGGCGCCGCCCATCAAGTCGGCCAGGCGGCGGGAGATCGCCAGCCCCAAGCCCGTGCCGCCGAAGCGGCGGGTGATGGAGGCATCGGCCTGGTGAAACGCCTGGAACAGCCCGGCCTCCTGGTCAGGCGAGAGGCCGATCCCCGTGTCCCGCACGGCGCAGCGCAGCAACAGGCCTTGGCTGTGTTCGTTCGCCAGCTGCAGGTGGATGGAGACCGTGCCCCGTTCCGTAAACTTGATGGCATTGTTGACATAGTTGATGAGGATCTGCCCCATCCGGTGCGAATCGCCAAACACTGCCGTGGGCACGTCGCTGTCCACGTCAATCTGCAGCTCGAGCCCCTTTCCATCGGCCTTGTCGATGAACATGCCAGCGACATCACCAACCATCTGGCGCGGCTGAAAAAGCGCATGCTCCAGAACCATGTGGCCACCGTCGATCTTCGAGAAATCAAGAATGTCGTCGACGATGCCCAGCAGATGCCGGCCAGCCCGCTGCATCTTCTCGACCCGCTCGCGCTGCGGGCTGTCCAGCCGGTCTTTGAGCGCAAGCTGGGTCAATCCCAGGATGGCGTTCAGTGGCGTGCGGATCTCGTGGCTCATCATCGCCAGGAACTCGGCCCTTTCTTCCGCCGTGCGTTCGGCCTCCTCCTTGGCTTTCGATAGCGCATGGGCCTGCAACTGGGCCTGCGTCACATCCAGCCATACACCGTTGAACAAGGCGCCTCCGTCGGGGGTTCGCCGCGCTGTCGCCAGCGTCTCGAGCCAGACGGTCTGGCCACCCCGCTCCATTTGCACCGCGAAGTGAACCGGCTCCAATGTGCCCAGGCTTTTCATGAACCGGTCGCGCGCCGTATCGCCCGCGTTTCCGTACTCAACGCCGATCCGGCCCTCGTCCCCCAGCAGTTCCCTTGCGGTGCGGCTGTGCAGATCCTCCGCCTTGTCGCTCACATACAGATAGCGGCGGGTGCCATCCGGCTGCACATGGAGCTGAAACACCGCGCCGGGAATCGCGCTGGTCAGGTCTACGAGTTGCTCCGACAGGCGCCTCGCCTCGGCGCTGGCGGCGACTTCGATGGCCAGGCGGTCTGCGCGTTGCATGCTGTCCTTGAAAACCTGCATCGCCTTCGCCATGGTGCCGACCTCGTCCCGGCGGTCGGTGCCCAGCACCGGGGTGTCGTATTGGCGCAAGGTGAGCTGATGCATGCCTTGCGTCAGACGCGCGATGGGTCTTGATATCTGATGAACCCCCACCCACCCGGAAAGCGCCATCACGGACAGCAGGCCCAGGCCCACGCCGAGCAACGTAGTCGCCACCGTGGTGCGCGTCGCTTCGCCCAGTTGCTGGCTCGCTTGCTGGAAGCCCGCGACAGATCTGCTGCGCAGCTGCGCCATGTCCCGCTGCAGGGACCGCAGCACCGGCTCGAACTCATCGTGGATGATCTGCAAAGCGCGGTCGCCGCGCCAGCGGGCGGCGGATTCAACGATGCGGTTGGCCTGTGCAAAGGACACGTCGGCCTGCTGGCCGATGGCCTGCAGGGCAGTTGCTTCATCCGGCATCAACGACAGCACCGAAGCAACCTTGGCGTTGAACCCCCCATGCAACCGCTTGAGCGATTCGAGCTCCGCCCGCATCGTTGCTTCCTCCTGCGCGGTCAGGACGGCATACACGATGCGGTTGGATTCCGACAGCAATAGCGCAGCATCGCTCAGCTCCAGGGCACCTTGTGCCTCCTTTGCGATGAGGTGCGTGTATCGCTGGTCGATGCTGCGCATCTGGGTGGTGGCGTAGACCGTGATCGCCACGGAAATCAGGCCCATCAAGGCGACCAGGAAAACGATCTTTGCCGCCAGGCGCCAATGTGAAATGTGTCTTGCGAGGAACATGGTCAGAGGGACGGTGGATGGGCGACGGCTTATCGGCTGGCCTGTGCGATGGCGCCGCGAAGGGCTTTGACCGCGTCGGGCGTGTTCAACTCCCCCTTGAAGTGCCGGGACACGACCTCGTAGATGGCGGTCTTGACCGCCGGAGGGTTGGCGTTGCCCATTGCGATGGAGCCCATCATCGCCCGGCGCATGTTGGCGTTGCGCATGTCGGTGATGTTGCGGCGCCCGCAGCTGTTGAAGCGCTGGTTGGACACATCCACCCGCGCCGGCGCGGCACCAGTTCGCAGGTTCACGTCTTCCTGGAGCGCCGGGCCCATGACGACCGTGGCGAACGCGGCCTGGGCGGGTTGCCGGCCTTGAGGCTGGCGCAGAAAGACGAACTGATCGCTATTGAACAGGTAGACCCCCTGGGTATCGGGAAACCTCCAGCAGACGTACTCCCGCCCGGGCGCCAGGCCCATTGCCGTGAATTCGCCGTCCACCCAGGAGCCCTGCACCTGCAAGAGGGCTTCCCCCCGACTGACCAATGTCGTTGCCTCGTCCCAGCGCCGTGTCGGAAAACGGGGCCCCAGGTAGCCCGCCAGCTGTTTCATGCGGTCAAAAATCAGCGTCAGCCGGGCCTCATCGAGCACGCCGGGGTCCAGGTCGATGAATGCCTTGCGGTAGAACTGCGCGCCCCCGACCCCCACGGCCACGGACTCGAACAGCAACGTGTGCTCCCACGCTTCGTGGCCAATGGCCAGCGGCAACACGCCGCTGGCCTTGGCCTTGTCCAGCAGGGCAATGAGATCCGCCCAACCGTCTGGCGCCTGCGCTGCCCCAAGCTGCTGTGCCAGTGCCTTGTTGACCCACAGCCAGTTGGTGGAATGGGCGTTGAAAGGGGTCGCCACCCATGAACCGTTCCATTTGGACAAGCGTTGAATGTCCATGGGAACGACCTCGTCCCATTCTTCGCGCATTGCAATGTCGTCCAGGTTCTCCAGCAAGCCCTTGCGGGCCCAGGCATGGATTTCAAATCCGATCATCTGCGCGACCGTGGGAGCTTCGGGGCCCAGCCGGCGCCTGGCGAGCGCTTCGGTATAGCGGGCCGTCCCACTGCCGGCAGACGAGTGCTCGGCCCATCCCACGCCATTCAGCAGGGCATGGTCACGAACCGCATTCATGCTGGCACGCTCTCCGCCCGCGACCCACCAGTGCATGACCTTGACACCCCCCTGCGGTGCCTTCGGCGTTGCGCCCCATCCGGGCAGGGCGATGGCCGCGAGCCACAAGGCAAGGCAATGAAGCGGAAAGCGATGGGACATGGTCAGAGGGGAAGAAAAACGAGAGACCGCGGGAGGATGGGAGACCGTGGACATGCCGCCTATGGCGCAGGCAGGTGCAACCGGAAGACCAAGGCTGCGCCGGCGAATATACGGACCTGCAAGGCTGCAGCCACCCCAGCCCATCATCACCCGGATTGGTGAATCTTGTCGAGCCGGTAGCCGATCCCGTAGACGGCGGAAAGTGCATAGCCGCTGTCCGGGGTCAGGAGCAATTGGGTCCGAAGCCGTGAGGCGTGTGTGTCAAGCGTGCGGGTGTGGACATCCCTGGCGTCTGCCCATACCTTCTCGCGCAGATGGTCCCGCGACATCAAGCGCCCGAGGTTCTGAAAGAGGCACAACGCGAGTTCGTATTCCTTGTTCTTCAGCTCGATGCTTTTGCCGTCGAGCACGACCGTCCGCGTGCTGGGTTCAAACCGGTACCGACCGAAGTCCAGCACATCCGCCATGACGGTCGGGTGCGCCCTGCGTAGCAACGCTTGAATACGCGCCAGCAACTCACCCATGCGGACGGGCTTGGTCATGAAGTCATCGCCGCCAGAGGTCAGCCCCTCGATGACATCCTGCTCGCCGTTGCGCCGGGTGAGGAACAGGATCGGCATAGCATCGGGCCTGACCTTGCGGACGGCCTGGGCAACCTCCGGCCCGTCCATATCCGGCAGGTGCCAGTCCAGTATCAAGAGGTCAAACGTCTGATGGCGCAAATCCTTGAGGAGGGATTCGCTTGTCATGTAAGCATGGCACACGTGCCCCGCACCTTGGGTCGCGGCGCGAAGGACATCTTGCAGAAGGGCATCGTCTTCTAGAACGGCGATACGCATGGCACCTGGAGCATTGAAACAATGGCCCAAGCTTACTGTGTTTGCCCTGACGGGGCTTTGCCTCCCGAACCAAGGACTCCTGAGGTAGCCTCAGGGGCAGAGTCCACCGAATTCGACAAAGGGCCACATGGCGAAAGTAAATATCCTGCATCTCCAGACGCTGTGCCAGATTGCACAGCTAGGCAGTTTCCAGGCCACTGCGGACCACATGTACACCACCCAGCCCACGGTTTCCGCGCGCATGCGGGAGCTGGAGGGAAGGCTGGGCTTTCCGGTGTTTCACAAGCGTGGCCGCAGGATGGACCTGACGACGCAAGGGCGGGAGCTGGTTCAGCAGATCAAGCCCCTCCTGGCAGCCATCGATGATGTCATTCACACGCTCGACGATGCCTCCCATGCCTCGGGGCTCATACGCCTGGGCATTGCCGGCCTGATCGGCCAGACCTGGTTTTCGCAGTTCATTACCGCTGCGCGGGCGGCCATGCCGCAACTGAATTTTGAGGTGGAGGTCGGGCAGACCTCGCTGAGCGTCAACAAGCTGGAGACGGGCCACCTGGACCTGGTGTTCATGGCCACGCCTTCCCTGACCTCCGACCGCTTTCATGTGGAGCCCATAGGCTCCGTCGACGTGATGCTGGTGGGCTCGCCGGCCCTTGTGGGGCGCGAGGGTGACCAATCCGCGACCCACTGGCTGGAACTGATGCGCTCGCAGCCGGTGTGGTCGCTGTCCAAAGAATCGCCCATGCATCCGATCCTGGCGAAACTCGTCAAGGAGAACAGCCTCCGCATCAAGATCGATATCTGCGGCGATGTATTGACACTGAAGGAGCTGCTCCGCTGCGGCACGGGCATCGGCTTGATGACCTATCCCCTGATTGAATCGGAATTGAAAAGCGGCGAACTCATTGCGCTGAAAGGCGCACCGGCTTTTCCCCGCATTTCCTTCAATGCCGCGTGGGGCATGGACCAGAGCCAGACCGTCATCCGCAAGCTGGTGGCCTTGGCCAGGACCATCTCCACGTTCCAATGAGACTGGGAGGCCGGGAGAGCCTTTGCCTCTACTCCGGTTTCACGCCCGCTTCGCTCAAGAGCTTTTGCCAGCGCGCCACTTCCTCGGCCAGCAGCTTCTCGGCGCCTTCCGTGCTGCGCTGCGCGGCGCTGGGGACCGCCAGGCCCATTTGCCTGTAACGCTCCAGCAGGTCCGCTTGGGCCAGCGTCTTGTTGATGGCCTCGTTGAGCGCATTGACCGTCGCCATGGGAACGCCCTTCTTGACCAGCAGCATGTTCCAGATGGTGTAGTTCAAATTCTTGTAGGAGGTCTCGCTGGCCGAGGGAACGTTCGGCAGCACGCCCACGCGCTGCGCGCTCAGCACCACCAGCCCCTTGATCTTGCCCGATGCAATCGAGCCGACCGCCGTGCTGCTGCTTTCCACGGTGTAGTCGATCTGCCCGGCCATCACATCGGACGTCGCCTGGGCCGCGCCACGATAGTGAACGGGCGGCACGTTGATGCCCAGGCCTGCGTTGAGCAGCACGCCCCCCAGGAAGGCACCCGAGCCGACGCCCGCATCGCCGAAGTTCATTTTTGCGCCATGGGTCTTGGCATAGGCGGCGAACTCATCCAGGTTCGACGCCGGGAAATCGGCGCGCACCGAAAGCACCTGCGGAGCATCACCCACGGAGGCGAGCGGGGTGAAGTCCTTGAGAACGTCGTAAGGCAGATTTTTGTAGACCGAGGCATTCGCAGCCAGCGTTCCGACATTGCCCAGAAGGAGGGTGTAGCCATCGGCCGCGGCCCTGGCCACACGCGACTGGCCTATCGATCCCCCGGCACCGGGAACGTTCTCCACGACGATCGGCTGTTTCAGTTCCTGAGACAGGCCTTTGGCCAGCATTCTGGCCAAGACGTCTGTCGCCCCCCCTGCGGTATATGGAACGATCAAGCTGATGGGCCGCTCTGGATAAGGCCCGGCCTGCGCCCCCAGGCTCAACGCCAGCCCCAGGGGGCCCAGCACGACACGCACGATCTTCGAGATGCTGAAAGTCTTCTTCGTATTCATGGTTTGTCTCCAAAAAAATCAAGCAACGGTCGGTTTCATCTTTTGCCGCCAGGCCGCCCCACGACAAAAGGCGGCCTCCTCGGGAGGCGGTGGCCACACGCGGTGGGCCAGCGTGACGGCCACTCGTCGAACGGCAAGCAAAGGCCATTGCGCTCAGCAAGGGCGCATGCAGGCTGGTGAAATTCGCGGCGTCCGCTGCGGGGCGCCGAGCCATCTCAGGCCGGGGTGCTCAGCGAAAACGTCACGACCTTTTCGTCGGTCATGTCGCGGATCGCATACTTCGGACCTTCGAAGCCGTAGCCGCTGTCCTTGACGCCGCCATAAGGCATGCCGTCATTGCGCGAGCTGGAGGTTTCGTTCACATGCAAGCCGCCCACGCGCAGATGGCGGGCCATGTAGAAAGCGGTGTTCACGTCATTGGTGAAGACACCGGCGGCCAGGCCGTAGGGCGTGGCATTGATGCTGTCGATGACCTCGGACACCGTCTGGAACGGCATCAGGGTGACGACCGGCGCGAAGATTTCCTGGTCCACCACCTTCATCCCGGGTCGCACGTCGGCCAGGATCGTCGGCTCCAGCACGGACCCTTCTCGCTGGCCGCCCGTGACCAGCCGTGCGCCCTGGGCCACCGCCTCGAGCACCCAGGCCTGCGCGCGCATGGCCTCTTTCTCGGCAATCATCGGCCCCACATCGGTCCCGGCCTGCCGCGGATCGCCGCTCTTGAGCGCGCGCGTGGCCTGTTCCAGCCGGGCCGCGACTTCCTCGACCCGGGATTGCGCCACATACAGGCGCTGGATCGACGTGCACACCTGGCCCGCCTTGCGGAACGTGGCACGCAGAATGCGCGGCAAGGCCATGTCGAGATCGGCGTCTTCACAGATCACCGTGCAGGCGATGCTGCCCAGTTCGAGCTGCGTGCGCCGGCTGCCCGCCTTTTGCTGGATGATGCGGCCGACCCGCGTGCTGCCGGTGAAGGTGTAGAAGTCGATGCCCTGCTCGTCCAGCAGCCATTCCCCCGCCTCCGCGCCTTCTCCATGGACCAGGGAAATGAGTTCGGCGGGCCAGCCGGCCTCCAGCAGAACGTCGCAGATCAGGCTGGCAGTCAACGGGGTGTAGCCAGAAGGTTTCAGGATGACCGCATTGCCCGCGGCAATGGCCGGAGCGATTTTGTGCAGCAAGGCGTTGAACGGCGCATTGAAAGGCGTGATGGCGCACACGACGCCCACCGGCGTGCGCAGGGTAAAGGCAATGCGATCTTTCTGGCCGGGGTTGCCATCCATGGGGATCATCTCGCCGCAGATGCGCTTGGCCTCCTCGGCCGAGATTTCCAGCGTATCCAGGCCGCGGTCGATTTCACCGGACGATTCTGCCGCGGTGAACCCCGCCTCCAGCACCATGATGTCGATGAAGCGCTGTCTGCGGGCCTGGATGATCTCCGCCGCCTTGCGCAGGATGCGTGAACGCTTGTAGCCGTCCGGCGCCTGCTTCACATGGCGGCGCGCCACGGCCACGGCCTGCCGGATGTGCTCCCGGGAGGTCTGGTCCACCTGGGCGATCGTCTCGCCCGAGTAGCGGTCGCGCACGGCGAAGCTGGCGCCGCTGCCCACGCGTTGCCCCGCGATCAGGCTCAGCGTCGAAACGGATTCGAGAACTTGAGGGAGGGATGCTGACATTGCGTTGTCTCCAGTCATAGATGCTTTACTTCGCCAAAATCATGTCGGCCGCCTTTTCGCCAACCATCAGGCTGGCGGCCAGGGTGTTGGCGGACGGAACCTGGGGCATGACGGACGCATCCGCGACGCGCAGGTTTTCGCAGCCATGAACCCGCAGCGCGGCATCGACCACGGCCATGCGGTCCTCGCGCGGACCCATCTTGCAGGTGCCCACCATGTGATAGCCGGTGGTGCCCTTCTGCCGGGCATAGTCCAGCCACTCGTCGTCGGTGGCGATGTCCTTGCCAGGCTGCAGCTCCTTCACCAGGTAGGGCGCCATCGCCGAGGAGGCCATCAGTTGCCGGGCGAGCTTCAGCGCTTCGACCAGCGTGCGCTGGTCCAGCTCATGGCTGAGAAAGTTCGGCTGGAGCAGCGGCGCCTGCAGCGGGTCCCTGGACTGGATGTGCACATAGCCGCTGCTTTCAGGCCGCTGCTGCCTGGCGCCCGTGCTCATGCCCGGCATGTCGTCGAGCACGTAGTTGCTGCCCTCCTTGTAGCTGGCCGGCGTGAACAGGATCTGGATGTCGCCGCGCGCGGGGCTGAGTGGGGTTCGCCAGAAGACATGCACGAGCGAAGGGCTCAGCGCCAGGATGCTCGGCTTGCCCGCGAACCACCTGAGCACCTCCTTGCCCAGGCGCCATCCCCGGGACAACTCGTTGAGCGTCGTGGCGCCTTGCGCCCGCGCAATGCTGCGCACCGTATAGTGATCGCGAAAATTCGCGCCCACACCAGGCAGATGCTGCTTGACGGCGACGCCATGCGGGCGCAGCAGCTCGGAGTCTCCAAGGCCTGACAGTTGCAGGATCTTGGGCGAGTTCACGGCCCCCGCGCTGAGGATCACCTCCTTGTTGGCGTAGACCGTGTGCGACGCGCCATGCCGGATGTACTTCACGCCAACGGCGCGATGGCCCTGGAACAGGACTTCCGACACCACGGCGTTTGTCTTCAGTTGCACCCGACCGGTCTGCATTGCCGGCCGCAGGAAAGCATCGGAACAATTGACGCGCCGGTTCCTGTGGATGTAGCGCTGGAAATACCCCGCGCCCAGCTGCTCCCTGCCGTTGTAGTCGGGGTTGCAGGGAATACCGAATTCCTCGCATCCCTTGATGAAGGCATCGCACAGCGGCGAAGCCCAGTCGGGATTCGTGATGGGCAGTTCCCCGGCCGTGCCGCGAAACTCCGGATCGCAAGGCCCCAGCCGGCGCTCCGAACGCTTGAAGTAGGGCAGGACGTCGGCATAGCCCCAGCCGGCATTTCCCATTTTTTCCCAGTCATCGAAGTCCTCGCGCTGACCGCGCGAATACACCAGGCCATTGACCGAGCTGGAGCCCCCCACCACCCGCCCCTGCGGCATGGCAATTTTTCTGTTGTGCGTCGCGGCGGCAGGTTCGGTCTGGTAGTTCCAGGTGATCTTCCCGCCATACAGGGTTTTGACGAAACCGACAGGAACGCGAATGAAGAAATCCTTGTCCTCGGAACCCGCCTCGATGACGCAAATGCTGTGATGGGTCCGCTCGCTCAGCCTTCTGGCGATGACGGAACCCGCCGGCCCTGAGCCGACGATGATGTAGTCCACGTACTCGTGCATTGTTGTTTCTCCGCCGTGCTTGCGGCGCGTTTGATCTAACTTGCACGTAGACTAAGCCCGCAGAAACATTCAAACAATCAATCTTTTTTTATATAAAAACATAGGCATTTTTTATATTTTTAATGGGCAGCCACTTCGACGACTGGAAAATCAAGAAGTAGCCTGTCGATATCCACACAAAGCTGAACGTGCCCGCACAGAGCCGAGCGCATCGGCCGCACGCCCGGCATCGGCCCGAATCCTGTGGACGGAACCAAGAGCCTGCGCGTACCGGCGGGAGACACGGCCCCCCTGATTCACGCTGCAGGAGGTCGAACCAGCGCTGGCAGACCTGTGCAAGTGCTGCAGCCCGGAGGGGGCGACGCTTTTTGAGTTCGCGACCTTTGCGGGGCTGCGCGTCAGTGAGCCGACCGGGCGGCAGCCGTGATCGGGCGATCAGCGGGGCGGCCGCAAGCAGTTGGGAGAGTCATCGGTGGTGTTCGCGCCCTGATGCCTGGCACTCATCGCGGGAGCTGGCTCGTAGCCTTCAGGTGGTGGCGCGGGACTGCGCCAGGCGACTCCCCAACGCGGACCGCGAACGCAACCCGGCTGTCCGTCAATGCGGCGCGAGGCCCCTCAGGACGAAGCACGGGCAACCGGGTGAAATGCCCGTTGCGGTGCCAGTTCCTTGGGCACAAAAGAGAAAAGCCCCAAGTGAATCAATCACTCAGGGCTTTTGCGTCTGGCGGAAACGGAGGGATTCGAACCCTCGATGAGGCTCTACACCCCATACTCCCTTAGCAGGGGAGCACCTTCGGCCACTCGGTCACGTTTCCAATCCCGCTATTATGCCCCATTTCCGGGGCGCTTCTGGCGGGTGAGGCGGCTTGCTGGTCCAGCTCGAACGCCTTGTGCAGGCTGCGCACGGCCAGTTCGACGTACTCCTCGTCGATCACGACGGAGGTCTTGATTTCGGAGGTAGAGATCATCTGGATGTTGATGCCCTCCTCGCGCAGCGTGCGGAACATCTTGCTCGCCACGCCCACGTGGCTGCGCATGCCGCTGCCGACGATGCTCACCTTGCAGCAGCTGGTGTCGCCCACGACCTCCTGCGCGCCCAGCACGGGCACCACTTTCTCCTTGAGCAGCTCGACGGTGCGCGCGCAATCGTTGCGGTGCACGGTGAAGCTGAAGGTGGTCTTGCCGTCCTTGCCCACGTTCTGGATGATCACGTCGACCTCGATGTTGGCATCGGCCACGGCGCCCAGGATCTGGTGGGCGATGCCCGGCTTGTCGGGCACGCCCAGCACGGAGATCTTGGCTTCGTCGCGGTTGAATGTGATGCCGGATACGACGGCTTGTTCCATTTTTTGTCTTTTTCAAAAGTGATCCGCGTGCGGACCTGGCTTCTTCGTTGACGTCGATGCACCAGGGCATGAAGCTGGACAGCCCGCGCATGGACATCACTTTTGTTGTATTTGCCCGCGAGCTCCACCGAGCGGATCTTCGGCAACTTGCTGCCCAGGCTGGCCATCTCGCGCTTTTCCTTGAAGCTCACCGCCGCAGACTTCGGATTTCGGGCCTCAGACACCACGCTGAAGGACACTGCCTCGGCGCGCCGCCGTGGTTCGTGCGATCAGGGGGCCAACACCTCTGGACTGTACCAATCGAGTTCCGGCCCGGACCGGACGGCAAAACCGTGCCCGACCTTGATGTGGATGCGGTGGCCCCCTGTGGTGCACGACTGCACCTGGTCGAGCAGTTCATTCAATTGCGCCGCGGCCGCCGTGGTGTGGTGCTCGACGCGCAGCCAGTGGCGCAGCACATTGGCCTGCCGCGCGCGGCTCAGGCCCTGCAAGGCCCGGATGCGCGGCGGTGCGCCCACGATGGCCAGGTCCTGCAGTGCAAGTTCTTCCAGCAGTTCGTCCGCCTGCGCCGCATGCAGGGCGGACCGCGCAAAGGTGTCGCGAAACGCAGGGAATGCGGCCTCCAGCACGGGCAAGATCCTCGCGCGGATGCGGTTGCGCGTGAAGCGCTCATCGGCATTGGTCGGGTCTTCCACCCACCCCTGCCCCTGTGCCCGCAGCCACTGGCGCACGTCAGCCCCGGCCACCCGCAGCAGGGGGCGGTGCCAGTCAATGCCCGCGCGGCGCCATCGGGCGGGCATCGCCGCCAGCCCGGCCACACCGGCCCCGCGCGACAGGGCCAGCACGAGCGTTTCGACCTGGTCATCCGCGTGCTGCGCGATTGCTATTGATTTAATAGCATTATGCGCTTGACTGGCAAGCGCTACCGCCTCAAATGCCTTGTACCTTGCCTGCCGTGCAGCGTCTTCCGGGCTTTGCCCCGGCGCGTGGCGGGCGTCCGGGCGCTGCACCGCCAGCGGCACATCCAGGGCTTGGCACAGGTCTTCGCAGTGCCGCGCAAAACCGTCAGCCGCTGGCTGCAAGCCATGGTGCACGTGGATCGCCCGCACCTGGCCAGGCCAGCGCCGGGCGCATGCCAGCAGCAGCGCCGTGGAATCCGCACCGCCGCTGAATCCGACCGCCAGGGGCAGCGCGGGCTCGAAAGCCTGCATGGCCGCGTCGAAGGACAAGGTCATGTCCATGCCTCCCCGTGGCGCCAGGGCAAGGGCCAGGAACCTGTGGCGGCGTCAACAACAACAAGGGCAACAAGGGGGCGGCGGCACATGGCGGCCGATTATCGGCGCCTCCCGGCCACGGCAACGGCGGAGAACCCTGTCCAGAAGCACCAACGGCCCCGCAGGGCCGTTGGTGTTGGGCAGGAAAGCGTCCCCGGAACCGTCAGCGGCTCTCCGCCTTGGTGTCGCTGAACCGGCCGTAGCTTTGCAGGCGGTCATAGCGGCGGTCCAGCAGGTCCTTCGTCTTCAGGTCCGCCACCTGGCGGAACGCATCGCCCAGCGCGCGCTTGAGGAAGGCCGCCATCTGCTTGTGGTCGCGGTGGGCGCCGCCCACGGGCTCGCTGACGATCTTGTCCACCAGGCCCAGCGCTTTCAGGCGGTGGGCGGTGATGCCCAGGGCATCGGCGGCTTCCTGCGCTTTTTCGCTGGTTTTCCAGAGGATGGAGGCGCAGCCTTCGGGGCTGATCACGGAGTAGATGGCGTACTGCAGCATCACCACCTGGTCAGCCACGCTGATCGCCAGCGCGCCGCCGGAGCCGCCCTCGCCGATGATGGTGGTGATGATGGGCACTTCGAGTTGCGCCATCTCGAAGATGTTGCGGCCGATGGCCTCGGACTGGCCGCGTTCCTCGGCATCGATGCCAGGGTAGGCGCCGGGCGTGTCCACGAAGGTGAACACGGGCAGCTTGAATTTCTCGGCCGTCTTCATGAGGCGCAGGGCCTTGCGGTAGCCCTCGGGCTTGCTCATGCCGAAGTTGCGCATCGCGCGCTCCTTGGTGTCGCGCCCCTTCTGGTGGCCCAGCACCATGCAGGCATGGCCGTTGAAGCGTGCCAGCCCCCCCACGATGGACAGGTCGTCCGCGTAGTGGCGGTCGCCGTGCAGCTCCACGAAGTCGGTGAAGATGTCGCGCACGTAGTCGAGCGTGTAGGGGCGCTCGGGGTGGCGGGCGATCTTGGTGATCTGCCAGGGCGACAGCTCGCTGTAGATGTCCTTGGTGAGCTGCTGGCTTTTCTTGCTCAGCTGGTCGATCTCTTCCGAGATATCGACGGCACTCTCGGTCTGCACGTAGCGCAGTTCTTCGATTTTGGATTCGAGTTCGGCAATCGGCTGCTCGAAATCCAGAAAGGTCTTTTTCGCCAACGTTGTTCTCCTTGGGGCGCGCCGGGGTGCGGGCGCCACGAATGGCACGCACTGTAACCGACGCGTTACGAGTTTGGTATGACGCTTGTCCAACAAATAAAAAGTCCGCTGTCCCGGGCGCTGCGCACCACCTACAGCCCACGAAACGGGCGCGCCCCACGAGGAGGGCCGCCGCGCTGGCGGCGCTCCCGGGCACGCGGCGCAAGGGGACCCAGGGGCATCTCGCTCAGTACGCCACGGGAAGCGGATCCAGCGATCGCCAAATATACCAAGTCGCCACGCTGCACCAGGGCTTCCAGGCCTCCGCCACTTCGCGGGCATCGCTGCGGCTGACCGGATCGCCCGAAAAGTAATTCTGGCTGATGCCGGTGATCAGCCCCACGTCGTCCAGCGGCAGCACGTTGGGACGCATCATGTAGAAGATGAGGAACATCTCGGCCGTCCAGCGGCCGATGCCGCGGATGGCCACCAGTTCGGCAATGATGGCCTCGTCATCCATCGCGGCCCAGTCCTTCACGTGCAGCTTGCCGCCCTCGAAGTGCATCGCCAGGTCCACCAGGTAGTCGACCTTGCGCGCAGACAGGCCCGCGGCCCGCATGTCGTCGATCTTGAGCTTGAGCACGCTGGCGGGCTTCATGCTGCGGGGCATCGCGGCAAAGCGCTCCCACACGGTCTGCGCGGCCTTCACCGAGATCTGCTGGCCCACGATGGAGCGCGCGAGCGTGGTGAACGCATCGCCGCGTGTCTGCAGCGCCGCATCGCCAAACTGGGGAATCAGGCGCTTCATCACCCGGTCCTTCTTGACCAGGTGCTTGCAGGCCTCCGCCCAGTAGTCGGGCGTGGCCAGCGCCGGCTCGGCCACGAGCACTTCGGATGCTATCTTTTTAGAAGCTGCCACCGGGCGTCCCATCTGCCCAGCAGGCGTTTTCCATGACAAACACAACGATCACTGCGCGGCTTCCCAGGTGGTGCCAGCGGCGGAGTCCTTGAGCACGATGCCCTGGGCCAGCAATGCATTGCGGATGCGGTCGGCCTCGGCGAAATCCTTGCCCGCCTTGGCAGCGGCGCGCGCGGCGATCCGGGCCTGGATTTCGGCTTCGTCCATACCGCCCGCCCCGGCCTGCAGGAAGGCCTTGGGGTCGCCCTGCAGCACCCCCAGGCAACCGCCCAGCGCCTTGAGCAGCCCCGCCAGTTCGGCAGAGCGGGTCTTGTTGACCTCGCCGGCCAGGTCGAACAGCACGGCCATGGCTTCGGGGGTGCCGAAGTCCTCGTCCATCGCGGCCTTGAAGCGGGCGGCATGCGGCGCCGCCCAGTCAATGGCCGCCACCTCGGCGGGCGCCACGAGGTTCAGGGCGGTGTACAGGCGCTTCAAGGCCTGGCGCGCGTCGTCCAGGTGGGCATCGCTGTAGTTCAGGGCGCTGCGGTAGTGGGCCCGCACGATGAAAAACCGCACCGTCTCGGCGTCGTACTTCGCCAGCACGTCGCGGATGGTGAAGAAGTTGCCCAGCGACTTGCTCATCTTCTCGTTGTCCACGCGCACGAAGCCGTTGTGCACCCAGAAGCGCGCCAGGGGCTTGCCATTGGCGCCTTCGCTCTGGGCGATCTCGTTCTCGTGGTGCGGGAACTGCAGGTCCATGCCGCCGCCGTGGATGTCGAAGGTTTCGCCCAGCGTGGCGCCGCACATGGCCGAGCACTCGATGTGCCAGCCAGGGCGGCCCGAGCCGAATTCGCTGTCCCACTTGGCCTCGGGTGGCTCCTCGGGCTTGGAGGATTTCCACAGCACGAAATCGAGCGGGTCTTCCTTGCCATCGAGCACGGCCACGCGCTCACCCGCGCGCAATTCGTCGAGCGACTTGCCCGAGAGCTTGCCGTAGCCGTCGAACTTGCGCACGGAGTAGTTCACGTCGCCATTGCCGGCGCGGTAGGCCAGGCCCTTGCCTTCCAGCGTGCCGATCAGCGAAAGCATCTGGGGCACGTATTCGGTGGCGCGCGGCTCCAGCGACGGGGGCTCGATGCCCAGCGCCGCGATGTCGGTGTGCATGGCGGCGATCATCTCGTCCGTGAGGGCACGGATGGTGATGTCCCGCTCCAGCGCGCGCTTGATGATCTTGTCGTCAATGTCCGTGATGTTGCGCACATAGGTGACGCGGTAGCCACTGCTTTTCAGCCAGCGCTGCACGACATCGAACGCCATCATCATGCGGGCGTGGCCGATGTGGCACAGGTCATAGATGGTCATGCCGCACACGTACATGCGCACATGGCCAGGTTCGAGCGGGGAAAACTCCTCCAATGCACGCGACAGCGTGTTGTAGATGCGCAAACTCATGGGATTTCAGTCACGGGGGATGGGGTGGTTGGGTGAAAAAGGTTCACCCGGCAGCAGGGGGCAAAGGCCCCTGGAGGGAGTTGGCCCAGCAAGGGGCCTCCAGCGAAATCACCCGCGGCAACAGCGCACCGTCATGACAACCCCCTCAGCTACAATCCGCCGCAGTATAAGCCCCCGCCCGGGACAGACGCTGCCCAACACCCTTGAATCCCCCATGAAGCAAGTCCGACGCACCCTCCCCCACCTGCTGCGCCTGCTGGCACTGACCGCGCTGCTGGGCACCGGTGCGGCCCATGCGGACGACTATGCGGAAATCACCCAGCTGATCAAGGCCGGCAAGCCGGCCGAAGCCCTGGTGAAGGCCGACCAGCGCCTTGCCGCCGCCCCGCGCGACCCACAGCTGCGCTTCTTGCGCGGCGTGGCGCAGGCGGACTCGGGCAAGCCCGGCGATGCGATCACCACGTTCACCAAGCTCACGGAAGAGTATCCCGAGCTGCCCGAGCCCTACAACAATCTGGCGGTGCTGTATGCCAGCCAGAACCAGCTGGACAAGGCCCGCACGGCGCTCGAAATGGCGATCCGCACCAACCCGAGCTACGCCACCGCCCATGAGAACCTGGGCGACATCTATGCCAAGCTGGCCAGCCAGGCCTACAACAAGGCGCTGCAGCTGGATGCGGCCAACGCCAGCTCCGTCAAGCCCAAGCTGGCGCTGATCCGCGAGCTGTTCACTGCGGAAGCCGCCGCCGGCAAGCCCGCCCGCCCCGGGGCCGCGGCTCCCGCGCCGGCACCAGCCGTGGCGGCCACGCAGCGGCCCGCCGCAACGGCACCCGCCGCTGCAGCGCCCGTGGCAGCCCCTTCACCGGCGCCTGCCGCGCCAGCGCCCGCACCCGCTGCCGCGGCATCCCCCGCTCCGGCCATTGCCGCGTCGCCCGCCGCCGCTGCCGGCGATGCGTCCCTGCAGGCCGCCGTTACCGCGGCCGTGCAGGCCTGGGCCGCCGCCTGGTCCGCCAAGGACATGACCGCCTACCTCGGCGCCTACGACAAGTCATTCGATCCTCCCGGCCGCCAGACCCGTGCCGCCTGGGAAAAGGAGCGTGAAGCGCGCATCGTCGGAAAATCCAGGATCAGCGTGCAGATCTCCGACATCTCGGTCGCGGTCAACGGCGACAAGGCCACGGCCCGTTTCCGCCAGGCCTACACGGCCGATGCGCTCAATGTCGCCAGCCGCAAGACGCTGGACATGGTGAACCACAACGGCCGCTGGACCATCGTTCGCGAATCCACCGGCGGCTGACCGTGACGAAGCGCGGCGCAGCCGGCCCTGCGATGGCGGCGGCGCGCGCTGTTTCTGCCTCCCTGCCCTGACCTGACCTGAAACGATTTCGCACATGCTTGTGGCGTTGTCCGCACGAAGCCGCCCGGCCGTGGCGGGCGCCCTTTGCCTGGCGGCGCTCCTGCACGCAGCCCCGGTGCTGCCCCAGAGCGCCAAGTCCCGGGGCGCGGCGGCCGCCACCTCGGCCCGGCCCATGCAAGCCGCGGGCTCCACGGCACCCGCCCTGCGCGATGGACAGGCGGAGGCGCGCCTCATGGGGGTGTACCAGCTCATCGCCGAGGGCCGCCACCGCGAAGCGCTGGCGCAGGCCGAGGCCCTGGCGCGCGACTATCCCAACTTCCAGCTGGCGCAACTGGTGGTGGGCGACCTGCTGATGGCGCGCACGCGGCCGATCCGCCGCCTGGGCGATGTGCCCGAGCCCGATTCGGCCCGCAGCATCCAGACGGCTGCCACGCTGGAAGAGCTGCGCAACGAATCGCGCCAGCGCGTGGATGCCCAGCGCAGCCGCCCCCCGGCGCACAGCATCCCGGCGCAGTTCCTGGAGCTCTCGCCCCGCTCCCGCCATGCCATCGCGGTGGATGCCTCGCGTTCGCGCCTGTACCTGTTCGAGAACACCCCCAAGGGCCTGCAGCTGGTCGCCGACTACTACGCTTCGGTCGGCAAGCTGGGCATCGAGAAGAACCTGGAAGGCGACCAGCGCACCCCGCTGGGCGTCTACTTCATCACCAGCCGGCTGGACCCCGCCACGCTCAAGGACTTCTACGGCGCGGGCGCGCTGCCCATCAACTACCCCAACCCCCTGGACCAGAGCCGGGGCAAGACCGGTGGCGGCATCTGGCTGCACGGCACGCCGCCCGACCAGTTTGCCCGCGCGCCCCTGGCCACCGATGGCTGCCTGGTGCTGGCCAATCCCGACCTCGAACGCATCCTGCGCACGGTGGAGCCCCGCTCCACGCCCGTGGTCATCGCGCGCCAGCTGCAGTGGGTGGCACCGCACGCGGTACAGGCGGACCGCAAATCCTTCGACGCGGTGCTCAACGCCTGGCGCAGCGCCAAGACCGAGGGCGACATGAGCCGCCTGATGGGTTTCTACGCGCCGGACTTCCAGAGCTACCGCAAGAAACCGCTGCAAGAGTGGTCCCAGGTGCTCCAGGCCGAGACCCGCGCATTGCGGGGCAGGGAACTACACCTCAAGGACAAGTCTTACCTGCGCTGGACAGATTCCGCCGACACCATGGTGGTAACGTTCGGCGAAGTCGCCGCAGGCGCCCGCACGGGCCCCGTCAAGCGCCAGTACTGGGCGCGGCGGGGCCAACAATGGCAGATATTTTTCGAAGGAGTGATTGGATGATTTTCAGAAGAAATTCGACCCTGGCGCTTGCCAGCATTGCGCTGACAGCTATTTTTTCAGTAGCGTCCGTACAGGCGCAAGACGCCCCCAAGGTCAAGCTGTCCACCTCGATGGGCGACATCGTGGTGCAACTCGACCCGGCCAAGGCGCCCAAGACAGTGGAAAACTTCCTGGGCTACGTCAAGGACAAGACCTATGACGGCACCGTGTTCCACCGCGTGATCGATGGTTTCATGATCCAGGGCGGCGGCTACACCGCCGACCTGATTCCCAAGCCCACCAAGGCCCCGATTCCGCTGGAAGCCGGCAACGGCCTCAAGAACGACAACTACACCATCGCCATGGCGCGCACGGGCAACCCCAACTCGGCCACGTCGCAGTTCTTCATCAACGTGAAGGACAACGCGATGCTCAATGCTCCCAGCCCCGACGGCCATGGCTATGCCGTGTTCGGCAAGGTGGTGAGCGGCACCGAGGTGGTCGACAAGATCAAGGCCGTGGCCACCGGCAACAAGGGCCCGCACCAGAACGTGCCCACCGCCCCCGTCACCATCAACTCCGCCACCCTGGTGAAGTAACCCATTTTTGATTGACTGATTGAAAGAACCCTTGCCATGAGCAACCCCCAAGTCGAACTGCACATCGCCGGCTACGGCGTCATCACCCTCGAACTCGACGCCGCCAAGGCGCCCAAGTCGGTCGAGAACTTCCTGGCCTACGTGAACAAGGGCCACTACAACAACACCATCTTCCACCGTGTGATCCCCGGCTTCATGGTGCAAGGCGGCGGCTTCGAGCCCGGCATGACACAAAAGGGCACCGACGCGCCCATCGAGAACGAAGCCAACAACGGCCTGAAGAACGCCAACTACACCGTGGCCATGGCCCGCACCAGCGACCCGCACTCGGCCACCGCCCAGTTCTTCATCAACGTGGCCGACAACGGCTTCCTGAACCACACCGCCCCCTCGGCCCAGGGCTGGGGCTATGCCGTGTTCGGCAAGGTGGTTGGCGGCGCCGACGTGGTCGACAAGATCAAGGCCGTGAAGACGGGCCGCAAGGGCTTCCACGACGATGTGCCGAAGGAAGACGTGATCATCGAGAAGGCTGTCGCACTCTGATCTCGCGTTGATCTGACCTCCGTCTCCGTGACGATGACCGTGCCCCGGTTCGAGGAGCTTGCCGCTCCCGCGCACTGGCGCACGGTCGATTTCATTTCCGACCTGCACCTGCAGGCCAGCGAGCCTGCCACCGTGGCCGCCTGGCAGGACTACCTGGCCGGCACCGAAGCGGATGCCCTCTTCATCCTGGGCGATCTGTTCGAGGTCTGGGTGGGGGACGACGCCATCGGCGAAACCGGCAGCTTCGAGGCCCAGGGCTGCGCGGCCCTGCGCGCGGCGTCGCAGCGCCTGCCCGTGTACTTCATGCACGGCAACCGCGACTTCCTGGCGGGCCCTGCGTTCCTTGCGCAGTGTGGCATCACCGGCCTGGCGGACCCGACGGTCCTGGTGTTTGACGGCCAGCGCTTCGTGCTGAGCCATGGCGACCTGCTGTGCCTGGACGATGTGGACTACCAGCGCTTTCGCGTGCAGGCCCGCAGTGCCGGGTGGCAGCAGCAGTTTCTGGCGCAGCCCCTGGCGACGCGCCGCGCGCAGGCACGCGGCATCCGCCAGGAGAGCGAGGCGCGCAAACAATCGGGCGCCATCTATGCCGACGTGGACGGCCCGGCTGCCATCGCCTGGCTGCAGGCGGCCCAGGCACATACGCTCATTCACGGCCACACCCACCGTCCCGCCGACCACGCACTGGCCCCCGGCTTGCGGCGTGTGGTGCTCAGCGACTGGGACGCGGCCGCATTGCCGCCCCGCGCGGAAATACTGCGTTTGTCCCGCGCGGGCTTGGAACGGCTGCCCCTGGCCCCCAAGTACCAGCGATCCTGAACTGCGCGGGGCTTCACCTCCCGCCGCCTGATCGCCATGCCCCCTCTCCTCCACCGGCTCTGGAGCCGTGTCCGCGCCACCGTGTCCCCCGTGCCCGACATCTCGGCCACGCTGTGGCTCCAGACCCTGCAGCGCTACCCGTTCCTGGCGGCGCTCTCGCTGCACGACCAGTCCAAGCTGCGCGCGCTCAGCGCCCTCTTCCTGCACCACAAGGAATTCCACGGCGCGCACGGCCTGGTGGTGACCGATGCCATGGCCATCGACATCGCGGCCCAGGCCTGCCTGCCCCTGCTGCACTGGGGCGACCCGGCCCGGGCGCTGGACTGGTACGACGATTTCGTGGGCATCGTGCTGCACCCCGGCGAGGCCGTGGCGCGCCGCAAGACGGTGGACGAAGCCGGTGTGGTGCATGAACATACGCAGGTGCTGCTGGGCGAGGCCATGGACCGCGGCCCCATCATGCTCAGCTGGGCACACGCCTCCAACGGGCGTGAGAACACTGAGCGCGGCCACAACGTGGTGGTGCACGAGTTCGTTCACAAGCTCGACATGCGCAGCGGCGAGCCCAACGGCTGCCCGCCATTGCCCGCAGGCTTCATGGGCACGCGCACAGGGCGCGCGGCCTACGAAGCCTGGTGGGCCGCCTGGGAGCCCGCGTACGAACAGTTCCGAGAACGCGTGATCCTGGCCGAGCGCTTCGGCGCGGAACGCCCCTGGCTGGACGCCTACGGGGCCACATCGCAGTCCGAATTCTTTGCCGTGGCCTGCGAGGCCTACTTTGTGAACCGGGACCGGTTCGCGCAGGAGTTTCCGGCGCTGATGCCGGTGCTGGACGCGTTTTTCAAGCGGCCCGCTGTGGCAAGTGCATGACCGTTCCCCGCGTCATGCGCCCCACCGCCGCCAGTGAAGAAAGCGCCACAAAGCGGCGTTGGCCAGGAGGCGGCGCCGTCCACACACCCTACCCCGCCAATGCAAACCGGGCTGCGCGCGCCACCGCCGCCGCATCCACCCCAAAAAACACCCGCAGCGCCGCCCGTGTATCGCTGCGCCCAAAACCGTCCGTTCCCAATGTCATGAATCGGCGTCCTCCAGGCACGAACGCGCGCACGGTCTCCGGCACGGCGCGCACATAGTCGGTGGCGGCAATCACCGGGCCGCGTGTGCCCGCCAGTTGCTGCGTCAGCCACGCCACGCCGGGCCGCGCCTCCCCCTGCAGCGCACGCTGTTCGCAGGCCACGCCGTCGCGGGCCAGCTCGCTCCAGCTGGTCACGCTGAGCACGGTCACGTCCACGCCCTCGCCTGCCAGCAGTTCGGCTGCCTTGACCACCTCGGTCAGGATGGCGCCGGAGCCCATCAGGGTGACGCTTTTGGATGAAATTGGCCCTTCACGGCCGTCCATCAAGCGCGGATAGCTCCTGAAAACATAGCAACCTCGCAGCACACCTTCTGCCGCATCGGCAGGCAGGTCGGGCTGGGCGTAGTTCTCGTTCATCAGCGTCACGTAGTAGAAGACGTCGCGCTGCTCGGTCACCATCTCGCGCATGCCGGCGTCGATGATCACGGCCATCTCGCCCGCGTATGCCGGGTCGTAGGCCTTGCAGTTGGGGATGGTGGCGGCTACCAGGTGGCTGGAGCCGTCCTGGTGCTGCAGGCCCTCGCCGCCCAGCGTGGTGCGGCCCGAGGTGGCGCCCAGCAGGAAGCCGCGCGCACGCTGGTCTGCGGCGGCCCAGATGGCGTCGCCCACGCGCTGGAAGCCGAACATCGAGTAGTAGATGTAGAACGGCAGCATGGCCAGGCCGTGCACGCTGTAGCTGGTGGCCGCGGCCGTCCAGCTGGCGATGGCGCCGGCCTCGCTGATGCCTTCTTCCAGAATCTGGCCGTCCAGCGCCTCGCGGTAGCTCAGCACCGAGCCGATGTCCTCGGGCGCATAGCGCTGGCCCACGCTGCTGTAGATGCCGACCTGCTTGAACAGGTTGGCCATGCCGAAGGTGCGCGCCTCGTCGGCCACGATGGGCACGATGCGCGGGCCCAGCGTGGCGTCCTTGAGCAGGCTGCCCAGCATGCGCACGAAGGCCATGGTGGTGCTCATCTCCTTGGCCTGCGGCTGCAGCGCGAACTGCGCGTAGCCCTCGATGGCGGGCACGGGCAGCGCATCGCAGGCCGTCTCGCGGCGCGGCAGGTAGCCGCCCAGGTTCTGGCGGTGGCCGCGCAGGTAGCGCATCTCGGGGCTGTCTTCGGCGGGCTTGAAGAACGCGAGGCTGGTGGCCTGCTCGTCGGACAGGGGCAGGTTGAAGCGGTTGCGGAACTCGATGAGGTCCGTCTCGTCGAGCTTCTTCTGGCTGTGCGTGGTCATCTTGCCCTGGCCGGCCGTGCCCATGCCGTAGCCCTTCTTGGTGTGCGCCAGGATCACGGTGGGCTGGCCCTTATGGGCGCTGGCTGCAGCGTAGGCGGCGTGGATCTTCACCAGGTCGTGCCCGCCGCGTTTCAGGCGGTCGATCTGCTCGTCCGTCATGCCCTGGGCCAGGGCCGCGAGCTCGGGGTTCTGGCCGAAGAAGTTGTCGCGGTTGAAGCGCCCGTCCTTGGCGGCAAAGGTCTGCATCTGGCCGTCCACCGTGCCTTCGAGCGTGCGCACCAGCGCACCGGTCAGGTCGCGGGCGAACAGGCCGTCCCAGTCGCTGCCCCACACGAGCTTGACCACGTTCCAGCCCGCACCGGCGAACAGGCGCTCCAGCTCGTCGATGATGCGGCCGTTGCCGCGCACCGGGCCGTCCAGCCGCTGCAGGTTGCAGTTGACCACCCAGACCAGGTTGTCGAGGCCTTCCCGCGCGGCCAGGGTCAGCGCGCTCATGCTCTCGGGCTCGTCCATCTCGCCATCGCCGAACACGCCCCAGACCTTGCGCGCCGAGCAGTCGAGCAGGTTGCGGTGCGTGAGGTAGCGCATGAAGCGCGCGTGGTAGATGCTGCTGATGGGACCGATCCCCATCGACCCCGTGGGAAACTGCCAGAAGTCCGGCATCAGCCAGGGGTGGGGGTAGCTCGACAGGCCCTGCGCGCCCGCACCCGGTGCCGTGAGCTCCTGGCGGTAGTGTTTCAGGTCCTGCTCGGACAGGCGCCCTTCGAGGAACGCCCGCGCATACACGCCCGGCGCGCTGTGCGGCTGGAAGAACACCAGGTCGCCCCGGTGCTGGCCTTCGCCCAGGCCCTCACGGGCACGGAAGAAGTGGTTGAAGCCGCTCTCGAAAAGATCGGCCGCGCTGGCGTAGCTGGCGATGTGGCCGCCCAGTTCGCCATAGGCCTGGTTGGCGCGCACCACCATCGCCAGCGCGTTCCAGCGCACGATGGAAGCCACGCGCTCCTCGATGGCGAGGTCGCCGGGGAAGACGGGCTGGTCCTGCACCGCCACGGTGTTCACATACGGCGTGTTCAGGTCCGGCTGCCAGCCGATGCGCTGCGCGCGCGCCAGGCGCACCAGTTCCTGCAGCATGTGCCGCGCCCGCTCCGGGCCTTCGGTGGCGACCAGCGCCAGGAAGGCGTCGCGCCACTCGGCGGTTTCTTCGGGGTCCGTATCGGCCAACGGTGCGGCCGATGCCGGCGTGAGCAGGTGGTGGTGTGCGGTGGGGGCGTTCATGCCGCAACTGTAGCCATTGCCGCCCCGAATGGGATGCCGTTGTAGCCCACCAAAGCGCCCATCACAGCATTTCATGCGGCCAACAGACTACACTGCAGCACATGAAGCTGGATACCCTGGATTTGCGCATTCTGGCCGAGCTGCAGGCCGACGGTTCCCTGTCCAACGTGGAGCTGGCGCGGCGCGTGCACCTCTCGCCCTCGCCGTGCCTTGCGCGCGTGAAGGCGCTGGAGGCCGCGGGCGTCATCAGCCGCTACGTCGCACTGGCCAACGCGGCCGCCCTGGGCCTGGGGCTCAACGTGTTCATCAGCATCAGCCTGAAGACGCAGAGCAAGGAGGCGCTGGGCGACTTCGAGCAGCGCATCGCCGAGCACGACGAGGTGATGGAGTGCTACCTGATGAGCGGCGACAGCGATTACCTGATCCGGGTGGCCGTGCCCGACATCGGGGCGCTGGAGCGCTTCATCCTGGAGCGCCTCGCCCCCATCACCGGAGTGGAAAAGATCCGCTCGAGCTTCGCGCTCAAGCAAGTGCGCTACAAGACGGCGCTGCCGCTGCCCCGGGCGTAGGGCCCCTTTTTTTCACTCCGCCCGCGCAGTGCTCGGCGGGTGGCCAATGATGCGCTTGTACGCCCGGCTGAACGAGGCCTCCGACTCGTAGCCCAGCCGGTGGGCCGCCACGGCCACGCGCATGCCGTCGCGCGCGATCCAGCGGCGCGCCTGCGACATCTTCACCTTGGCCACGTAGCGCGCCGGGCTCTCGCCCATGGTGCGCGTGAACGATTCGGAAAAGCTCGAGCGCGACGCGCCCATCAGGTCAGCCAGCAGCGGCACGTTCCAGTCGCGCTCGGGCTCGGCGTGGATGGCGGCGATCACCTTGCCGATGCGCGGGCAGCGCACGGCGGCGATCCAGCCCGTGGGGTTGTTGCAGCTGCACTCCACCCAGGCGCGGATGATGCTGGCGGCCAGCGCATCGGCCAGGCGCGCGAGGATCGCGCAGGCGCCCATGCGGTCCTGCTCCACCTCGCGCTCCATGGCGTCGAGCAGCACCGGCACGGTGGTGTCGCGCCGGGCCAGGTCGCCGGCCATCATCACCGCCGGCATCATGGCCATCAGCGGGTGCAGCGGGTCGAGGTTGAAGCGCAACGCGCCGCTGAACAGCACGTCGGGGGCCAGCGGCGGAGGTGGCGCGACGGGGGCCCCCAGGGGCGCGTGGCCCGCATCGCGGCCGTCCACCAGGTAGATGTTCTCGGACACGGGCTTGCGCGCCAGCGAATCGATGTCCACCGGCGGCACGTCGGGCGAGCTGGCCAGCACGTGGAAGCTGCCGTGCGGCAGCAGCACCGCATCGCCCGGGTTCAGGCGCTGCCAGTCGGTACCCGGCGTGCGCAGCCAGGCTCCGCCATGGCCCACGAAGTGGAAACGCGCCGAGCGCTGCGCTGGGAAGGCGATGGCCCACGGCGGCTGCAGCACGCAGCGGCCATACTCCACGCCGTCCAGGCGCAGGCCGAGCAGGATCTGGGTCAGCAGGTCCGGCGGCTCCGCGAACGGCTGCTGGGGGATCTGGTTGAAGGGTTTGGACAAAAAGTCAAGCATCTCGGCTTTTACGGCATGGAAACGCCGCCATCTTATCCCTACGATGGCTTTCCATCCATCCCTAGGCCTTTCCCGTGTCTTCCTCTCCTTCCTGCTCCGCCTGCCTTGATGCGCCCACTGGTGCCGTCGTTGCCGAGGCTACGCCCGCCCCGCATTCCACCCCCGATCCCACCGAGGCACGCTGGGCCGCCGTGGCCTCCATGGCGCTGGGTGTCTTCGGACTGGTCACGGCCGAATTCTTGCCCGCCAGCCTGCTCACCGCCATGGCCAGCGACCTGCGCGTGAGCGATGGCGCCGCAGGCCAGGCGGTCACCGTGACGGCGCTGGTGGCGGCGGTGGCCGCCCCGTCGCTGCCGCTGCTCACGCGCCGCATCGACCGGCGGCTGGTGATGATCGCCTTCACGCTGCTGCTGGTGCTGTCCAACGCGATGTCGGCCTTGGCCGGGAGCCTGGCCACGCTGCTGGTGGCGCGGGTGCTGCTGGGCGTGGCGCTGGGCGGCTTCTGGTCCATGTCGGCCGCGCTGGCCATGCGGCTGGTGCCCGCCTCGCTGTTCGCGCGGGCCATGTCGTTCATCCTCACCGGGGTGTCGGTGGCCACGGTCTGCGCGGCGCCCATCGGCGCGTGGATGGGCGACCTGTGGGGCTGGCGCAGCGCCTTCATCGCGGCGGGGGGCATCAGCCTGATCACGCTGGCCGTGCAGCTGGTGGCGCTGCCCGCCCTGCCCCCGCGCGACAACCCCAACCTCAAGGTGCTGGGCGAGCTGCTGCGCCGCCCGCCCGTGCGCGTGGCGCTGCTGGCCGTGCTGCTGGTCATCTCCGGCCACTTCGCAGGCTTCACCTACATCCGCCCGCTGATGGAGCAGGTCACGCACCTGTCGGTGGCCACCATCACGGCGGTGTTGCTGGGCTATGGCGTGGGCGGTTTCTTCGGCAACTTCGTGGGCGGCTGGATCGCCGGGCGCAGCGAGCGCCAGGCCATCGTGGCCGGCGGTGCCGTCATCGCCGCGCTGGCCGCCGTGCTGCTCGTGGCCGGGCAGTCGGCGGCCATCACGGCCGTGGCCGTCACGCTGTGGGGTTTTGCGTTCGGCGCCTTCCCGGTGGGCTTCCAGACCTGGATCGTGCGCGCCGCTCCCGACCAGGCCGAGGGCGCGGGCGGACTGCTGGTGGCGGCGTTCCAGATCGCCATTGCCAGCGGCGCCATCTTCGGCGGCCTGATGGTGGACCATGTGGGCGCGCTGGGCGGGCCGGCGTTTGCGCTGGCGGCGCTCACGCTGGGCACTCTGCTGACCCTGCGGCACGGGCCGCGCCCGGCAGCCGCCTGATCGGCCCCCACGACCCGGCAACGGGCCGGGTGGTCCCGCCGCCCCCTCACTGCGCGGGTTTGCGTGCGATCTCGCCGGTCGCCACGCGCTTGCGCAGATCGCGGATCAGCGCCTTGGCGCGGGCCTCGTTGGCGGGCCCCATGCGCACCAGGATCTTCTGTCCGCTGGACAGCGATTCCAGCGCCGGGTCCACGAATTCGTAGCGCACCCAGGGGCGCAGGTTCGGCACATCGGTATTCACCGGCGTGAGCTTCACGCGCAGCGGGCCCTGGGGTTCGGGCGCCAGCAGCAGGTGGTCCAGCACGGCCACCAGGCGGTCGTTGAAGTAGCGCCTGGGGTAGCCCAGTTCTTCATACGCCTGCTGGAACAGCGGATACAGCCGCGCATACAAGGCCACGGCGGACTCCATCGACACGGCCTCGGCAAAGGCCAGAAAAGCGCTGTAGCGCGCGGCATTGGCGGCCGCGATGGTGGTGGGCGCTTCGCCTGTGCGGTCCACCGCAAACCGCTGCGGCATGGGTTGCACGGGCCACATGCGCGAGGGGGCCTGGGCACGGCCCAGGTTGTCCACCGTGGCCACCAGGCGGCGGACAAAGCCGTCGGTGATCAGGAACGATGCGAGCTTGTCGCGCCCCACCAGTCCAGACAGCAGCTCGACGACGCGCGCGTCAGATTCGGCCAGCGCGGGCAGGGGCGTTTCCGCCGGGGCCAGTGCATCGACCGGGTTCTGCGGCCCCGAGGCTTCGGGCAGGGGCGGTGGAGCCACAGGCGCTTCGGGCGCGGCCGCCACGGGGGGCGGCGCAACCGGCGGCTCTGCCTTGCGCAGCCAGAACCACCAGGCAGCTGCGGCGGCCACCGCGCAGGCCAGCACGGCGGCAATGACCCAGGGGGAGGAGGATGTGCGCTCCGGCGTTGGGCGGAACTCGGCAGTCTCTTGATCGGGCATCGGGTCTCCTTCAAAACAGGAACAACCCTTGTCCGAGCGGCTTCGGCGCCGGGCGTTCCCTGTCCATCCCACGTGGGGATGGACTTGATTGGAAACCCGCGGGACACCGCGCCGGTAACGCGATGTAGGCCGCCCGCCGAAACCCGCGCTTAAAACGCCGTGGGGGTGGTGGACAGCGACTCCAGCCACGCCACCGTGGCCGCCAGCTCGGAGGGCCGGATCTCGTGCGCGCTGGGGAACTCGTGGTACGCCACCGTCACCGGCAAGGGCGCCATGTGGTGGGCGATGGCCTGTGCATGGGCCAGCGGGATCACGTTATCGTGCGTGCCGTGGCTCAGCCACAGCTGTTTGCCGCGCAGGGCATCGGGCGGCGCCGCCAGGGGCACCGCCTGCGCCAGCAGGCGGCTGTGCCAGACCATCGCCGCCTGCATGAGCGCTGGCCGGGTGAGCAGCAGCGACAGCGCCATGATGCCGCCCTGGCTGAAGCCCCCCACCACCACGCGTTCGGGCGGAATGCCCAGCTGCTCGGCGGCCGATTCGATGGCCTTGGCGACCAGCGCGCGGCTTTCGGCCTCCTGCGCTTCGTTGATGGTGCGTTCCCCGCTGGGCTCGATGGAAAAGTCGAACCACGCATGCGAGCCCGGCCCCATGCGAAACGGTGCACGCAGGCTCAGCACATGAAAGCGCTCGGGAATATGAGGCGCCAGGCTGAACAGGTCCTGTTCGTTGCTGCCCACCCCATGCATCAGCACCAGCAGCCAGGGGCGGGGCGCGGTGGCGGCAGCAGGGCGCTGCAAGAAGGTGAGCGGTAGGTTGAGCATGGACAGGCGCCTCGGGCAGTTTTTATGGAGAACGGATGAAAAAGCCTGCGGGTCAATGCGCCGGTTCCAGGGCGAACGCGTCCATCGACAGCATGCTGTACATCACCTCGCGGCTCAGGTAGTGGGCATGCAGGTCGTCCCCCGCGGCGCCCAGCGCAAAAAAGATGGGCAGGAAGTGGTCTTCGGTCGGGTGCGCGCGGCTGGCATGCGGGGCCTGGCTGCGGTAGTTGAGCAGCGCGCTGACATCACCGCGCGCCAGCGCTGCTTCGATCCACCGGCTGAATTCCAGCACGTACGGCGCGGGCTCCCGGGCGCCGCCAAAGAACTCGGCCAGGTTGTGCGTCATGCTGCCCGAGCCGACCACCAGCACGCCCTGGCTGCGCAGGCCGCGCAAGGCGGCGCCCAGTGCATACACCTCGGCCGGGCCGGCGCCCACGGGCAGCGCCACCTGCACCACGGGCAGGTCGGCCTCGGGAAACAGGTGCATCAGCGGCACCCAGGCCCCGTGGTCAAACGGACGGGCCGCGTCGCCCTGCGCGGCCATGCCCGCGGCCTGCAGCAGCCCCAGCACCTCCTGCGCCAGCGCGGGGGAGCCGCTGGCGGGATACTGCAGCTGGTACAGCGCGGGTGGAAACCCGCCAAAGTCGTGCCAGGTGGCGGGCTGCGGCCCGGTCATGACCTGCAGGGAGCGCGCCATCCAGTGCGGCGACATGATCACCACGCCGCGCAGGCCGGGATATTGCCCCTTCAGGCTTTCGCCCCACTGGGTGAGCGCAGGGCCGGTGGTGCCGGCGGCGATGGCAAACAAGGGTGCCCCGTGCGACACGAACAGCGCGGGAATGGCGCCGTGGGGCGCGGCAGTGGCGGGGGTTTGGGCTGTGGCAGACATGGCAACTCCATCCGGTAATGCCTTGAATGTAGGACCGATGGGCCCCGCTACCAAGCCCTGTACGCCAGACAGATTGTTCTACCCATGGTGCCAATGCGGCGAGACTCCGCTCACGAACCATCCCCCCCACCGCGCACCCTACCCCGCAGCGCCTTGGTCTCGCCGCGCTGGGTCTTGCCCTCCAGGCGCCGCTGTTTGGAGCCATAGGTAGGCTTGGTGGCGCGCCGCACGCGGGGCGGCACCGCGACGCTGTTGACCAGCGCGTTCAAGCGCTCCAGCGCATCATTGCGGTTTTGGTCCTGGCTGCGGTACTGCTGGGCCTTGATGACCACCACGCCTTCCTGCGTGATGCGGGTGTCGCGCAGGGCCAGAAGGCGCTCCTTCACGTCCCCGGGCAGTGAGGAGGCGCCCACGTCAAAGCGCAGGTGCACCGCGCTGGAAACCTTGTTGACGTTCTGTCCGCCCGCGCCCTGGGCACGCATGGCGGTGATCTCCACCTCGTCCTCGCGCACCTCAAGCGGTCGTGGCGCCATGTTTGCCCTGTCGTGCCGGAGCCGGAATGTGCGGTTAACGCGGGAACGGCAGAAGAAGAGTGAACTTCCCGGCGGCTCAGGCCGCGGGCGGCTGCTGCGCCAGCAACTGCGCCAGGCCGTCGATGGCCAGGCCGTAACCCAGCACGCCAAAACCGCACATCACCGCCTTGGCCGCAGCCGCCATGTACGAATGGTGGCGATAGGCCTCGCGCGCGTGCACGTTGCTGATATGCAGCTCGATCAGCGTGATGCCCGTGCCCTTGGTGGCATCGTGCAGGGCGATGCTGGTGTGGGTGTAGGCCCCGGCGTTGATGACCACGCCCGCCAGCTCGCCCGCCGCGTGCAGGCGGCCGGCCTCGTGAATCCAGTCCACCAGCGCGCCTTCGTGGTTGCTTTGATGGAACCGCAACGCGAAGCCGTGGCGATCACACGCGTCGGCGCAGAGCTTTTCCACGTCGGCCAGCGTGGCTGCGCCATACACGGCGGGTTCACGCGTGCCCAGCAGGTTCAGGTTGGGGCCATTCAGGACAAAAACGGTTTTTTTCTTCACAGACATGCAGCACTCCGGGGCTAGGCACCTGCCACGCTGGCAGGCCAGAGTGCGCGATTATGCGGCGGCCCGCAGGCGCCGGCCCCTTCAGGTACGCCCCACGAGAAAAGCGGCCCCGAAGGGCCGCTGTAAAAGGCAGCCTGTGCAAAGACGCTGCCTGTGAGCGACTGGCGCCCAAGAGGTTGGTTGCAACAATCAGCAGACGGGCCCGCGGGCCCGTCGCCGATCAACGGTCCCAATGGCGATTGTGTCCATGGCCACGATAGCCGTGGTCATGGTGTCGATGGTGGCGGTACCCACGGTCACCGTAGTACACCACGGGTGGAGGGGCGTAATACGCTGGGGGCTGCGTGTAGTACACGGGCCGGGGTGGCGCGTAGTACACGGGCGGCGGGGCCACGTACACCGGGGCGGGTGCGTAGTAGCCATTGCTGGCCCCCACCACCACGCCGGGCACGCCGATACCAACCGACCAATTCACGTCGCCGCGGGCCTGGGCTGCGCCCGTGCCGGCCAGCAATGCCAGCGCCACGCCAGCCGAGGCGGCAATGGCATAGATAGAACGGGTTTTCGTCATGGAAATCTCCTGTTTGAGCGAGGGCAGCCAGCCAAATGGACTCACCTCACCGGTACATAACGCACCAAGTAGCCGAAAGGATGGCATAAAACTGTCTTTACGTTGTGTCTGGACGTATACGCGCCTGTTTCCATGCGTAAACCTTCACGAAACCGGCGCCTAAAATGGCCCAATGAGCACCCCAAACCCCGCCAATCCTGCCGCCGGCACCCCCGGCGCTGCCCCCGCAGCATCCCTGGAAACCACCAAGCCCAGCAACTTCCTGCGCCAGGTCATCGAAAACGACCTGGAAAAAGGCACCTACGCCTCCCGCCGCTGGGGCGGCAGCCCGGGCGACGCCGCCCACCACGCCATCGGCCAGCCCGACCCCGCCAGGATCCGCACCCGCTTCCCGCCCGAACCCAACGGCTACCTGCACGTGGGCCACGCCAAGAGCATCTGCATCAACTTTGGCCTGGCGCGCGACTACGGCGGCGTGTGCCACCTGCGCTTTGACGACACCAACCCCGAAAAAGAAGACACCGAATACGTCAATAGCATCATCGACGCGGTGAAATGGCTGGGTTTTGACTGGAACGGCCACCCCAGCGCCCCGCCCTACCAGGCGAGCGACTATTTCGACTTCATGTACCGCGCGGCGGAGTACCTGATCGAGGCCGGCCACGCCTACGTGGACGAACAGACCGTCGAGCAGATCCGCATCAACCGCGGCGACTTCAGCAAGCCCGGCACCGACAGCCCCTTTCGCAGCCGCACCCCGGCCGAAAACCTGGCCAAGTTCCGCGAGATGAAGGCCGGCCTGCACGAAGACGGCTCCATGGTGCTGCGCGCCAAGATCGACATGGCCAGCCCCAACATCAACATGCGCGACCCGGCCATCTACCGCATCCGCCGCGCCACGCACCACAACACCGGCGACACCTGGTGCATCTACCCGATGTACACCTACGCGCACCCCATCGAGGATGCGCTGGAGCAAATCACCCACAGCCTGTGCACGCTGGAATTCGAAGACCAGCGCCCGTTCTACGACTGGCTGCTGGAGCGCCTGACCGAAGGCGGCCTGCTGGCCAGCCCGCCCCCCCGCCAGTACGAATTCGCGCGCCTGAACCTCACCTACGTCATCACCAGCAAGCGCAAGCTCGCGCAGCTGGTGTACGACCACAAGGTCAGCGGCTGGGATGACCCGCGCATGCCCACCATCGTGGGCCTGCGCCGCCGGGGCTACACGCCCGAGGCCATCCAGACCTTTGCCGAACGCATCGGCGTGACCAAGAGCGACAGCTGGATCGACTACAGCACCCTGGAAGGCTGCCTTCGCGAAGACCTGGAGCTCAAGGCCTTCCGCGGCATGGCCGTGCTCAACCCCGTCAAGCTGGTGCTCACCAACTGGGACGACGTCATGGGCGCGGGCCACCTGGAGCCCTGCACCCTGCCCTCCCTGCCCCACCCCCCTGAAGGCGTGGAAAGCCCCGAGCGCCACTTCACCATCGGCAAGGAAGTCTGGATCGAACGCGAAGACTTTGAAGAAGTGCCCCCCAAGGGCTACAAGCGCCTGTTCCCGGGCAACAAGGTGCGCCTGAAGGGCGGCTACGTCATCGAATGCACCGGGTGCACCAAGGATGCCGCCGGCAACATCACCGAAGTGCTGGCCACCGTGGTGCCCGACACCAAGAGCGGCACCCCCGGCGCCGACAGCGTGAAGGTCAAGGCCGCCATCACCTGGGTGGGCGTGGCCGACGGCGTGAATGCCGAAGTGCGCATGTACGACCGCCTGTTCCTGGACGCCCAGCCCGACGCAGGCGGCAAGGACTTCATCGAAAGCCTGAACCCGAACAGCCTGAAGGTGGTGACAGCCATCGTGGAGCCGTCATTGGCCAATGCACGGCCAGACGACAAGTTTCAGTTCGAGCGGCATGGGTATTTTGTGGCGGACCGGGTGGACCATGCGGCGGGGAAGCCGGTGTTCAACTTGGCGGTGGGGTTGAAGGATTCCTGGGGGAAGTGATTTCTCTGTGAACAAAGAAGGGCCAGCAGACTGTGAGGTCTGCTGGCCTTTTGCTTTTGGACTGATGACAGCTTGGGGCCCAACGCTGTCATATTCGCTTTTTGAAAGCAGACGCTAAGAGGACACGCATCGTCAATCACCAGACTTCAGGGACGCCGACAACCGCTTGACGACCTCCTCCTCTGCAAGGCCTTCGTCGGAACCTGCGTGAAAGACAGCACAAGTCGCCGTGTTAGAACCGTTGGCTCTGCGATAGACGGCCACCACGCTGCCCGGCCCAGCACCGGTGTGCCCACACAATGTCGGCCCCGTATGCAACACGCCTTGCATCAGCCCGAGGCCGTATGCCGGCGACTTCCATGGGCGCCCAGGAAGAGGTCCGCCAAGGGCGCGTGCAGCTTGCATCTCCTGCACCAGCAAATCAGGCAGAAGGTGTCCAGCCATCAGGCGGTCTAGAAAGAGGGCAGCGTCGGAGAGAGAGCCAACAAGCAAGCCGTGATAAACCCATCTCGGGTCATAAGTCGAAATGGCCCCCATGCACACGCCTTCCAAGTCAGCTGGCGTCTTTGCGCTACGAACTCTCAGCAGGCCCAAGGGCGCCAACGCTTGTTGCATAAGCGCTTCCTCAAGTGCGAGACCTGTCGCACGCTCGATAAGTCTCGCTACGTACAAGTAGCCGACGTTCGAATACTGCCACCCCACTCCAGGGGCATAACGCAACCTCGTGGCATCGAGGCGTTGCAACATTTCATCCGCCTGCCAGGGCGCATCGCCGCGAGCAACGGCAGCGTGGTACTCGACAAGTTCACCGTAGTCAGCCAGCCCGGCTTCATGTCTCAGCAGCTGACGCAACGTGAACGGACCTTCAAGGACTACGTCATCGAGTCGAACAATCCCATCACGCACCAGTGACAGAGACGCTGCCGCTAGAACTGTCTTCGTAAAGCTCCACCAAGGAACCATCACATCTTGTTCTCCGTGCCGCACTAGTGAACCGTTTGATACGAGAGAGAAATATGTCAAGGGGCGCATTGGACTGAAAAATTGGGTTGACGCATTGAAGGTCCGATCCTGGCCGTTATGAGCCAAACTACCGAAAGATATGGTCGGCGAATTGGCGCGACCTACATTGGGTTGAAGCTATGCCTGAATATCAATGGTCTTGCTTATCCTGCGGGGCATCGAACAGCCCTGCAGCCTTGGAATGCATCGCATGCAGTTGCCCTGCAGCATGCAACTCTGATGAGCTACTGAAATATCGAGAGCAATATGTTCAGCAAGGCGGTATCGTTGGGCCCGCCGCTGCCCCCACCTTGGATGCAACGAACTATGCCGCACTAAAGGTACTTCTGTCCCTTCCACTTTTTTTGCTAGGTTGGTGGCCATTTGGTCAGCAAAAACGGAAGACAAAGTAGCGTTTCAGCGTCTAACCCACCACTCAAGCGAACCAACATTCTGCGGGCCGCTAGCTCAGTTCATTGAGCGTCCGCTTTCACGATTCACCACCGGCAGCTTCTGGCCGTAGACAGACTTCTGCCTGCCGATTCCCCGCACGGCACCAGGCGGTGGGCGCCGCGCTTTTACGGTACAAACACCGCCATGCCTCACACCCAGCCCTTGTCGGCCACGTTCACTCCCACCTTCGCCCACGTGCCGGCCGGCCCGGTGGCGGGCCCCTTGCAGTTGTTGCCGCTCAACGCCGGGGTGGTGTCAGTGCACACCGCCGATGGCGCGCATGTGGGTTCGCTCAAGCTGGTCGGCGGGGTCTGGAAGTTCAAGGCCATGGGCTACAGCGCTGCCGGTGGCATGGAACCCGGCCACGGCCCGCTGACGGATCAGCACAACATGCAGTTCGCCACGCTTGATGCATCAGAGGTGAGCGCACGCCTGCTAGGCGCTTTGGGAAGCCCTCCGTAGGAGGCCTCCAGGCGGGCCTAGGTTGGCCGGCCATTTTTTTCTTCACGGACGGCGCCGCTTCCGCGCCCCTTGCGGACATCAATGGGTGCCATCGTTCGTCTGTTTTCCCGTCAATGCGGAGCAAATCAGCTCCACGGCGAAGGCAAGCCCCAGGACGACCCCGCCTGCGGTTGAAGACCCCAGGAAGAGCAGCGCCAGCCCCAGGACGAGCGCAGCCAGGGAGAACCAATGGATGGATTTCATGTGATGTGCTTCCTTGGTTTGCCGTTCTTCAGCTCACCAATGGCTGGATTCTGCCCCAGTGCACCGCGCGCGCAAGGTGGCCCGCGCCGCTGTGGGGATGGCTCCATGCCGCTGGGCCGGGACGAAAAAAAACCGGCTCCGCGGAGCCGGTTTTTCAGAGGAAGCTGCCGGGTTCAGTAGCGCCCGCCGCCGTAGCCACCCGTGCCGTAGCCGATGTCCGAGCGTTTGCTGGCACTGTAGCCGCCCGCGCTGTAGCCACCCGAGCCGCCACCCTCTTCGCGGGGGCGGGCGAGGTTCACGACAATCGCGCGCCCATCGACAGACATGCCGTGCAGCGCGGTGATGGCGGCCTGGGCGACTTCGGCGGACGCCATTTCCACAAAGCCGAAGCCCTTGGAGCGGCCGGTCTCGCGGTCCATCATGACCTTGGCGGAGGAAACCCGGCCAAACTCGGCAAAGTTGCTTTCCAGGCTGGAATCGGTCACGGAATAGGGCAAGTTGCCCACGTAGATCTTGGTGCTCATGGAGGAGCCTTTCTGAAGGAGGGCGCGCAACGCAGGGCGCACCGTTGGGACAAGGGTGTGCGGACCGGATGTCCGCCACAACGAGGAAGCGTGGATGGGGTCTGCGGTGGGCAGGCCATCCATCAGCACACGGGGGGATGCGGCATGCACGTTTGCAGCCAGCCCTGGGTAACGGCAAAGAGCCGGGCGGCTTCGCGCGAGGCAAAGGCTTTGTCGAAACGGAAGACACGGCAGTAGCTGCCGTTGCCTTGGGAACGGTGGACCGAGAAGGAGGCGCGGAAGCGGCCGCAGTCGGTCGGGTGTGTCGCGGGCGAAACGACGTACTGGCCCATGGAAATGGCGGTCTTTGAAATCTGGTTCATTCAGGATCGCAGGCTTGGAAATCGACCTGCGTGAGCATCGAGGGACTCGGTGGGCTGCAGCTCTACAGACCCACTGGGCGACAAAGGTCGCAAAAGGCGGCTGGCCTGGGGCGGATGGCCGCCACAGAGCAGGCGTTGCGGTGACGGCACGCGTCAAGGGCCGTGACTGCAACCCACTCAGTATATATCAATTCGCATTTGAATTTGAATTAATATTCTTTTTGGTTTTAAAAGGCGCGAAATTGGGCAGTGCCGGAGCATCCGCGCCAGCAATGCGCCGGGTTTTGCTACGCTTGCCGGCGCTGCCTGCGCGTGTTCCCGCTGCGCCGGTGGTTCTTTTTTCCTCCTGTCGCTCCATGCCCCGCCGCAAACTCCACCACCACGTCTATGTCGTCGAGCTTTCGAAGGACGTGCTGAACGAGCCCCGCTTTCGCAAGAACAACCCCGGCTACATCGACGGCAAACCCTGCGTGTACGTGGGCATGACGGGCCTGGACCCGGACGTGCGGTTTGACAAGCACAAGGCAGGCATCCAGGCGAACCGGTTTGTACAGCAGTACGGCCTGCGCCTGCTGCCCGACCTGTACGAAGGCTTCAACCCCATGAGCTACGAAGACGCGGTGGACCGGGAGATCGAGATCGGCATCGACCTGCGCTCGGCGGGGTTTGGGGTGTGGCAGGCCTGAACCGGTGCCCGCGCGCGCAGGGGCCGGTGCGTCCTTCTTCCTGGAATCGGTTGCGCTTCAGTTTTGATAGCTGCCAGCGCTTATCCATCCAGCTCCAGCAGCCCATTTCACTGAAATCTCAGCGCGCTGGCCAGAAGGCCACAAGCCAGCCTCAGTGCACACGCCCCCGCACAAACTGCAGCGTGGTGTGGGCCACGCGTTCCCCCAGGTACCGCGCCGTGGCCAGGTCTGCCTCTGGCGGCACCACGTCGGCACCCTGGTCGGTGTTGGACTGCGCCGCGGCGCCCAGCCAGAAGCCCAGGCGGTTCAGGTCTTCCTCCGACCCGGTGGACGAGCAGTTGCCCGGGGGCAGCGCCAGGTTCACCCAGTGCATGCCGTGCTGCGCGGCGAACAGGGCCATCTGCATCAGGGTGGAAAGCTTGTCCCCCGAGCGCGAGCCCGAGTTGGTGAAGCCCGCGGCGATCTTGTCCTTCCAGCCGAGGCCTTTGGCCATGACCACGTTGGACGTGGCTTCCTGGAAGGCCTTGAACTGCGACGAGGCGCTGGCGACATAGGTGGGCGCGCCGAAGATGATGGCGTCGGCGGACGCGAGGTCATTCCACCGTGAGGGCGCTTCTTCCACGGTCATGAGGAGGGGCTCGGTGCCCTCCACCTGCGCCACGCCTTCTTTCACGGCCTGGGCCTGCCGGGCCGTGTGGCCATAGCCGCTGTGAAAGACGATGGCAATGCGCACACCAGGGGCGCGGGTGGGTTGGAGAGTGGGCGTCGTCAGGGTCATGTTCATGCTTGAGTTCATGGGTTGAGAAACTGTGGGTGAGGGATATGAGGGAGGTTGGCTAGGCCGTGGCAGGCTGGCGTTAGGGGCCTTCGCGGCTGTGCACCACCTGCTCCAGGCGCTCCAGAATGCGCGGCCACAAGCCGCCCATGCGCTCGAAGCTGATGCCATCGTTGGGCCGGAAACCCGCCTGCTCCATGCGCAGCAGCGTGCCGCCGCCGTGCTCCTGCAAGGTCCAGGTGATGTGGGTGATGAGCCCATTGGCCGACTCGGTGCCGTTGCCCCAGCGGTAGGCGAGCTGGCTGGGTTCCTCCACCAGGGTCACCTCGCAGTGCGTCATGCCCGACCAGCCCGGCAGCGGCTGCGCGCGCACCGTGAAGCGGTGCCCCACCTCGGCCACGAAGTCGTTTGGCATGAGCCACTCCTGCATCAGCCAGGACTGGGTGAGCGCGCGCCAGACCTTCTCGCGCGGGTGGGGTAGCTGCCGCTCGAACACCAGGGACCGGGTGCCTTGCGCCGTGGGGGTGGGGCCATGGGATCGGGTTGCGTCAGCCATGGCGCATCGCCTGCAAGGTGAGCCTGACGGCGGGCACGAGGCTCAGAGGGTGGTGGCGGTTCTGCATGGTGTTTTTGCCGCAGTAGTGGAGTTGCGCTGTCATTGGTCCATGCGTCCGAGCAGGTTCTCCAGGTCATCCAGGCGCTGGTTCCAGAAGCCGGCATAGACGCTCATCCAGTCCACCAGGGGCGCCAACCCTTCGCGCCGCACCTGGTAGTAGGTTTCGCGCCCGGCACGGCGGTCTTCCACCAGCCCCGCGCGCTTGAGCACGGCCAGGTGCTTGGACACCGCAGGTTGCGAAATGTGGGAATGCCCCGTCAGCACGTTCACGGTCTGCTGCCCCTCCCGGGACAGCTGCTGGAAGATGGAACGGCGCGTGGGGTCCGACAACGCCGCGAAGGTCAGGTCTTCAGGGGATTTCACAGGATATAACTCATTGGTTATGGATGACGAATAATAACCAAACGGTTATGGATTGGTCAATCCTTCGTAAAAAGATTCAGGCGCGCTGCGCGGGACACGGGATCGTTTGTGCGGCCCACCGGGTGGCACGACAATGCAGGCCCACACGATCCATCCATTCGCTGCGGGCCGGGGAATCCGCCCGTGGCACCCACCCTTTGTCCTTGCCCATGAATTTCGCAAACCGCCTTCAGCAGCTTCCTTCCACAAGCCACTTCGCCGCCCTGCACCTGCTGGACGCTGGCGGCCAGGTGCTGGCCACCATCGAGAACAAGCCCGGCCAGACGGGTTCGCTGGCCGTGTATGCCGCGCTGGCGGCGCTGTATGGCGGCCGCATCACGCCCGCGGCCGCCACCCTGGGGCTGGAGTGGTACGCCGAGCATGTGGCCGACGCGCAGGCCTTCCCGGGCAAGCACCCCAACATCGACCGGCTGCTGGCCTGGGCCCAGGGCAGCGAGAGTTTTGGGGCCCGCACGGTTTCCGCCTGAAACGAAAAAAAACCGCGGTGGCAGCGGCGGCTTGTCGAAAACGCGCGGGCCCGTTCGTCGTCAGGGTGTGAACACGTTGAATGAGCGATATGGTTGAGCGGCTCACGCCTTCATCCACCCTGATGTCCACCCCCAAGGAGACCCCAGCATGACCACCAACACCACCCCCACAGGCACCGTCACCCTGCACCGCGTGCTGCGCGCACCGGCCGAGCGCATCTACCGCGCGTTCCTGGACCCCGACGCCATGTGCAAGTGGCTGCCGCCCCATGGATTCACCGGCCGGGTGCTGAGCCTGGATGCCCGCGTGGGCGGCACCTACCGCATGCAGTTCACCAACTTCAGCAACGGCCAGACGCATGCGTTTGGTGGCGAGTATGTGGAGCTGGCGCCGGGCGAGCGCATCGTGCACACCGACCGGTTCGACGACCCCAACCTGCCGGGCGAGATGCGCACCACCATCCAGCTGAAAAAAGTGATCGTGGGCACCGAGGTGTCCATCGTGCAGGCGGGCATTCCGGCCGTGATCCCCGCCGAGGCGTGCTACCTGGGCTGGCAGGAGTCGCTGCAGCTGCTGGCGCTGCTGGTGGAGCCGGAGATTCCGGCGGAGTAAATCGGTGCCGGCCGGGCCATGCACACGGCCCCGGCGGCGGGGTGAACGGCGGCGCACCGGCAGGCGGTGCCGCGCCACGCGCCCGCCGCCCCAGCCCCTCCCCATCCCTCAATTCACATCACATCACTTCACTTCAGCCACTTGTCGGCGGCTTGCTTGATGGTGCCCCGGCTGTCCACCAGGCCCCACACGAAGCCCATCACGCGCACATAGTCGGCATCGTCGGTGGGCAACATGAAGCCCAGGTAGTTCTTGGGCGTGAGCGGTGCATCCACGAACGCGGCGTGCAGGCGCGGGTCGGCCTTGGCATAGTGCAGGGCCTCGTACGTCTCGGTGATCATCACGTCGCCCTTGCCCTCGGCGATCAGCGCGGGGATCTCGGCGTTCTTGTCGTGCGTGCTGACCTGGGCTGTTTTCAGGTTGGCCAGCACATAGGTTTCGTTGGTGCCGCCGGGGTTCTTGATGACACGCACGGTGGGCTGGTTCATCGCGTCCACGCTGGTGTATTTGGCCTTGTCGGCCGCGCGCACCAGGGCCACCTTGCCGAAGGGTGCGTAGCCGGGCAGCATGTCAAAGATGCGCATGCGGTTGACGTTGCGCGTGATGCCGCCCACCGCCACATCGAACCTGTCGCCCTGCAGGTCCTTCACCAGGTTGGGCCAGGTGGTGGGCACGTATTCGATCTTCACACCCAGCTCCTTGGCCATGGTCTCGATCACGTCGATGTCATGGCCCGAGTAGCCCGCGTCGGTCTTGATGGCAAACGGGCGGTAGTCGCCGGGCGTGCCCACGCGGATGACCTTGGCCTCCATGATCTTGTCGAGCCGGGGGCCGGCCTGCGCGGCCTGGCTGAAAGCAAGGCTGGCCACCACGGCGGCTGCGGCAAGGGCGAGGATTTTCTTGGGGATCATTTCGAGGTTCTCCAGTGGGTGAAAGGTGGCTTGGCGAAGGGTGTGGCAGCACGGTGCACCGGCCACGCGGGCCGCAGCGGCCGGCACACCCCGTCGCCGCAAACATTACAGCAGGCCCGCGGGCAAAAGCCAGGGGCATTCATCCGGGGTGGTGCCAGCGGCGCAGGACGGGCATTGCACGCGTGCATGGACGCGCGTTGACGGCAGCGTTTGCACAACACCCCAGCGTTGCAAGCGGCGTGCCATGCAGGCCCGCACCGCGCAGGGGCCGGCACGCCCAGGCTCCGTCCACGGCCAATGCTCTATTTTTTATAGCATATTGCGCTTGTCCAATAAGCGCTACACGCCCATTTCTTGTCAAACTCGGTTACCCTGCCCGGTTCAGCAACAAGGACTCGCCATGAAAAAACTCAACGTCACCATCCAACTCGAAATGACCGTGCCCGATGACTGGGAGCTGGCCGATACCTCCGAGGGCACGCCCGTCATCAAGCTGCCCGATGGCAAGTACATGGACATCGCCATCGAGCCGCTGTTTGCGGCCGACCCCGAAGACCTGTGGGCCAGCACCGACGACGAGGACGTGCTGGACGACATCCTCGACATGGTGGACAGCGAAGCGGTGACGTACGAGTTTGTGACGCACTGAGCGGTGGGACAGGGGGCAATGCCGGCGTGGGGCGCCCCCGCCCCACCCCGCATCCAAAGCAGAAAACTACACTTTTGATAGCAGCCGGCGCTTGCACCATGAGCGCTGGCGCCCTATTTCACTCAAGCACCGTTACAGCTGCGAGCGCAGCCAGCCCGTCAGTTTCTCGTGCGCCTTCTCCCGCAGCGGGCGGTCCCGCCAGGCCTCGTACGTCACGCGGCGTGACCGCCGGATGTCGTCTTCAAACACCGCTGTCTGGCGCCTGGCGAATGCCGTGTCGTACACGTTGAGATTGGCCTCGTCGTTCAGGCGGAACGAGCGGTTGTCGAAATTGGTGGAGCCCACCGACACCAGCAGCTGGTCCACGATCATGACCTTGCAGTGGTACATGGTGGGCGTGTACTCATAGATCTCGGCCCCGGCCTGCAGCAGCTCGCCCCAGGTGGCGCGGGATGCGGCTTTCACCGTCTCGGTGTCGGTGTGTTCGCCGGGGGTGACCAGGCGCACGCGCACGCCGCGCGCCAGGGCGTCCATCAGCAACTTGCGGGTCAGTTCATCGGGCACGAAATACGCCACCGACAGGTCGATGCTGCGCTCGGCCGCCGTGATGGCCAGGTGGTACATGAGCTGCATGCTCTCGCTGCCGCTCGAAGGCGAGCTGGAGAACATCTGCGCCTTTTGCGTGCCCGCCGGCGCGATGGCCGGGAAGTACGCCTCGCCATGCAGCACCTTGCCGGTGACCTTGAGCCAGTTGTCCAGAAATGTGGCCTGCATCTGCGCCACGGCGGGGCCGCGCACCAGGTAGTGCGAGTCGCGCCAGTGCTCCGGGTCTTGCGCGTGGCCCGTCCACTCGGGCGCGATGCCCACGCCGCCGGTGAACGCCACCTGCCCGTCCGCCACCAGCAGCTTGCGGTGGGTGCGGTTGTTCAGGCGCGCCAGGTTGTACCAGTGGGGCTTGTGGAACTTCTCGATCTGCACGCCCGCCTCCTTCATCTCGGCCAGATAGCTCTCTTCCATCTTGGCGCTGCCCACCCAGTCGAGCAGCACATGCACCGGCACGCCGGCGCGGGCGCGCTCGCTCAGGGCGTCGGCAAACTGCTTGCCGATGTCGCCCGACCAGTAGATGTAGGTCTCGAACGTGACGCTTTTTTGCGCCGCCTGGATGGCGGCCAGCATGGGCGGAAAGATCTGGTCGCCGTTGAGCAGCTCGGTCACCGCATTGCCGCCCACGATGCCCGGGCCCAGCAGGCTGCCCAGCGCGCGTTCGAACTGCGGGTGGGCGGTGCTGTACAGGCGCGGCAGTTGTTGCTGCACCTTCTCCTCGCCGGCCGTGAAGTTGAGCGCCAGCAACACCAGCGCGCCCGTGGCCAGGGCCGTGAGAAAAACCGTGAGCAGGGTGGAAGGGCGGCGGCGGTGGGCGGCTTTCGGCATGGCGCGATGGTAGGTGGCGGCCCGGCGGCGCAATGTAGGCGGACACCGCCAACACCGGGGGCACAATCGCTGGTGCGGGTCGCGACAGCGGCCGCATCGCACCGTCTCCCCAAACACACACCACTGCGCTTTTTATCCCTGCCCTGCCGTGTCTGAATCTGTCCGCCCTGCCCTCATCCACCCCGCCCTCCCCATCAACCGTCGCAGCGCCCTGGTGGGCGCGGCGGGCCTTCTGGCGCAGCCCGCCATGCTGGGGCTGCTGCACGCCAAGCCCTTGCCACCCGCGCCCACCGTATGGCCCCAGGCGCTGCAGGTGCCGGGGGGCGTGGCGCGGCTGTCGCTCGGGCCCGCGGCCACGCGGCCGGTGGCGCAGGTGCGCCAGGGCGATGTGGATGTGCCGCTGCGGGTGGTGGGCGATGCCATCGAATGGACCGCCCTCGTGGGCATCCCGCTGGCCGCCGCGCCCGGCGATGCGTTCATCACCGTGCTGGCCGAAGGCGGCGGCAGCCCGCGCCTGGTGCACTACACCGTGGCACACAAGCAGTACAAAGAGCAGCACCTGCAGGTGTCGCCGCGCACGGTGGACCTCTCGCCCGAGGACCAGGCACGCTACGAGCGCGAGCGCGAGCACCAGGCCCAGGTGATGGCCACCTTCACCGAGCAGCCCGCGGGCCAGGCGCCGGCATCGCCGCGCATGCGCGTGCCGGTGCCGGGGCGGCGCTCCAGCTCGTTCGGGCTGCGGCGCGTGTTCAACGGCCAGCCGCGCAACCCGCACAGCGGCATGGACATCGCCGCGCCCACGGGCACGCCCATCGTGGCGCCGCTGGCGGGCCGGGTGATCGACGTGGGCGACTACTTCTTCAGCGGCGGCACGGTGTGGCTCGACCACGGCCGGGGCCTGCTCACCGTGTACGCCCACCTCAGCAGCAAGGACGTGCGGGTGGGCGAGGTGGTGAACGCGGGCGACGCGTTCTGCAAGGTGGGCGCCACCGGCCGCGTGACCGGCCCGCACCTGCACTGGGGCGTGATGCTCAACCGCACCATGGTGGACCCGGCGCTGTTTGTCCCCGCATAGCTATTATTTTGATAGCTTGTTGCGCTTGATGGACAAGCGCCAGCGGCCAATTTCATTCAAACACAATTCCCCGCATGACCTCGCGCCTGATCCGCTTCAACAAACCCTATGGCGTGCTGAGCCAGTTCACCGCCGAAGGCAAGTGGCAGGGCCTGAAGGACTACATCGACCTGCCCGGCGTGTATGTGGCGGGGCGGCTGGACGCCGACAGCGAAGGGCTGCTGCTGCTGACCAACGACGGGCCGTTGCAGGCCCGCATTGCCGACCCACGCTTCAAGATGGAGAAGACCTACTGGGTGCAGGTGGAAGGCATCCCGGGCGAAGCCGCGCTGGCCGCGCTGCGCAGCGGCGTGGTGCTGAACGACGGCCCCACCCTGCCCGCCCGCGCGCGCCTGCTGGCGCCCGCGCCTGCCGTGTGGGCGCGCAACCCGCCCATCCGCGAGCGCAAGGCCATCCCCACCGCGTGGATCGAACTCATCATCCGCGAAGGCCGCAACCGCCAGGTGCGGCGCATGACGGCCGCCGTGGGCCACCCCACGCTGCGGCTCATCCGCGCGGCCATCGGGCCCTACACGCTCGACGGGCTGGCGCCGGGCACCTGGGCCGATTGAATCGAGGCAGCTACGCCGCCACCGCGTCCATGCGGCGCGACAGTGCCGAGCCGCGCGCCCGCAGGAACACACGCAGCCCTTCGGCATAGTCCGCACTGACGGCCTGCTGCACCGAGGCGCGCGCGGCCAGCGCTGTGCGCCAGCGCAGCACACGTGGCAAGCCTTGCCAGAGACCCAGGCCGTCCACGCCCGGCAACGTGTCGATGACGTCGAAGTACCGGAACACGGGGCCGAACACCACATCCACCATGCCGAAATCCGGCCCCGCAAAGTACGGCCCCGCGCCGCTGAACGCACCCAGCGCTTCTTCGAGCTGCACGAAGCGGCCAAGCAGCTCCTGCGCGCGGGCCCGCAGCGCGGCCTCATCCGGCGCGGCGTAAAACGCGCCGATGGTGTTGAGCACCGTGGAGCCAAACTCCATCCACGCGCGGTGGCGGGCGCGCTGCAGCGGGTCCTGCGGGTGCAGCGCGGGCATGGCCACCTCGTCCAGGTACTCGCAGATCACCGCCGACTCGAACAGGCTCTGGCCGCGCACCTGCAATACCGGCGTCTTGCCCAGCGGCGAGAGGGCCAGGAACCAGTCGGGCTTGTGGGCGAGGTCGATGGTGCGGCGCTCGAACGCCAGGCCCTTCTCGCGCAGCACGATGGCCACGCGCTGCACATACGGGCACAGCGCGTGCGAGACCAGCGTGAGCGCGGGCGCGCCAGCCGCTGCTGCGCTCACGGTGCCAGCCCCTCGGCGCGCAGCGCGGCCTGCACCTGCGGGCGGGCCGCCACGCGTGCCATCCAGGCCTGCAGATGCGGGTAGGCCGTGAGCGGCATGCCCAGCAGGTGGGCCCAGTTGACGATGGTGAAGCCATACGCATCGGCCACGCTGTACGCGCCCGCCAGGAAGTCGCTGCGCGAGAGCACGGCATCCAGCTCCGCAAAACGCGCGGCCAGCTTGGCCTTGGCCGCCTGCCGCGTGGACTCGGCCGTTTCCTTGTGCCACAGCCAGGGGCTGAAGCCCTTGTGCAGCTCGGTGCTGACGAAGGTGAGCCACTCCAGCACGGCCAGGCGCTCGCGCGAGCCGGGCTTGCCGATCAGCGCCTGCGCCGGGTCCAGGTCGGCCACGTACTGCAGCAGCGCCGCGCCTTCGGTGTGGCGCGACTGGTCGTCCAGCTCCAGCAAGGGCACGTAGCCGCGCGGGGAGATGTCGAGGTAGCTGGCACCCGTCTCGGTGGTGTGGTGCGCCAGGTCCACCTTGGTCAGGTCGAAGGGGACGCCGACCTCGCGCAGCGCAATGTGGACGGCGAGCGAGCAGGCGCCGGGGGCGTAGTAGAGCTTCATGGCAGTGGCGGGCTTTCTGTGCAAAAAGGGGTTGGGAGCATCGCCGCTGCACACAGCGGTGGCACGGGCGACAGGCAGAATTTATGATTGCATTTACGCAAAAAAAAATACGCATTCATGAAAACATCCATTGCACCAGCGCAATACCGCCTGGGCGCCGCCGAGCTGGAGGTGCTGCTGGCCATGGTGCGCACCGGCACGCTGGCGGCGGCCGGTGAGCGGCTGGGCGTGGATGCGTCCACCGTGTTCCGCGCCATCCAGCGCATCGAGCGCGGGCTGGGCCAGCCACTGTTCGAGCGCTCGCGCGCGGGCTACCGCGCCTCGGAGCTGGCCCAGGCCCTGACCGAGCAGGCCGAGCGCGTGGAAGCCGCGCTGGAGGCCGCCCGCACCGCCACGCAGGCGCAGCCCGAGCAGGTCTCGGGCACGGTGCGCATCTCCACCACCGACACCATCCTGCAGGGCCTCATCGCCCCCGCCCTGCAGGTGCTGCAGCCCCGCCACCCGGCCCTGGTGTACGAGCTGCATGCAGGCAATGAACTGGTGAGCCTCACGCGGCGCGACACCGACATCGCCGTGCGCGCCACCAGGCGCCCGCCGCAACACCTGGTGGGCCGGCAGCTGGGCATGATCCGTTCGGCGCTGTACACCGCAGCCTCGAACCCGCTGGCACTGTCCGACGTGGAGGCGGGCCGCGCGGCCTGGGTCGCGCCCGACGACTCCATGCCCGGCCACCCCTCGGTGCGCTGGCGCAAGAAGCAGTACCCCAGGGCGCAACCCACCTACCGCGTCAACAGCCTGCTCACCGTGATGGAACTGGTGGCCCGGGGCGCGGGCGTAGGCGTGTTGCCCACCTTCCTGGCCCAGGGCCGCGGCGACCTGCGCCCGCTCACCGGCTCGCTGCCCGAGTGCGACAACGGGCTGTGGCTGCTCACGCACCCCGAATCGCGCCACCTGCGGCGCATCGCGGCGGTGTACGGGCACCTGGCGGACACGGTGCAGCTGCCCTGAGGGACTCCGGCGATTCCTGCGGCCCGGCCCATTCCGCCGGCCGGCTCCAGGGCTTTTGGCCCGGCCTGCGGATGGGCGCGCAGGCCGGGCAGCTTCATGCCCAAGGCATTTTGTACTAATACAATTATTTTTCAAAAGTACAATTTGCCTCCACCACCTGCCCTGCAGACAGGTGCGAGGAGTTCACATTGCCCGATACCCTCTCTCCCCCAGGCACGGGCTGGAAGGCGCGCAGCCTGGCCGGCTTCATCCAGCACGCGGGGCCGCTGTGGGCCCAGCGGGAAGACCATGGCTGGGCCTATGGCTTCGCGGTCGGACCGCAGCACCTCAACCCCGCGGGGGCGGCCCACGGCGGCGCGCTGATGACCCTGATGGACCACGCCCTCAGCGCCGTGGCCTGGGAAGCCTGCGGCCGCAGCCCCTGCGTCACGCTGCAGCTCGATTCCCATTTCGTGAGCCCGGTGCGGCCCGGCCAGTTCGTCGAGGCGCGGGCCGAGGTGATCGAGCGCACCGGCAGCCTGGTCTTCATGCGCGGCGAGCTGCGCGCGGGCGCGAGCCTGGTGCTGACGGCCCATGCGCTCATGAAAGCCATGAAATGAAGCCGGCCAGCCCCGCACCGGCATCTGCCCGCCGCCACGCCGTGGCCGAAATTCCTTTGTACCCTGACAAGGAGCGCGCCCTGGACATTCCCGCCCACCACAGCCTGATGGCCCTCTTCGGCGCCCGGCCGCACCACGGCGCTGCAGCCGACGCGGCCACAAATGGGTTTACGCTTGCCGGTTTGAAGCTCCAGAACCCGCCCATGGCCTCCCGCTCCAAGCCCGCCCCGCCCCCCGCCGACACCAAGCCGACCAAAGGCGTGCGCGTGCGGCCCGTGCCCGCCGTGACACGCTCCATCGCCATCCTGCGGCTGCTGGGCGAGCACAAGCAGCCGCTCACGCTGAAGACGGTGGCCGAAGCCTTGCACCTGGTGCCCAGCACCTGCCTGCACATCCTGCGGGTGCTGGTGGCCGAAGACCTAGTCACGCTCGACCCGTCGACCAAGCGCTACGCGCTGGGCACCGGCATGATCAGCCTGGCCCGCAGCGTGCTGGAGGGCGGCGGCTTCACGCAGCTGGTACAGCCGGTGCTCGACCGCCTGGCCGCGCAGTTCGGCGTGACGGCCATGGGGGTGGAGATCACATCACGCCAGACGGTGATGGTGCTGGCGCTGTCCCGCTCCAGCCAGCCGTTTCGGGTCCACACCGATGTGGGCAGCCAGTTCGAGACGCTGGTCAGCGCCACGGGGCGGCTGATCGCGGCCTACAGCGGCGAAAGCTGGCCCGCGCTCAAGGAGAAATTCGCCCGGGTGGTGTGGGACAAGGCCCCCACGTACACCACCTGGAAGAAGGAGGTCGAGCTCACGCGGTCCCGGGGCTGGAGCCTGGACCGCGACAACTTCATGGCCGGCATCACGGTCGTGGCCGTGCCCGTCTTCGCGCCGGGCGGACGGCTGGTCCATACCCTGGTGGTGGTCGGGCTCAGCAGCCAGATGGGTGCCGCCGTGGTGCAGCAGCTGGCCCAGGTCATGCAGCGGGAGGCGGCCGAGCTGTCTCGCCTGCTGGGCGGGAGCTGACCATGCCGGCGCCCGGTACCGCGGCGGCACAGACCCTGCTCAAGACCATCACCATGCCCGCGGACATCGATGCCAGCGGCCAGGTGCCCACGGGCTGGCTGCTGGCCACCATGGACCTCGCGGGGGCCGTGCTGCCGGGGCAGCATTTTGGAGCGCCGGTCGAGCTGGTGGGGCTGTCCGACGTCACGCTGCTGGCCCGGCCCCGGCTGGGCCAATGTGTGACGTTCACGGGCCGCCTGGTGTCCAGCAGCGGCGAGGATGCGTGTGTGGCCATCGAGGCCTGGTGCGAGGAGCGCGGCCGGACGGGGGGCACCCCGCTGATGCGCGCCCAATTGCGCTATGTGCCCGCCACCATCGAAGTGCCCGGGAATCTCTTCCCGGGCACGTTCCAGGCGGGCTCCTGAGCGGAGCCTTGCGTCAGTCCGCGCGGATGCCCGCGGCCTTGATGATGGGCGCCCAGCGCTGGCGCTCCTTCCTGGCGAACTCGATCAGGGCCGCGGCCGTTCCCCCCGCGGGCTCGAAGCCCAGTTCCAGCAGGCGCTGGCGCACTTCGGGCCGGGCCAGCACCTTGTTGACCGCCGCATTGAGAACACCGGTCACCGCCGCCGGCGTGCCCCTGGGCGCATACAGCGCGTTCCACGCCACGAACTCGAAACCCGGATGGCCCTGCTCCGCGATGGGCTTCACGCCGGGCGCCAGGTTGCTGGCGGTTGCCGACGTGACGCCAATGGCGCGCAGCTTGCCGGCCGCGATGTGGGGCCGCAGCGCCAGGGGCGTGTCGATGACCGCCGGCAGCTGGCCACCCAGCACGTCGGTCACCGCGTTGCCCGAGCCTTTGTAGGGCACGCCGAACAACGGGGCCGACGAGCGCTCCTTCAGGAACTCGACCACCAGGCGCGCCGAGGTGCTGGGCATCGCGATGTCGGCCGAGCGGGGGGCGCGTTTCACGGATTCGAGCAGTTCCGCCACGGAATGGTGGGGGGCATTGGCCCCCACCGCCAGCACCATGGGAAACGTGCCCACCATGGCGATGGGTTCGAAATCCTTCTCGGGGTCGAAGGCCAGCTTCGCATAGAGAAACTGGTTGAGCACATGGGTGGCGTTGGTGCCCATGGTCAGGGTGTAGCCGTCGCCCGGGGCCTGGGCCGCGAGCTCGTTGCCCAGGTTGCCACCGGCACCGGCCTTGTTCTCGACGACGATGGGCTGGCCCAGTTCCCGGCCGAGCTGCTCGCCCAAAAACCGGGTGGCCACATCGGTGCCCTGCCCCGCGGCATAGGCCACGATGATGCGGATGGGCTTGGTGGGATAGCTGGGGTGCTGGGCCTGCGCGTGGGCAGCGGGCATCGCCCACAGCAAACTGGCAGCGGTCATGATGGCAGCGAAGGTTCGCATGCTTGTCTCCTTTATTTTTCGTGCTCTGCAGATCAGAGAGGGCGGGTGCGCGCGACACCCCGGGTATACAGGTCCCGCCTCTGGGCGTCATTGAATCCGAGATCGGCCAGCACCTCGTCGGCATGCTGGCTGAAAGCCGGGGGCGGCGCTCCCGACAGTGCCGGGGTGCCGTACAGCCGCGCCGGGCCACGCAGCGCCGTGAACGCGCCCTGCCGGATGACCATCTCCCGGTGCGCGCAGTGCGCCTGGGCCAGCGCCTGCGGCACGTCGTTCACCACCCCGGCGGGCACCCCCACACGCATCAGCGCCTCGCACAGCGGCTCGCAGTCTTGCGCGGCAATCGCGGACTCGATGATGTCCTTGAGCGCCTGGCGGTGCGCGATGCGGTCTGCGTTGGCGTGGAACCGGGGATCCTCGGGCAGGCCCGGGCACCCGATGTGCTGGCTGAAACGGCGGAACTGGCCATCGTTGAGGATGCCGATGAACACATGCCCGTCGCGCGCCCTGAACTTGTCGTACGGGGCGATGTTGGGGTGCGCGCTGCCCAGCAGGCCCGGGGCCTTCTTCGACGCGAACCAGTTCGATGCATGCGGCAGCAGCAGGCTCAGCGCCGTGTCGTAGAGCGTGGCCTCCACCCGCTGCCCGGCACCGCTTTTGTGCCGGCTGCACAGGGCCATGAGGATGCCGGTGAGCGCCACATAGCCCGTCAGATGGTCCACGATGGGAATGCCCATGCGCGTGGCGCCCGTGGCCGATTCGCCGTTGATGCTCATCAGGCCGCACTGCGCCTGCAGCACCGCGTCGTAGCCTGGCAGGCCGCCCAGCGGCCCATCGCGGCCAAAGCCCGAGATGGCGCAGTAGATGAGGCGCGGGTAGCGTTCGGCCAGCACGTCTTCGTAGCCCAGGCCCCATTTCTCCATGGTGCCGGGCAGGAAGTTCTCCACCAGCACATCGGCATCCCGCAGCAGGCGGTGCAGCACCTCGTGCGCGTCGGGCTGGCTCAGGTCCAGGCTGATGGCCTTCTTGCCCCGGTTCAGCGCGGCGAAGTACGCGGAGTGGCCCATGTCGTCGTATGGCGGTCCGAGGTGCCGGGTCTCGTCGCCCCCTGGCGGCTCGATCTTGACCACCTGGGCGCCATTGTCGGCGAGCATCTGGGTGCATAGGGGGCCTGCGAGCACGCGGGTGAGGTCCACCACCCGCAGGCCTTCCAGCGCCGGGGCGCTGAAGCTTGTCATGCTGCTATTCACCCGCGGCGGGGCAACACCACCACGCCACCGCCAAGCACCGACAGCTCGCCGTCCTGGTTGTGCGCCTCTTGTGCGATCTCGACCAGGTGCTTGCCGCCCTCCTCGAACTTGCGCGTGACCTTGCCCTTGATGAAGAGCATGTCGCCCTCGGGGTTGTGGCGGCGAATCTTGCAGCTGGCCTTGTGCAGGAAACCCGTGTCGCCAATCCAGTTGGTGAGGTGGTGCGTGAGCCACGAGGTGCGCTCGGGGCCGTAGTCGTACGCGCCGGGCGCGCCCACTTCGAGCGCGAAGTCTTCTTCCCAGTGCACGCGCTCGGGCACGTCCGGGATGCCGAAGCGGTTCTTGATGCCCACGCCCGGGTGCGCGTCGATCAGCTTCCAGGCCAGCTTGTTGGCGCGGATGTACAGGCCGCCCCAGCCCTGCGCGTAAGCGATGAAGCCGGTCACGGTCATCGGCCCCTTGAACATGGTGGGCAGCTCGTCGCCCACGTTCACGTCGTCCCAGTAGCGGGGCGTGGCGCCGCGCACTTCCTCGTTGCGGTAGAGCTTGTAGGCCTCGTTCAACTCTTCGTCGGTGTACTGGCGCGGGCCGCGTTCGCGCACGTTCTGGTATTTGCTGCCCTGCTCCCGCGCATGGTCGCGCTCGGTGCGAAAGCACCAGCTGTCGGCCTCGGCCACCTTGTCGCCGTCCTGGTTGAAGAAGTCCACATGGTAGATCTGCTGGATGGCCCGGCCGGCAAAACGCGTCTGGTGCTCGATCAGGTCCTTGAGCGAGGCCTCGGTCGAGATCACGTCATTGCGGCGCACGGGCTTGTGCCAGGTCCAGTCCGCACCCGACCACATGGCGTGCACGCCCGGCAGGCCGCCCACATAGCCCGACACGATGCGGCTGGTGGCGAACAGGAAGCTGGGCAGCGCGACGATGCCGCCGTAGTGGCTCCTGGCCGCGTAGTCGGGGTCGCACCACAGGGGGTTGTCGTCGCCGATGCCGTGCGCGTAGTGGCGGATGTTGTCGCGCGTGGCCTCGTGGCACCAGGGCTCGGCGGTCTGGCCGATCTTGATGCCGATGCGCTCGCGCAATTCATCGAGGCCGCTGTCGGTGATCTTGGGAAAGCTGCGCTGCGGGGTGGTGGCAATGGACATGGGTGGAGTCTCCTTGGGGTGGTGGTGGTGATGAATGAATGGATGGATGGACGGACAGACGGAGGGAAGAAGGGACCGCGGGTGGCGGGGTGCTCAGGCGCAGGCCACCGCTTCGCGCTCCCGCAAGACCTTGCGGTGCACCTTGCCGGCGGGGGTCTTGGGCAGCTCCGCCACGAACGCGATGTGGCGCGGGTATTCGTGCTGGCTGAGCTTGGTCCTGACAAGGTTCTGGATCTCGTCGATGAAACCCTCGCTGCGCTCGCGGCCTGACACGACGAAGGCCTTGACGACCTGACCGCGCAGTGAGTCGGGCACGCCGATCACGGCAGCTTCGAGCACGTCCTCGTGCATGAGGATGACGTTCTCGATCTCCACCGCGCTCATGGTCCAGCCCGCGGAAATGATCACGTCGTCGGCACGGCCGCCGTGGAAGAAATAGCCGTCCTCGTCGGTGCGGCCCAGGTCCTTGGTGGGTATCCACTGGCCGCGCCGCAAGACCATGAGCTGCCCCGTGGTGCCCGGCGGGCAGATGCGCCCCTGCGCGTCGTGCACCTCGACCCGGGTGCCGGGCACGGCCTTGCCGAGCGAGCCGCGCTTGACCGGGAAGTCGCTGGCGCCGGGGTAGCTCACCAGCACCACGCCGATCTCGGTCGTGCCGTACATGCTGCACACCTCCAGGCCAAAGCGCTCGTGCACGAAGTCGGCCGTGTCGTCGTCGATGGGCTCGCCGGTGAACGACAGCTTCGTGAAGTGATAGGCGTGGTCGCCCGCCTTGCCGCAGTTCTTCATCATGCGGTAGTGCGTGGCGGCGGCCGACATGTTGGTGAAGCGGTGGGCCGACAGCGCCTGCAGCAGCCGCTCGGCGTTGAACCGGCCGCTGTAGCTGCCGATCGTCAGGCCTAGCGCCAGCGGCGCCAGCGTGCCATGCCACAGGCCGTGCCCCCAGGCGGGGGACGACGGGCACATGAAGCGGTCGCCGGGGCGCAGCCCCGTGCCGTACAGCGCGGCCACCATCAGCGTGACCAGCGCCTTGTGGGTGTGCTTCACGGCCTCGGGCAGCTCCCGCGTGGTGCCGGACGTGTACTGGAACACGGCCAGGTCGTCGGCCCGCGACGTGCTGGCGTAGGTGGCAGGCAGCGCCTGCAGCTGCTGCCACAGCGCGTCATCGAAGACCTCGAACGCGGCGGTGCCCAGGCCCTCGACGACCCCGCGCTTTTCCTCGTTGGTAATGAGCAGGCTCGGCTTGCAGTCGCCCACCCGCAGGCGTACGCCGTCGGGGCCGAACAGCGTGAACAGCGGCACAGCAATGGCGCCCCGCTTGATCACGCCGAACATCGCCGTGTAGAACGCCCGCGAGGGCTCCAGCATGATCGCCACACGGTCGCCGCGCTGCACGCCGCGGCCTTCGAGAAAGTGTGCGAAACGGGCCGAATCCCGCGAGAGTTCGTCGAAGGTGATGGTTTCGTCCACGCCATCGGCGCGGCAGACGATCACCGCATCGCGGCCCGCACCGGCATGGCGGTCCACGCACTCATGGGCGATGTTGAACGCAGCGCGGTCCCCATCGAAAAGATCCCATAGGCGCTCGGTCGCGAAGTGGCTCTGGGCATCGGCGTAGCTGGCGTAGTCGGTCAGGCGTTTCATGGCTGCATGGGCTCTGTGTGTCGGTGCATGCAGTCTCGATTCTTCGACATTGATTGTCAAATACGACCATCAATTGTCTCAATACAATTTTTAAAAATGCACTCCATCGGCTCCTCGCGCTATTCGCGTGCCCGCGCGAACGGGGTTTCAAGGGCCCCGCGAGGCCGCGCGCAACGCACCATTGCTGCCAGTACGCTGTCACCAGCGCGCACTACAGTGCAGGGCCACCCACCGACCGGAAGGAATCCGCGTGACCACCCAGTTCTATGGCGCATCCAGCCTCGACGGCTTCCTCGCCACGCCCGACCACGACCTCGGCTGGCTGCTGGAGTTTGGCGAGATCGAGGGCTCCAGCTACCCCGCTTTCATCCGCGATGTGGGCGCGCTGGCCATGGGCTCGCACACCTACGAATGGATGCTCAGAAATGCCATCGACGCGGGCCAGCCCTGGCCCTACCCGCAGCCCACGTGGGTGTTCAGTTCGCGCAGGCTGCGCGCGATTCCCGGTGCCGACGTGCGCTTTGTGCAGGGCGACGTGCGGCCCGTGCACCAGGCCATGGCGCGGGCCGCAGCAGGGCGCAATGTGTGGATCGTGGGTGGCGGCGAACTCGTGGGGCAGTTCCATGACGCGGGCCTGCTGGACGAGCTGATCGTGCAGATCGCACCGGTCACGCTGGGCGCGGGCGCGCCGCTGTTTCCGCGGTCCATCGTGCAGCCCACGCTGCGCCTGAAGTCCGTGACCACGCTGGGCGGCATCTTCGCGGAGCTGCGCTACGAGGTGCCGCGGCCGTAGAGGCAAGATTTGCTATATTTTATATAGCACCCTGGTTTGATACTGAAGGCGCCGCAAGCCTTCCCGTCTTGCACGTCCCCTCACGCCAGCGGCACCGCCTTGTGCACGGGATGGGACAGCACCAGCGATGTGGACACGCTGCCATGCGCCGCCAGCGCATCGACCACGCGCTCCAGGTCGGCGGGCTGGCCGAAGGCGCAACGCACCACGAAGCAGTCCTCGCCCGTCACGCGCACGGCATCCAACACTTCGGGCATGGACTGGAACAGCTGCACGTAGCGCTTGATGTGCTCGTGCGTGGTGCGCACCCGCACCACGGCCTGCAGGCCCAGGCCCACGGCGGCCAGGTCGATGCGCGCCGCGTAGCCCGAGATCACCCCCGCGTCCTCGAGCTTCTTCACGCGCTCGCTCATCGCCGGCTGCGACAGTCCGATCTTCTTGCCCAGCGCGGACAGGCTCTGCCGCGCATCGTCCTGCAGCGCCATGAGGATCTGCCGGTCTTTCTTGTCCAGTTCCACGGGGGTGGTTCCTTTGCGATGATTTCAAGGTTTGGGGGCGCGCTTTCCGATGAAGCCCGCTGGCCGCGGCGGCATGATTTTCCTATCGTCGGGGGGCAGTGATGGATCTGCTTCACGACAAGGAACACCAATGGCGACGCGACCTGTTTTGCTCATTCCCGGCATCCACAACTCCGGCCCCGGGCATTGGCAGTCATTGTGGCAAACCCGGCGCGCGGACGTGGCGCGCGTGGAGCAGGCGGACTGGGATCACCCCGTGTGCGACGCGTGGGTACAGGCGCTCGACGACGCCATCGCGGCGGCGGCGCAGCCCCCCATCCTGGTCGCCCACAGCCTGGGCTGCCTGGTGGCGGTGCACTGGGCCGCACGCCACCACCGGCCGCTGCACGCCCTGCTGCTGGTGGCCGTGCCCGACCCCGAGGGCCCGGCGTTTCCAGCCGATGCCCGGGGCTTCTTCCCGCTGCCCGCCGCGCTGCCGACGATGGACAGGCTCATGCTGATGAGCAGTACCAGCGATCCCTACTCCACCCCCGGTTTTTCGGCGCGGTGCGCGGGCGCGTGGAACGCCGAACACGTGGTGCTGGGCGCGCTCGGCCATGTGAATGCCGACAGCGGCCTGGGCGACTGGCCCGCGGGATGGGAGCAGGTGGCGCGCTGGCGCGGGCAGTGAGGCCGCCGCCCGGCTTCGCCAGGCCCCGCGCGCATCCCGCAAGGGGCCTCAGCCTCCGGCCGCCTGGGCCTGGTCGATCGCCAGGTACCGTTTGACGAGGTCAAAGAAGCTCTCGTAGAACGTGTCCTTGGAGATGGTCTCGCTCCCCACCTTGACCAGCGATTCGCTGCTGGCGGAAAACGGCAGCGAGACCGAGCCGATGGCGCCCACGCCCACGCTGGCGGAGTTGTTGGTCTTGCGCAGCGCATAGGTGTCCTGCAGCGCGGTCACGAACCCCAGGCTCACCTTGCCATCGCTGGCCTCCGGCAGGCACACCACGCGCACCACCATCTGCAGGTGCGACTCGGCCTCCGGCTGGAAGCTCTTCTTGCCTTCCACCAGCTCCGTCTGGTGGGTGGAGATGATGTAGCCCTGGCTCAGCAGCGCGCGGCGCGAGGCCTCGCAGGTCTGCTGCGGGGTGGCATCGAACAGGCGCGAGTAGGTGGCCACCGATCCGAAGTTCTCCGGCACGGCGAAGGTCTTGGCACCCGTGGCCGAGCAACCTGGCAAAGCCAGCGCCGCGGCTCCTGCCGCCAGGGCCGCCACGAAAGTCCGGGCGCGGCGCAGAGCCGGTGCCCCGCCGGGAAATCCGCGGGAGGAAGGCGCGCCCAGGGCGCCTGGATCAATGGGGGTGGTCGAAGGAAAGCTCAAACCGGCACTCCTTTTGTGTCATGGATCATCATCGGCCGCGCCTGCCCGCAAGCGGGCGCCAGCCCAAGAGGTGGTGTGACGGGCCAGGCCGCCCGCAGTTCCCTTGCGCGAGGCAACGGGGTCGCCGGCGGCGGCCCATTGCGATGGCTTCGCAGTATGGCCCGCATGGCGGGGTGGCGATGTCAGCGGGCAGCCCGTTCCCCCGCACACAAGGTATCAAATTGCTGCGCCCTGGTCCGCACCGCTGCGCCCGCGCCTCAGGGCCTGGCCTGGGAGAGAAGCTTTTCCAGCCGCTGCAGGCGCTGGGCCATGGCGGCCAGTGCCTCCTCCTTGACCTGCAGGTCCTTCTGGAGCGCATCGATCCTTTGCTGCTGCGCCACCGTGCGCTTGTCCAGCGCCTGAACACCCGCCAGCGCCACGCCGTCAGGATCGATGGTGGCAATTTTCGTATCGCTGTCCCCCAGGCGGAAAGCGGCGGAAAAATCCTGCGCCATGGGCCCCATGTGGCGCACCGCTAGGCCTTCTGTCTTGTAGTTCCAGGTGGTCACCGGCACCGCGCGCAGGCGCCGCAACACGTCTTCACCATCGACCGCCGCAAAGTTCTCCTTGAGATTGCGGTCGGACACGGAGGACCACGAGCCGCCCCCCGCGCCCACCGTGACCCCGGCCGCCAGGCCCGCGTCGGTGTAGATCGTGAAGCCGCCCGAGGACCGGAAGATGGCCTGGTTGGTGCCCGACGGGGTGATCGCGGCATCGCTGGAGCGGTCGGTCCACACAAAGCTGCCGTAGAAGTTGGACCCGCCGGTGGACAGATAGCTCATGCGCAGGCCGGTGGTGGCCGCGGCATTCGTATACAGGTTCACGCCGCCCGCGGCCCGCACATTGAAGGAATTGTTCACCCCCGCGCGGAAGTAGGTTTCTGGCGAGCAGGACACGCCGCCGTCGCAGAAGGTGGGAAACGAACGGTCGGCAAAAACGAACGAGCCCTGCCGCGCGTTGGTATGCGCGCCCATCCCCAGCGCCACCGACGCGAAGCCGGAGGCGACGTTGTACAGCCCCATGGCCACGGAGTTGCCGTTGGCCGCCACCGTACCCTGCCCCACGGCGAAGCCATAGTCGCCCGAAGCCCTGGCGTTGTAGCCGAACGCCGTGGAATACATGCCGATGTTGGCGTCGTCCCACTGGGTGCCGTCGATCTGCCCGGCGCGCAGGGACGCTTTTTGCGGATACCACAGGAACCGCGTGCCCGGGCCTTCGGCCGGCGCGCCCCCCATGCCGTTGGAAAAGTCGCCCACCGACAGGATGGCGCCGTCGTTGTCCACACGCACACGCTCCTTGTTGTGGTTTTGACCATCCAGGTACAGGCCGCTGGCAGACAGCGACAGCAGTGGCGTATTGCCGGCCGAACCCAGCGTGGCGGCACCGACCAGCTTGAGGTTGACGAGCGCGCTGGCCGTGGTGGCAGCCTGCTGCCCAGCGGGCGCGAACTGGACGGCCCCCGTTAGGTCGCCCGTGGCGCCAGTGGCTCCCGTCGCGCCGGTGGCCCCGGCCGGGCCCGTGGCTCCCGCGGGACCGGCCGCACCCGCTGGCCCGGCCGCGCCAGCCGCCCCTGCGACGCCGGCGGAGCCGGTGGCGCCCGTCGCTCCCGTGGCGCCAGCCGCGCCTGCCTGCGCCACCAGCGCCCAGACGGCGGGGCTCACGGAGGGGTCGGCGTTGATCGAGTCCGAAGCCGAGACCTGCAGGTAGGTCGAGCCGCCCTGGCTGACCAGCGTGCCGGGGACATACGCCGTGGCCGCGGACCAGGCACCCATGTAGCTGCCCGCAAACGAGCCGGCCGCCCCGGTGGCCCCCGTCGCACCGGCGGGGCCCGCGGTGCCCGTGGTTCCTGCCGCGCCTGCGGGCCCCGTGGCCCCCACAGGCCCCTGAAGCCCCTGAGGCCCCGCACCGCCGGCGGCGCCAGTGGCCCCCGCGGGCCCCTGGGGCCCGGTCGGCCCCGTGGGGCCGGTGGCGCCCGTGGCCCCCACGGCCGAAGCCTGGCACGGACCGAGCACGCCGGCCGCTCCGTAGCACACCCGGTTGGCCACCGCCGGAGAAGCCCCGATCCCCGGTGCGGCGATGGCGCCGCCCTCATCCACGCGAAAGCGGATCTGCGTTCCGCTGGCGTCCTTGACGGCAAACCCCGAGCCCGCCGCCGGCCGGATCGTGACGTCCGCCGCCTGCGCGGCAGGGCCCCACATCGCGGCCGCAAGCAGGCTGAGGAACAACGGGCTGGCATGAACGCGCGGGGAGGACATGGTCGGAAGCTCTTTCTTCGGTGATTTCTTGCCTTGCGGCGACGGGGGATGGCGGCCGCGCGGGCACACCATTGCAGCGGGGCGGCACACCCCGCCTGGAGGGCGGCCGTGGCAGGCTTGCGCCCTCGCCCACCGGCCCGGCCGCGCAGGTGGGCGCTTGCGTGCCGAATCACGGTCGCAGGCCCTGGCCCCACGGGTGAAACATTTTCTCACAATGACCACCCAAAACCCTGCCTGAACCCCGCCCCGGCGGTTCAACGGTGGCGCGTTGATGCGTGCCCGCCACAGCGGCCACCGGACGGGCAAAGACGACGCACACGCAGCCGCCACCGGAGTGGGAGCAGAGTGCCGGAAAGCTACACTATTGATAGCTAGAATCCATTGAATATCAAGCGCCACCCTCCGGTCCGTCCATCAAAATGGCAGGAGGGTGAGCACCGCCGCCGCCCCCTCGGCCCGACCCGCTTCCCCGCTTCGCTCCATCCATGCCGCTCGCCACCCTTTTGTGCCTGGTCGTCGCCATCAGTGACGGCGACACCCTCACCGCGCGCTGCGGTACGCCCGGCGCCTACCGGCAGGTCAAGGTGCGCGTGGCCGCCATCGACGCACCCGAGTCGCGCCAGGCCTTCGGACAGAAGTCCCGCCAGAACCTGGCGCGGCTGTGCTTCAGGCAGCGCGCCACCTTGCAGGCCTTGGACCGGGACAGCTATGGCCGCACGGTGGCCAATGTGCGCTGCGCAGGCACCGACGTGGCCGCGGCCCAGGTGCGGGCCGGCCTGGCCTGGGTGTACACGCCCTACGCCGCCAGCCACCCGCACCTGGCGCCGCTGCAGCAGCAGGCGCGGGGCGGCGGCGCGGGCCTGTGGTCCCAGCGGCGCCCGCTGGCGCCCTGGGACTACCGGCACCGGCACGGCCGCTGAAGCCTTCCGCTCCCCCTGGGCAAGGCGCACGCGCGCCACGGCGGAGGATGCGGCGGCGCGGCCGGCCCAGCACGGCGCCACTTTGAGGGATTTGCGCGGCGCGGGCCCGGGCGGCGCCGCACAACCGGTAGCATCCAGGGTCCTTCGCACCAGGCCTGGCGGCGCATTGCACCGCACCGGGCCGATCCGTCACCCCTCCCCCGCCCATGTCCACCCCTGAGCCCACGCCCATGGCGCCCGCCGCCAGCGTCTACCGCCATTCCGGTTTTGTTTCCTTTCTGATCGCCCGCGTGGTGGCCGTCGTGGCCACGCAGGTGCAGGCCGTGGTGGTGGCCTGGCAGGTGTACGACCTCACGCGCGAGCCCCTGGCGCTGGCCTATGTGGGCCTGGCGCAGTTCCTGCCCATGCTGTGCCTGCTGCTGCCGGCGGGCGACCTGATCGACAGGTTCGAGCGCAAGCGCATCCTGGCCATCAGCTGGAGCGTGGGCGGGCTGTGCAGCGCCCTGCTGTGGTGGCTGTCGGGCCACGGGGCCAGCGGCGTGGCGGGCATCTATGCGGTGCTGGTGCTGTACGGCTGCTCGCGCGCGTTCTCGGGCCCGGCCATGCAGAGCCTGCTGCCGCAGATCGTGCCGCGCGGCCAGCTCGCGCAGGCCATCGCGGCCAACAGCATGCTCATGCGCGTGGCCAGCATCGGCGGGCCGCTGCTGGGCGGGCTGCTGTATGCGCTCGGCGGCGGCGAACTGACCTACGCCGTGTGCTGCGCCTGCTTCGGGCTGGGCGTGGCGCTGCTCCTGCGCGTGGTGGTGGCGCACGCCACGGCGCCCGGGCCCACGCAGGGGACGATGTTCGAACGCTTCGGGGCGGGCATCACCTTCATCCGCTCGCGGCCGATCATCCTGGGCACCATTTCGCTGGACCTGTTCGCGGTGCTGCTGGGCGGCGTGGTGGCCCTGCTGCCCATCTATGCACAAGAGGTGCTGCACGTGGGCCCCGCGGGCCTGGGGGCGCTGCGCAGCGCCATGGCCGGGGGCGAGGTCGGCGCGGGGCTGTACCTGAGCATGCGCCCCTTCAACCGCCATGTGGGACGCACCATGTTCATCGCCGTGGCGGTGTTTGGCGCGGCCAACCTGGTGTTCGCGCTCTCCAGCTGGTTCTGGCTGTCGTTCGCGGCGCTGATGGTGGCCGGCGCGGCCGACATGGTGAGCGTGTACATCCGCGGCGCGCTGGTGCAGTTCTCCACGCCCGACACCATGCGCGGGCGGGTGAACGCGGTGAACATGCTGTTCATCGGCTCGTCCAACGAACTGGGCGAGTTCCGCGCCGGCACCAGCGCGTCGTGGCTGGGCGTGGTGCCGGCGGCCGTGGTGGGCGGCCTGTGCACGCTGGGCGTGGTGGGCGGCTGGATGCTGGCGTTCAAGACGCTGCGCACGGTGGACCGCTTCGAGGAAGCCGCGCAGGCCACCGGCGCTGCGCCCGCGGGCGCGCGGTAGCAGGCGGGCGGAAACCAATCGACACATCCTCCGGGCCGTTTGTGTCGCGCAGGTAAAACCCGCCGCACAGGCTTGCGCGGCGGTGCGGGGCGGCGCACCATGCGCCCACTTGCACCTGGCCTGCCGCCCAACCTCTTCATGACCTCGCCACCACGCCCCGCCCCCTTGCGCCGCCGCACCGTGCTCGCGGGCTTGCTGGGCGCGGCGGCCGGGACGCTCCCCGGCATGGCTTGCGCGACGGGGATGGAGGCATGGAGCACCGCCGACGAGCCCACCCTGGCCCGCCTGCTGGACCGCGTCACCTGGGGCTGCACCGCCCAGGGCGCGCAGGCGCTGGCCCCCCAGGGCGCGCAGGCCTGTCTGGCCGCCCAGCTACGCCCCCCGCCCGCCGCGCTGCCGCGCGAAGCCCAGGCCCGCATCGACGCGATGACCATCTCCCGCGTGCCCGCCGAGGCGCTGGCCCTGGAAATGGACGCACGCCACCGCGCCGCCAAGGCCCTGCCCACCGAAGACGCGCGCAAGGCCGCGCTCAAGGCCTGGCAGCAGGACATGCGCGCCCTGCAGCAGGAGGCGGCCGAGCGTTTCGTGCTGCGCGCGCTGTACACGCCCGCGCAGCTGCGCGAGAAGATGACCTGGTTCTGGATGAACCACTTCAACGTGTTCGCGGGCAAGGGCAGCCTGCGCGCGCTGGTGGGCGACTACGAGGAGCGTGCCGTGCGCCCCCATGCGCTGGGCCGCTTTCGCGACCTGCTGGGCGCCACCGCGCGCCACCCGGCCATGCTGCGCTACCTGGACAACGCGCAGAACGCAGCCGGCCGCATCAACGAAAACTATGCGCGCGAGCTGATGGAGCTGCACACGCTGGGCGTGGACGGCGGCTACAGCCAGCAGGACGTGCAGGAGCTGGCGCGCGTGCTGACCGGCGTGGGTGTATCGCTGCGCCCGCCCGGCGAAGAGCCGCCGCGCATGAAGCCCGCACTGCGCCGCCATTACGTGCGCCAGGGGCTGTTTGAGTTCAACCCCCAGCGCCACGACTGGGACCCCAAGACGCTGCTGGGCCAGCCCTTGCGCGCCGAAGGCCTGGCCGAGGTGGACGAAGCGCTGGACCGCCTGGCCCGCGCTCCCGCGACCGCGCGCTTCGTCACGCGCAAGATCGCGCTCTTTCTGGTGGGCGACAACCCGCCTCCCGCGCTTTTGCAGACGCTGGCCCGCACCTTCGAACGCACCGATGGCGACATCGCCGCCGTGCTGGAAGCACTCTTCAACGCCCCCGGATTTCGCGCATCGCTGGGCCAGCGTTTCCGCGACCCGGTGCACTATGTGCTGGCCGCCCTGCGCCTGGCGCAGGGCGACGCCGTGCTGCCCGGCGCGGAGCCCGCGCTCGCCTGGCTGCAGCGCCTGGCCGAGCCCCTGTACGGCCGCGCCACGCCTGACGGCTACCCGCTCGATGCGGCCGCGTGGTCGGGCTCCGGGCAGATGTCCACGCGTTTCGAGATCGCCCGGGCCATCGGCGCCGGGGCCGCCACGGCCCCCGCCCCGCGCGAGGACGGGATGGCCGGGCCAGCGGCACCGCAGCGCACACCCCCGCCGCTGGCGCAAAGCGCCTACGTGCGCGCCCTGCAGCCCGCCTGGTCCACCGCCACGCGCAACGCGCTGGCCCAGGCGGCGTCGCCGCGCGAATGGAACCTGCTGTTCCTCGCATCACCCGAATTCATGCATGGATGAGGAGAACACCATGCAACGCAGACACCTTCTTCAGGCCCTGGGCGCCAGCGCGCTCGGCGTCGCCAGTGCAAGCGTTCTGGCCGCCCCGCGCGCGCAGGACGTGCGGTTTCTGCTCGTGTTCCTGCGCGGCGGCTACGACTGCGCCAGCCTGCTCGTGCCCACGGCCAGCAGCTACTACTACGAGACGCGGCCGAACATCGCCATCGCCCGCCCCGGACAGGACGGCGGCGCGCTGGCGCTCACGCCCGACTGGGGACTGCACCCCGCGCTCGCGGATTCCATGCTGCCGCTGTACCAGAAAAGCCAGCTGGCCTTCGTGCCCTTCGCGGGCACCGACGACCTCTCGCGCAGCCACTTCGACACCCAGGACAGCATGGAACTGGGCCAGCCCGTGGGCGGGCGGCGCGACTACCGCTCGGGCTTTCTGAACCGGCTGGTGGCCGAACTCGCCGCTCCGGCGGCCGGCGCAGCAGCCACGCCGCAGCCCATGGCCTTCACCAGCACCCTGCCCCTGGTGCTGCGCGGCGCGGTGGACGTGCCCAACACCCTGCTGAGCGCGGTCGCGGGCCGCAGCGGCGTGGACGCGCGGCAGGCCCAGCTCATCGAATCCATGTACCGGGGCACCCCGCTGGCCACGCCCGTGGCCGAGGGTTTTGCCACGCGCGAGGAAGTGGCCCGCACCATGCAGGGCGAGATGGAGGCCGCCAGCCGCAACGCGCTCAGCACCAAGGGCTTCGAGGGCACGGCCCGGCGCATGGCGCGGCTGATGCAGACGCGCTACCAGCTGGGTTTTGTGGACGTAGGCGGCTGGGACACCCATGTGGCCCAGGGCGCGGCCACGGGCGCACTGGCCAACCGCTTCGAGGAGCTGGGCCGGGGCCTGGCCGGCTTTGCCGACGAAATGGGCCCCGCATGGAAATCCACCGTGGTCGTGGTGGTGAGCGAGTTCGGCCGCACCTTCCGAGAAAACGGCAACCGGGGCACGGACCACGGCCACGGCACCGTGTTCTGGGTGCTGGGCGGTGGCGTGAATGGCGGGCGCATCGCGGGCGAGCAGCAGGCCCTGAGCGCCGCCACGCTGTTCCAGAACCGCGACTACCCGGTGCTCAACGACTACCGCAGCGTGCTAGGCGGGCTGTTCGCGCGGATGTACGGGCTGAACGCCGCCGCCGTGGCACGGGTGTTTCCGGGGGCAAAGGCGGCCGACTTGCGGCTGGCGTAGCCTCGGGGGTCAATGGCACTGGCCCGACGATGCCCCAGAGCTGCGCAGGGCGTTTGCACACGCCCGCCCTGGGCCGGGAGAGATCCGTGCAAGGGCCGCCCCGCCGCACTGGCTGCGTTTCCCTTCCCGCATCGCGGAGCATTCGAGAGAAGGGGGAAGGCGCGAAGCGACCCAGGGGCGTGGCCCCGGCCTCAGGCGTTGAAGGTGCCCGTCAGCAGCTCGGGCAGGCGCTCCACCTTCATCTTGAAACCGCAGGCCTGCGCATGGCCGCCCCCGCCCATGCTCTCGGCCAGCGCGATGCAGTCGAAATTGCGCTGCGCGCGCAGCCCTGCCTTCACGCCCTTGGCGCCCGCGCTCCACATCAGCGCGAAGGTCCCCGTCTTCGCCGACAGCATGTCGCCCACCAGGCTGTGGAACATGCCGGGGGCGTTCACCATCAGGCCCTCGATGCCGTTGAAGACCAGCGGCTGCGCGCCCTCGGCGATGTCGGCCGCGAGCTTGCGGTACTTTTCATCCATGGCCGCGCCCCGCGCCATGAACAGCGTGAGCTCTTGCGGCGTGAAGGATGCGATCTCGCGCCAGCGCTCGAAGGTCTGCGCCTCCATGTCGAGCGCCGACAGGAAGCCCGCGCTCTCGGCGAACTCCCACTTCCAGATGTCGCGGTCTTCCACGTACTGCAGCAGCGCCGGGACGGGTTCGTGCGGGTGGAAGAACTCCCACGCCAGGCGCGCGCCCGACTTGCCCATGTCGAAATGCACCACGCCGCAGCGGCAGGCAAAGCCCGTGAGCTTCTCGGCCGCGCTCTTGTGGTGGTCCAGCATCACCAGCTTGGCCGCGCGCTCGTCGATGGCGCGCAGCACCTCGGCCGAGAAGGAGAAATCAAGGATGTAGACCGCGCGGCCCGCGACGGGCGGCAGGTCGTCCACGGTGTTGACATCGCCATGGTCCAGCCCCACGTACTCGGCGCTGTCGCCGTAGTAGAGCCAGGCGGCCAGCGCGGCGCCAAAGCCGTCGGGGCAATAGCGCCCGTGGTACAGGACCAGGGGCGAGGGATCATTCTTGGCGGGGGCAACCAGCAGTTGCAGGGGGAGTATGGTTTTCTTCGTCATGGCCCCCAATTGTCGCCGGGGTGGTGGCGGGGGGCGAGCACTGTATCGCCACGGCGGCCGTCCGCCCGGCCGCACCAGGGCGGGGGAACCAAGACCGCCCGTGCGACCTCCATCCATCCATGCCTGCATGCCGCGGCCCCATCGAAAGCACCCTCCATGTTCCAGACACTCAAAGACCTGCTCGACAGCCTGATGCAACCCCCGGCAACCCCTTCCGCCCAGGAGCAGGCCCACGCCGTGCAACTGGCCGCTGCCGTGCTGCTGGTGGAGGTGGTGCGGTTCGACGCGGCCATGGATGCGGCCGAACGCACGGCCATGGTCACCGCCCTGCGCGGCAAGTTCGCGCTGGCCGACGATGAACTGGATCGCCTGCTGGAGCTGGCCGTCGACACCTCCCGCAGCGCCTACGACTACCAACGCTTCACGGGCAGCCTGAACGATCACTTCACACAGCCGCAGAAGGTGCAGCTGGTCGAGGCCATGTGGCAGGTGGCGTACGCCGACGCGCGCCTGGACGAGAACGAGATGCACACCATCAGCAAGGTGGCCGGCCTGCTGCATGTCACGCACGGCGAATACATCGCCGCCAAGATGCGGGCCAAGGAGTCTGCACGCCTTGCCTGAAGACCTTGGAAGGCCGCCAGCGGCGGGCCGACAGTCCTGGCATCCGGACGCGGCCGCCGCACGCGGATCGGCGGGCCCCTTCGCCGCCGCCGGCGGCTGACCGGCGCCGCTAGATGGGCAGCCAGCGCCACCAGAACGGCTTGCGCTCTTCCTTGCCGCCCCGGGCCCGCAGCAGCGGCACGAACTCGGTGCGCCCGTGGCGGCGCGCGGCCTCCAGCGGCGTCATGTCGTCGAAGTCGGACCTCAGCCCGGCGTCGGCGCCGTGGGCCAGCAGGTAGCGCGTGATCTCGGCATGCCCGTGGATCAGGCTGGCCACCAGGGGCGTGCACAGGATCTCGGGGTGCTGGTAGTTGGGGTTCACGCCCGCACCGATGTGGTAGCGCACCAGCGCCAGATCGCCGGCCACGGCGGCGGCGTACATGTCCTTCCAGTCTCCAGCCGACATACCACTGCATCCTTTGCATGAACGGGATCGGCGCAGTGTAGAGCGCGCGGCGTGCTGCACAATGCGCGCCTTCCCTACCCGGCCCGCGGCACAGGCCACTTTTCTTTCCATGCACCCTCCCCTGCACATCCTCTGGCGCGACGAGCACCTGGTGGCCGTCTACAAGCCGGCCGGCTGGCTGGTGCACCGCACGGGGCTCGATGCCGGCGAAACGCGCTTCGTGATGCAGGTGCTGCGCGACCAGCTGGGCCAGCATGTGTTCCCCGTGCACCGGCTCGACAAGGGCACCTGCGGCGTGCTGTTGATGGCGCTGCACAGCGATGCGGCGCGCGCGCTGTCGCAGGCTTTCGAGCAGCAGGCCACGCACAAGCGCTACCTGGCCATGGTGCGCGGCTGGGCGCCCGAGGCCGTCGCGGTGGACCACGCGCTCCGGCCCGACGACGCGCCGGCCGATACGGCCGTGCAGGAGGCGCACACGCGCTTTCGGCGCCTGGCGCGGCTCACGCTGCCCGAGGCCAGCGACCCCCGCTTCGCCGCCACGCGCGCCTCGCTGGTCGAGGCCGTGCCCACGACGGGCCGGCGCCACCAGATCCGCCGCCACCTCAAGCACCTGGCCCATCCGATCATCGGCGACGCCACGCACGGCAAGGGCCCGCTCAACCGCTGGTGGGCCGAGCGGCTGGGCCAGCAGCGGCTGTGGCTGCACGCCTGGCAGCTCACGGTGCCGCACCCGGCAACGGGCCTGGCCATGACGTTCGAAAGCGGGCTGCCATGGCCCGTGGCCCCGCAGGGCGGCGCGGGCCCCGCGCCGGGTACCGGGGACGGCGCGCAGGCCACGGGCCCCACGGCAGACTGGCAGCGCCTGCTGGCGCGGTTGCCGTGGCAGGACTGAGGGCCCCGCCTACCCCGCCTACCCCGCCTACCCCGCCTTGGCGCCGAGCGCCTGCATGCGCGCCGTCCACTTGGCCACGCCGTCCTCGCCCAACTGCTCCACGCTGCCCACCAGCGTTTCATGCACCGGCGCAATGCCCACGAAACCCAGGATGTTGCGCTCCAGCGACTTCACGCTGTGCGCGCGGAAATACCAGCGGTAGACCATCGCGGGCATGCCCATGGTCACCACCACCCGCGCGCTGCGGCCCGTGAGCCCCTTGCGGCCGAACGGGTTGCTGCCCTCGGTGGTGAACGCGAAGCCGGGCCGCGCCACCTGCTCCAGAAAACCCTTGAGCAGGGCCGGCATGTCGCCCAGCCACAGCGGAAAGAACAGCACGATGTGCCGGGCCCAGCTGATGTCGTCCTGGGCGGGCCTGAGCCTGGCGGGCAGCAGGCCCAGTTCCCACTCATGCTGGCTGCGCAGCAGCGCGAAGTCAATGGCGGCCACGTCGATCTGCCGCACCTCGTGGCCAGCGCCAGTGGCCCCCCGGGCATAGGCCTGCGCCAAGGCATGACACAGGTGCGGCGCGCTCGCGTCGGGATGTCCCTGGATCAGAACAATGCGCTGCGGGGTCATGGCGAACTCCTCACTGGGCCGCGCCTGCCCCGTGGCGGCGGCCCGGGCAAACGGTGGCGTGGGGGGCCCGGAGCAAATCGTGACACGCGCCACCCTTGCGTGCAAGCGGCCCGTGGCACAGGGACGGCGCCGGTTCCGGGCGGGGGTCCAAGGTCCGTTCATCGCCACGCCATTCACTACTATTTTCATAGCTATTGGCGCTTTTCCATCAAGCGCTTCATGGCACTTTCATCCTCATTTCAGTGGCCGCCGCCATGGCGTGGCAAGGCGTCGCGTCGGCACCGTCCTACCCCCGGGCCCGCCCGCCGCTGGTAGGCACGGCCTGGCGCGGGCGGCACAGTCGTGAACCAGCACCATCGCTGCCGCACCACCTGCCTGCCCACCATGCCAACACTCCGCACCTCCAGCCACCGCCGCGCGGCGGCAAGCGCCCGTCCCGCCACCGGCCACCGGGGCACGCCCCATGGCTGACCTCTGGCAGGAGATCGCCGCCGCCGTGGCGTCCGAGTTTTCGGACGTCTCCGACGCCGCGCAGGCCACGCGCATCGTCGTGCGGCTGACAGTGGCCGCGGTGTTGGGCGGGCTGCTTGGATGGGAGCGCGAGCACGCGGGCAAGGCGGCCGGCGTGCGCACCCACATGCTGGTGGCCATGGGCGCCGCGCTCTTCGTGCTGGTCGCGCAGCAGGCCGGCATCGCGCCCGCGGACAACAGCCGGGTGCTGCAGGGCATCATCGCGGGCGTGGGCTTCCTGGGCGCGGGCACCATCCTCAAGGGCGACGCCGAAAACCAGGTCAGGGGCCTGACCACCGCCGCCGGCATCTGGCTCACGGCCGCCATCGGGGTCGCGGCGGGCCTGGGGCGGGAGACCACGGCCGTGCTCAGCACGCTGCTGGCGCTGCTGGTGCTGTGGGCCGTGCCGCTGGTGCACGACCGCATGGCGCGCGCCAGCACCCGGCCGCAGCACAAGCCGGACTGAGCGGGCGCAGCCCGGGCCAGCCATTTCCGGCACCGCGCGTGCGCTACACTTTTTGGCCCTCAGCCACCTGGGCCCGCGGCGCCACCAGCATGCCGTCGGCATCGCACATGCACACCCCACCCGCGCAGCCTTTTCCCCCGCCCTGCCGCAGCCCGGCGCCCGCACCTCGCGCGCGCCGCTCCCACCTGGCGGCCCGCCCATGACGCAGGCCGGCAACCCCCGCGCGCCCACGGCGGCGCACACGGCGGCCACGGGCAACCTGCGCAGCATCGTCGCCATGGTGGCGGCCGTAGGCTTTTTCTCCCTGATGGACGCACTGCTCAAGACCCTGTCGGCCAGCTACCCGGCCATGCAGGTGGCGGCGCTGCGCGGCTGGGCGGCGCTGCCGCTGGTGGCGCTGTATGTGCTGTGGCGCGGCGAGGCGGGCCGCCTGCTCCAGGTGCGCTGGCCCCTGCACCTGCTGCGCGGCGTGCTCAACGTGACCATGCTGGGCCTGTTCACCTATGCGCTCAAGGAACTGGGCCTGGCCGAGGCCTACACGCTGTTTTTCATCGCACCGCTGCTGATCACGGCGCTGTCGACCGTGGTGCTGCGCGAGAAGGTGCGCGCCGCGCACTGGGTGGCGATCGCGCTGGGCATGGTGGGCGTCGTCGTGGCCCTGCGGCCGAGCCAGGAGGCCTTCTTCACCCTGGGCGCGCTGGCCGTGCTGGGGGCGGCGTGCGGGTACGCCGTGTCGGCCATCACGGGCCGCGTGCTCAGCCGCACGGACTCCAGCGCCAGCCTGGTGTTCTGGACCACGGCCTTCCTGGCGCTGGGCGCGGGGGCCCTGGCCTGGCCCCGCTGGGTGGGTGTGGCGCAAGCGCACTGGCCGCTGGTGGCGGGCCTGGCGGTCACGGGCTTCCTGGGCCAGCTGGCGATCACCGAGGCGTTCCGGCACGGGCAGGCATCGGTGGTGGCGCCGTTTGAATACACGGCGCTGGCCTGGGGCATGGGCCTGGACTGGGTGCTGTGGCAGACCGTGCCGGGCTATTCCACGCTGCTGGGCGGCGCCATCATCATCGGCAGCGGGCTGTACCTGGTGCGGCAGGAACGCACGCAGGCCGTGCTGCCGCCCTGACGCCGGGCACGAGGGGTCCGGGATGGGTGGATCTGGGCCATGGCCCGCGCCGATGCACGGCATGGTCTTACAGCGCGGCGGCGCGCTTGGCGGTCCAATGAAGCGATCAGTATTGCGGCGGCACCCCGCCAAAGGAGATCGCATGACACAGCACGCCACCATCGCAGGCCACGTTACCTACACCCCGGGTGACGGCGCGCCGCTCACCATACCCAAGGGCCCCGTGGAAATCGAGCCCGCCAAGGACAGCACCACCCTGAGCTGGACGGCCGACAATGACGCCGTGGGTTCGGCCGCCATTCCCCGCGACCAGTTCAACCAGTACGTGCGGGAAGGCAAGATCCGCCTGGACAAGGAAACAGGCAAGTAACCAAGCCATCGACTGCAAGGCACCCTCCCTGCCAGGCCTGCGGCGAACATGCGCGCATTGCATCCATAGCATCCCAGGCACCACGCTCCGGCGCCTGCTGCCCATTTCATCCAGAGAACGCCCCATGCAAGCCGAAGACGTCCTTCATTTCTGGTTCGAAGAACTCACGCCCGCGCAACACTTCGCCCAGGAAGATGCACTGGACGCCACCATCCGCGAACGCTTCGGCGCCACCTGGGAGGCCGCGCGCCTTTGCGAGCTGTGGACGTGGCGCAGCACGGCGCGCGGGCGCCTGGCGGAAATCCTGGTGCTCGATCAGTTTTCCCGCAACATCCACCGCGGCTCGCCCCTGGCGTTCGCACAGGACGCGCAGGCGCTGGCGCTCGCCCAGGAACTGGTGGCCGGCCGGCATGACCGGGACCTGCCCACCGCCCAGCGCGCCTTTGCGTACATGCCCTACATGCACAGCGAGTCGAGCACCATCCACGCGCAGGCGATGGCGCTGTTCGACCAGCCCGGCCTGGAAGACAACCTGCGGTTCGAGCTGCGCCACCGCGACATCATCGCGCGCTTTGGCCGGTATCCGCACCGCAACGCCGTGCTGGGGCGCGGCTCCACCGCGCAGGAAACCGCTTTTCTCGCGCAACCCGGCTCATCGTTCTGAGCCGGCGGGGGCGCCCGAAGACCCTCAGGCCCCTCAGACCGCGAGAGGCCGCGTGAGGTACACCGCCTCGCGGCCCACGATAGGTTCGCGCGTGGGCATCAGCACCGTGCAGTCATCACAGAGCGCGCGGATCTCGTGCGGACCATCGGTGGCGATGAGTTCGTCCTTCGCGAACACCTCGAACCCCTGCACCGGCCGTGTGAACCGGAAACCGGGCGTACGCACCATGCAGGTCTCCAGCAGCTCGTAACGGCGCTGGGGATCGGGCACGGGCCGTCCCGCAGCTGCCTCGATCAGGCCGAAGTGCGCCAGGAAATCCAGTGCCACCGCCGTCGCCATGTCGGCCGCCGACTGCAGGAAATGCTGGCCGCACTCCACCACCAGCGCCACCCCCTGGCTGTCGGCCAGCCCATGGCGGCCGTGCTGGATGAGCGGCGTCCCCGACCCCAGCCCGCTGGGCATGACCAGGTGCACGGGCGGGCGTCCCAGGGCCAGCGCCACGTCCGCGTTGCGCGGGTAGGCCGGGTACACCCAGAAGGGCTCCACGTCCTGGCTGGTCGAATGGATGTCGAGGATGTGGTCCGCCGCGGCCACCACGGGGCGCAGGGCGCGCGCGCGCAGCAGCTCGGGGCTCTCGTCCGTGCCGTCGAGCTCGCCGGCCGACCAGATGCGGTTGAGGTTGTGCACGAGCTGGCGGCTTTCGAAGGGGCGCGCCTGGTCGAACGACTCGTACGCCGCCACGTTCGCGAAGCTGATGGTCAGGGTGCCGATGCGCGGACGCACGCCCGTGTCCAGCAGGTGCGTGGCGGCGACCATGCCGCAAATCTCGTTGCCGTGCGTGAGCGCATTGATGAGCACATGGGGGCCGGGCTGGCCAGATTCGAAACGGTGCACGTAGTCGATGCCCACGTTGCCCTGGCGGTAGGCGGACAGGTCGCGCGGCAGCACTTCGAAGGCGGGGGGATTCTGTGTCATGGCGGTCCATTGATAAGACAACACATGATTGTCCGCGCAAAGCAGGAACCGTGCAGGGCGCGGTGTACGATGCCCGCCGGACGCCCCCCTCCCGCACCGATGCACATGCCCCCCGCCCGACTCTGTACGCTGGCCGATGTGGCCGACCGTCTGCCCGCCGACAGCTGGATCGCCGGGCGCCTGGCGCAGGACCCGGCCGCCCTGGCCGCCGAAACCGTGCTCTGCATCGCGGGCGACGTACGGCTGACCGCGCTGCACCTGGATGCGCCCCTGGCCAGCGGCAGCCCTCTGCGGACGCTGCTGCAGGGTGGCGGCGCGCACCCGGCCCATCCCGCCCTCGCGGGCCAGCCCTTTCTGGTCCTGATCGAGGGGTGCCTGCGGATCGACGGCGCGCTCACCTGCGACGGCACCGGGGGCGCCGCCCACCTGGCCGTGCTGGGCGATGCGAGCCTGCGCAACGCCGTGGTGGGTGGCCAGCGGCTGCATGTGCAGGGCGCGCTGCGGGTGGCCGACCTGCTCTGGGGCGACGGCCGCCATGGCGGCCTCGCCGTGCGGGGCGGCCTGCAGGCCCGGGTGGCGCTGTTCACGGATGCCTATCCCGTGGACATCACCGGGCCCGAGCAGGTGGAGTTCCTCATGGACGAGGTGCGCGGCATACCGCACCGGGCGGAGTTCTCCAGCGAGATCGCGGGCATCGTGTTCCCGCCCGTGTTCCATGACGGCACGGACGATGGCGAGAATGGCATCGGCTGCATGCTCGACCGGCCCCGCGTGGTGGCCGCCGTGCGCACGGGCGAAAGCGCCACGCGCGGCAGCGACGACATCCATGCCGCCCTGCCCCTGGAGGCGGGCCTGTTCGCCGATGAAGCGGTCAGCGTGCGCAACATCCTGGCCGCAACACACACGCCGGTGATCGGCCCCAAGGAGCACACGGCCACGGGATGGTTCCGGCAGACCGATTTTTCGCTGTGCCAGCGGCATGTGGACGCGGAGGGCGACCAGCGCGATGACAACGTGTTCATCACCGTGTGGAAGACCTGGGACTTCTACCTGTCGGTGTCGCAGGTGCCCGAGCGCCAGGGGCTGCTGGCACGCCTGGCCGCCGCCGTCCTGGGCCGCAAGGTGCCGACCACCGCGCAGCCCACGCTGGTGTACCGCGCCTACCGCGAAGGCGAGCCCGGCGAGTGGCTGCCCCTGGCCCCCGACACCGCCCCCGAGGCCTGGCGGGCCTGCACGCAGGCCTGGCGCGGCGTGCTGGACTACCTGCGCAAGGCCGTGGGCCAGCACCGCGCCCGCTACCCGCTGCACCAGCGCCTGGTGGTCGCGCTGACCGCAGAACGCATCGAGGACTTCACCAGCCTGCCCGTGTTCACCGAGCGCTACAACGACTGGTGGGACAGCGACCGCAACGGCTGGTGGGAAGGCGACGTGTGGGTGGGCGCGCGCCAGCCCTGCATGCACGGCGGCGAGCCCTGGGGCCGCGCCTTCAAGCTCAGCTGGGAAAACGGCGAAGACGCCCCCGGCGACGAAGAAGACAACGCCCACAGCGCCTACCAGATCAATGTGGAGCCCGCGCTGGACGGGCCCGCCGTGGTGGAGTTCACCTACGCACAGCGCCAGAGCGATGCCCGCGCCCCCTTGCCCCGCGGCGCGGCCGACCACATCGCGCGGCTGCTGCGCTTCGCGGGCGGGGTGGAGACCCGTGTGCGCGCGCGCCACGAACAGGAACAGGCCCGCCAGGCCGAGGCCCAGCGCATCGCGGCGGCCGTGCACCTGCTGGCTGCGCCGCCGCTGGCGCCTGATGCGCCCGATGCGGCGGTCTTCCCCGCCGAGCTGATGGCCCTGTCCGGCCAGTGGCAGGCCGACGGACAAGGCTATGTGGCCGCCATCCGCGCCCACCAGCGCGCCCTGGATGCGGCCGAGGCGCAGAAAGGCCACGGCGGCAACCCGGCAGACGGCGACCGTGACGGCGAAGGCGATACCGAGGAAGACAGCCACCTGCCCTCCGACCCGCGCAAGGCGGCTGCCGCCACGGTGCTGCAACTGGCCCGCGTGGTCCACACCCACGCCGACGAGGACCTGGCCGGGCGCTTTCGCCGGCGCTTCGCATTCGCGCCCGACGCCTTCGTGCGCCACGCCGCCGATGCAGGCAGCTTCATCGGCCCGGTGTTCGCGCTGGGCGATGGCCGCGTGCTGGCGCGCATCGGCGCGCCCTACGACGATGCCGTCCATTGGGTAGAACTGCAGGGCGTGAGGCGCACCCCCCTGCCCGCGCTGCACGGCCTGGGCCGCTCGCCCAACCGGCGCTGCTTTGCCCGGAGCGACGGCCAGCACATCACCACCCACGACGGATTCGACGGCCCGGTGATCGCCCGGTTTGCACTGCCCCAGGGCAACGAAGGGCTGCCGCCCCAGGTGCCGGTGTCGGCAGGCCCGCCGGGCCAGCGCTGCGACGAGCTGATCCCCTTCAACGACGGCCAGCGCGTGCTGCTGCGCAACCCCACGGGCATCTACCTGCTGGCCAGCCAGGGCAGTCAGGGGAGCCCCGGCGTACAGCGCCTGCACCCCCAGACCTTCGACGAGGATGGCCCCTACACCTGGCCCAAGAACCAGCAGGAAGAATGGGTAGATGGCACAGAGGTCACGGTGCTGGCGCTCGACATGCTGCACATGGCCCTGTCGCCGGACGAGCGCCACATCGCGGTGGGCGACCAGGACAGCCAGCACATCCTGCTCGATGCACGGGGCAACGTGGTGGCCGAATACGAAACGCTGTCGTCCTACCCGCACCACGCCACCTTCTCGCACGATGGCACGCGCCTGTTCGCCAACTCGTGCCACCTGTACGGGGGCGGCACCCGCTCCGTCCCCCTCGGAGGGCCGCCGCAAGGGGCTGCGGGCGACGAAGACGCCCCGCCGCTGGACGAACGCTGCCGCGTGTACGCCTCGGCCACCCTGCCCGGCATCGTGGTGCTGGGCGATGCCGACGGCTACCTGCACGCCCTCGGGGACGACGGCCGCCCGCTGTGGCGCCACCACATCGGCAGCACCATCAGCGCCATGGAGGCGTCGCCCGACGGCAGCACGCTGTGGGCGGCCAGCTACGGCGGCTATCTGGTGCAACTGGAGCGCCTGGAGACAGGCATGGACCCCTACTCCATCGGCACCTCGCCGTATGCGGAGACGCGGCGGTGGATATTCTGGCGTGGCGAGGCGGCGCCGTTATGCTGGTAGCCGATGTGGCAATAGCATGCGAGGCGCCGGGGGCACCATGATGAATGCGTTTGGCTTTCTGCTTGGGTACCTGGCTGCAACGCTGCTGCTGGCCGTTCTGGTCGTCGCGGGCCTTCTTGCCGCCGCGGCGGTGCTTCCGCGCGGCCATGCGGTCGCCGATCAATTGCGAGAGTTCGCCAGCCGAGTTCCTGGTCTTGCTGTCCGCAGCGTCCTGCTGCTCGACGGACTCCTCTTTGTGGCCGGGGTGGTGCTTCTCACCGTCCTGACCTTCGTCCATTCTTGACCCCATCCTGGGACGACAGGGTGCTCAACCTCGGAGTTGACCGGCCTGTCAGGCCGCACCGCCGCTCCTCCAATCCCGCTTCAGAAGCGAGTGCAGCATCAGGTCATGATGGGACCCCGCCCAATACCCAACCTCTCTGAGGCGCCCTTCCTCCACAAAGCCAAGCCTTCCGAGCACGGCCAAGGAGGCTCGATTGTCGGGATGCACCTGTGCTTCTACACGGTTCAACTCCATCTCTCCGAATCCCCAAGCGAGAACCGAAGCCAATGCCTCTTTCATGTAGCCGCGTCCCTGGTGCAGCGGAGAGATTTCATAGCCCACCACGCACATTCGCCAGTTTCGGTTCCAGCGGAACAGGCCGCAAGTTCCAATCAGGCCGGGGACGCTTCTTAGCTGTATGCCCCAGCGGGTGCCGGACGCAGGTTCCTCACGCCATTTCGCAAACGTCTGGATCAGACTTCTCGCCCCGTCGATGTCTGTCAAGGGATCCGATCCAAACCACTTCATGTGCTGGGCGTCGCCATGAATGCTCAAAAGATCTTCAGCATCAGTGTCAACGATCTCCCGCAAAAGGAGATTCTGAGTATCAAGCTCCGGGAAGTGGCTCATAGTGCGGTCTAACGTGATGTATCCCGCAAAACTTGCGGGCTAAACTGCACCTTGCGGAATATTCTGGACACTGATTCCTCCTCGAAGTGGCTTGCAGATGGGGCTTGCGGTCAGTGCGCTGTTCAAAAGCACAGATATCAAATTTCCGACAAGCCCGGCAGGCATCACCTCGGCAAACTATAGCTTGCCAGTAGGCAGGCGCCGGACACCTGGACAGCGCGGTTTGGGCCGCAAGCCAGCGGGCAGTGAATCAACGCCAGCTTTGGGGTGGTTTCGTCCAGCGGCGGCCTCGGGCCCCAACTCGGTCAGTCGCGAAACTTGCGGCTTGAAACGCTGACCGAGTTCCCGTCTGGATCTTTTGTGTTGGCGAATGCGTAGCCGTTTGCTTGATGGATGGCCCCAAAGACAACGCCCGTTGCCTTGGCGGCCGCGACGAACTTTTGCACATCAGTCACCGCAAATGACATCTTGATGGCGGCGGAGCCAAGCCTAAGACTTTTGGCGGCCTGATGGATCAGTATCTCGGCGCCGCCGGCAATCGGGCGAAGTTCGATAAGTCCCTCACTGATTTCGCCACTTGTCTCGTAGCCAAAGTTCTCACTGTAAAACCGGGCGCTGCGATGCATGTCCTTCGCATAGATGATTACGGTGCTAAGTGCGATGGTCATGGAGATCAGATGCCTTGTGGAGTGCGCGGGAGTGTATCGAGCGTCCGCTCCTGGCCCCATTCTGCCCTCGCACCCCATCCGCCTGCAGCAATCACCGCATGGCAGCCCCTTTTCCACCAACCTGCGGCAGCCACTGCCTTCGAGGCTTGTTGCTGACCACGGGCACAAGCGACGCCACCCGCTCACCACGCGCCGGCAGGCGCAGCAAATCACGCACCTGCGCTCAAAAATGCGGCCCGGGCCCTTCCTGCGCCAGCGTGTCGTGCGCATTGCGCAGCGGGCAGACCTTGAGCGACAGGCAGCCACAGCCAATGCAGCCGTCGAGCTGGTCGCGCAATGCCGTCAGCGTGCGGATGCGCTCGTCCAGGTCGTCGCGCCAGCGGGCCGACAGGCGGCGCCAGTCCGCCACCGTGGGGGTGCGCCCGGCGGGCAGGGCCTGCAAGGCATCGGCGATGGCGGCCAGGGGCACGCCCATGCGCTGCGCCACCTTGATCACCGCCACGCGGCGCAGCACGGAGCGCGGGTAGCGCCGCTGGTTGCCCGCATTGCGCACGCTGGCGATGAGCCCGCGCGACTCGTAGAAATGCAGCGCGGAGACGGCCAGGCCGCTGCGGCTGGCGACCTCGCCCACCGACAGCTCGGACTGTTCGTGCACCGGCACGTCGGGAACGGGGGCGCCCTGCACACCGGGGGCGAGGGGGACGATGGGGACGACGCGCTTGCCTGGCTTCACAACAACTCCTGCAGGGTTTTTCTCCACGGCATTTGACCTCAATTTAACTTGAGGTTTGATACTAGCCCATGAAACCGGAGAAGCCGCCGAGCCCACGGCGGCCGCCCTGGTTTCCCTGGCCATTCCACCTTTGGCTTCACTTCACCACCCACCTCTGGACTCCTGCACCATGCGCCCTGATTCCGCGACGACCCTGCGCCCCGCCACGGCCGCCTCCAAGCTCCGCTTCCTCAACCCGCCCGGCCTGTACGACCCGCGCGCCAACGGCTACACCCACGTGGTGGTGGCGCCTGCCCAGGCGCGCACCGTCTACGTGGCGGGCCAGGGCGGCGAAAACGCGGCGGGACAGCTTTCCGCCGACTTTGGCGAGCAGTTGCGGCAGGCGTTCACCAACCTGCGCATGGCACTGGTCGGGGCAGGGGCCAGCGTGCACGATGTGGCCAAGCTCACCGTGCTGGTCGTGGACCACACCGAACAGCGGCTGGCCCTGTTCAGCCAGGCGGTGCGCAGCCTGTGGCCCGACGGGGCGGCACCGGCCTGCACCCTGATCCCCGTGTCCCGGCTGGCGCTTGACGGCATGCTCGTAGAAATCGAGGCCACGGCCGCCGTGCCTGCATGAGCACCGCGAAGGTGGCCGCGAACGCACCCCGTTTGTGACGTACCATGCCGGCACGGTCCCATTCCGAGACCCTTACAGGAGGCCCCATGGCAAAAGGCGAACAACGCAGCAACAAGATGGCGAAGAAACCCAAGAAGGACACTTCGCTGCCCAAGGAAAGCGGCGGTTCTGACCGCCCCATGCCACCGGTGACTTCCGTCATTCCGCGTGGCAAGGAAAAGAACAAGTAACGCGGTGGCGCGCACGCGCCCACCACCCTATTGCTATCACATCAATAGCTGCCAGCGCTTTACCATCAAGCGCTGGCAGCTATTTTCATTTGAACCTTGCGTATCAGTTCTGCGTGCTCGTGGCGTCGGCCCGCGCCGTGCGGGCCAGCCAGTCGGTATCGGGCTCGGGGCGGCCGAACAGGTAGCCCTGGTACACGATGTCGGGCGCGCGCTGGCTCAGGAACTCGGCCTGGTCGCGGGTCTCCACGCCCTCGGCCACCACGCGCAGGCCGAAGTGGCGGGCCACCGCCAGGATGCCCTCCACCAGCACGCCATCGTCGGCATTGGTGGGCGCGTCGCGCACGAAGGAGCGGTCGATCTTGATCTCCTGGATGGGCAGGCGCTTGAGATAGGCCAGCGACGAGTAGCCCGTGCCGAAGTCGTCCAGCGACATGTCCACCCCCAGCGCCGCGAGCTGCCCCATCTTGGCCACGGCGTCATCGAAGTCATCGATCACCAGTCCCTCGGTCACCTCGAGCGTCAGCAGCCGCGGGTCGGCGCCCGTGGCCGCCAGCACCGCGCGCAGCTGCGGCACGAAACCCGCCTGCCGGAACTGCCGCGCGCTCAGGTTGACCGACAGCCGCAGGCGGCGCTCCTGGAACACCGGCCCCGCCAGCAGCGCGCAGGCGTGCGTGAGCACCCAGTTGCCCAGGCTCACGATGAGGTCCGATTCCTCGGCCACGGGGATGAAGACGCCTGGCGGCACCAGGCCGTCGCGCGGATGCTGCCAGCGCACCAGCACCTCGGCGCCGGTGAGCTGGCCCTGCACGTCCACCTGCGACTGCAGGTACAGGCGCAGCTCGTCCGCCCCGATGGCCTGGCGCAGCTCGCGCTCCACGCGAAAGCGCTGCTCGGCCGCCTCGCCCATGCCCTGCTCGAAGAAGGCCGCGCGCCCGCCGCCCGCCTGCTTGGCGCGGTGCAGCGCGGTGCCCGCGCGGCGCAGGGCGTCGTGCGCGACGTCGTTGGCGCTCTGCGGGTAGAGCGTGATGCCCACGCTGGCGCCCAGTTGCGCCTCCTCGGCATCGTTGTCCTGCAGGCGCAGCGGCCGCAGCAGCGCCGACTGCAGTTTTTCCGCGAAGGCCAGCGCATGCCGGCCCGCGAGCGAGGCGTCCGCGCCCAGGCCATGCAGCACCACGGCAAATTCATCGCCCGCCACGCGCACGAGCAGGCCCTGGGGGGGCAGGATCTCGGACAGGCGCAGCGCCACCGCGCACAGCAGGCGGTCGCCCATCTCGCTGCCGCGCGCATCGTTGAAGGTGGTGAAACGGTCCAGGTCGAGCAGCAGCAGCGCATGCTGGGTGCTGGGTGCCCGGCCCGGGCGCCCCTGCAGCGCGGACAGCCGCTCCACCAGCGTGAAGCGGTTGGGCAGGCTGGTGAGGCTGTCGAAGTGCGCCAGGCGGTGGATCTCCTGCGCCGCGTGCTTGCGCTCGGTGACGTCCTGCTTGAGCTCCACGTAGTGGCTGATGTGCCCGTCGGGCTGGCGGATCGGCGCCACCACCACGGCCTCGGCGATCTCGGCACCGTCCTTGCGGCGGTTGAGCTGCTCGCCCGCCCAGTTCTCGCCGCGCGCCAGCGTGTCGCGCAGCCCCTGGCGCTGGGCGGGCGCCATGCCGTTGCTGGACACCAGCGCGGAGGGCTGGCCCAGCACTTCGCCGCGCGCGTACCCGGTGCGCGCGAGGAAGGCGGCGTTGACGTATTCGACGCGCCCCTGCAGGTCGGTGATGACAATGCTCTCGGGGCTTTGCTCCACCGCGCGCTGCAGCTTGCGCAGCTCGGCATCGATGGTGGCCAGGTTCACGGCGGTGCGCTGTGCCTCCTGCACGCGGCGCAGATAGCTGCGGCGCGACAGCAGGGTGGCCGCCGCCGTGACCGCCAGGATTCCGCTCAGGTAGGCGACATAGGCCAGCCGGTTGCCATAGCGCGCCGCGGGCAGCCAGCCCCGCAGGTCGGCCCAGACGAAGAACAGGAACAGCACGCCCGTGGCACCGGTCAGCACCAGGGTGGGCCGCGCGCCGAGGATCCAGCCGGCGAACACGATCAGCACGGGAAAGTTGAGCAGGTTGGGGCCCCGCAGGCCCCCGTTGGTCGCGGCCACGATGGCGACCACGCCCCAGACGCCCCAGATCAGCACCAGTGCCGCCTGGTGCCAGCGCCGCAGGCGCCCCAGCAGCACCGCCACGCCCCCCATCGCGCCCGCGCCCAGGTTGAGCAGCACGTGGGTCCACGACAGGGGCCGGTCCAGCAGCAGCAGGGCGGCGATGACGGTGCCCGTGACCATGACCGTCCAGGAGCCAGCCCGCACCAATTGCTCGGTGGTGGCATCGTCTCGTTCGGAAGGCGAGGAAGGGACAGCAGCGGGCATTGGTTTCAGGCGGTAACAGCCAGGCTGGCATGGTAACGCGATACCCCGCGGCCACCGAGCCTGCCGTGCGCGCCCACCGCCCGGGATGCCCTGGCCGGCGCCCGCGGCCCCGGGCGCGGGGCCTACTCGGCGTCGCCGGACGCCGGTTCGCGCACGCCCGAACCCTTGCCCTTGGCCTTGGCGCGCGCGTCCTTGCGGGCCTGGCGCCTGGCGTCCTCGGCCAGCCCGGCGGCCCGCCAGGCCTCGAACTCCTGCGGGGTTTCCAGCGTGATGCGGCCCAGGATCGCGGTGCGGAAATCGGTCATCACGATCTCGGCCGTCTTTTGCAGGTTCACGCGGCCGCCGCCCAGCATGGCGCCGCGCTTGCGGCCGATGGCCTCGAGCAGTTCGTCGTCCTGCATCGTGGCCATGGCGCCGGCTGGCAGGCCCAGCTTGTAGCGTGCCTCCAGCAGCGGGGCGTAGTGCTGCTGCAGGCGGCGCAGCAGCTCCAGCGCCACCAGTTCCTCGTCGAAGGCATTGCGGCCTACCGCGCCGCTGGCGGCCAGGTTGTAGCCGCTTTCGGGCACGATGATGCGCGGCCACAGCATGCCGGGCGTGTCCCACAGGTAGAAGTCGTCGGCCAGCGTGATGCGCTGCTCCAGCTTGGTGATGCCGGCCTCGTCGCCGGTCTTGGCCTGGCGCTTGTTGGAGAGGGTGTTGATCAGCGTGGACTTGCCCACGTTGGGCACGCCACAGATGAGCACGCGCATGGGCTTGGCCATGCCGCCCCGGTTGGGCGACAGCAGGTGGCAGGCGTCGATGAGCTTGCGCGTGGGGGCCGGGTCGGACGCATCGAGCGGCAAGGCGCGCGTGTCGCTCTGGGCGTTGTACCAGTCCACCCACAAGGCCGTGCGTGCCGGGTCGGCCACGTCCTGCTTGTTGAGCACCTTGAGCGTGGGCTTGTGGCCCGTGATCTCGGCCAGCAGCGGGTTGGCGCTGGAGCCGGGCAGGCGCGCGTCCAGCACCTCGATCACCACGTCAATGTCCTTGATGCGTTCGGTGATGGCTTTGCGGGTCAGGTGCATGTGACCGGGGAACCACTGGATGGCCATGCGGGGGTACTTTCTTCTGTATTTGAATCAATCCAAGGGTGGCAAGGATAATCGCGGTCTCATCTTTTCATGATCTGGCGCGTTTTTGCGCCGCCCTGCCCACCATGCCGCTGCCCACTCCGTCGCCCTCCAAGCCCACCGCCAGCAAGGCCGACAAGGAAGTGCTGTTCAAGGGCGTGACCTGCGCCCTGATCGGCCTGGTCATCCTGCTGGCGCCCCATGTGGCGCGCTCCACCAGCGTGCGCGATCTCATGAGCCAGGCGGCCCTGGTGGGCTGGTTCGCGCTGGTGCTGGGCATCGCGTTCGTGGCGCAGTACGGCATGCGGCGCGCCCGGGCCGGGCGCCGCCCACGATGACATCGAACACCGCCACCATCCCGGCCCGCGCTGTGGACGGTGCCTCCGCGCAGCGGATGTTCCAGTGGCTGCAGCAGCGCGCCACGGACGCGGGCATCGCCCTGCGCAACCCGCCTCCCGAGCCCACCACCTGCTGCGGCCGCGGCTGCAATGGCTGCGTGTGGGAGGGGTTTCTGGACGCCGCCGAGTACTGGCGGCAAGAGGCGCTGCTGCGGCTGGAGGGCTGAATTTCAAGCCAAATTGGCCTCTAGCGCCTGATGAATAAACGCTGGAAGCTATCAAATTCAGAGTACCGAACAACTCTGCCTTGTAGCAGACGTCGCCTAAAACTGGCGCTGCCCAAGGCCAGTGCCACCGTGGAACTGGCTCTGCCAGGCCACCGGTGGCGTCCCCCTTGGGGGAAGCGGCGCAGCCGCTCAGGGGGTCAATTCCTTCACCGACATGTACTGCTCGCGCCAGGCCTCGAACGGCAGCGTGTCCGCCGCCTCGATGGCCTTCTGCGCCGCGATCGACTCGTCGGCCATGGCCAGGTAGCGCGCCTGCTGCTCGGCTGTCCAGGGCAGGCCCAGCAAGGCGTCGCGCGCGGCGATGGACTGCTGGCGGGCAAAGGCTTCGAAGCTGTGGTGGTGCTCCTGCACGATGCTGTCGAGCACGCGGGCCGATGGTGTGCGCCCGGGCGCGGACATCAGCGCTCGGGCGTCGCGCAGCGCGGCGCTGTAATCCTGGGTGCCGTGGGTGGCGTCCAGCGCGGCGGCCAGGGGCTCGCACGCGGCCAGCACCTCGGCGCCCCATTCGATCAGGGGCACGCTCTGGCCGTTGCGCGAGAGCTGCAAGCCGGGCTCGCGGCCCCGCTCGGCCGTGAGGTGCTGGTTCTGCTTGAGTTCGGCGATCTCTTCGGGGGTGTCGGGCGGGCTGTCGGACAGCAGGCAGTGCAGCAAGAACACGTCCAGGAGCCGCATGGTGGGCGCCGTGATGCCCACGGGCACGAACGGGTCCAGGTCCATCAGGCGCACCTCGACGTATTCGACACCGCGTTCACGCAGCGCGTGCAGCGGGCGCTCGCCGGTGCGCACGGTGCGCTTGGGGCGGATGGTGCCGTAGAACTCGTTCTCGATCTGCAGCAGGCTGGTGCCCAGCTGGTTGTAGTCGCCACCCGGGTTGCGCACGCCCACGGTTTCGTAGGCCGGGTACGGCTTGGTGAGTGCTTCGTGCAGCGAGTTGGCGTAGCCCGTGAGGCCGTTGTAGCTCACGGCCAGCGTGGCCTGCGCGTCGCTCTGGTAACCCAGGCGCCCCATGCGCAGCGAGGTGGCGTGCGGCAGGTACAGCGCGCTGCCGCCCTCCATCTGCTGCAGGCGGTGTTCGCGCCCTTCCACGAAACACGGGCACAGCGCGGGCGAGGCGCCGAACAGGTACAGCAGCACGAAGGCATGGCGGCGGAAGTTGCGGATCAGCGAGAAATACTGCTCGCTGTCCACGCCCGGCAGCGACCAGTTGTAGTGGATGCCCGAGATGGTCTGCATGCGCCGGCCATAGCGGTGGCCCAGGCCCATGCGGTACACGCTCTTGGCGCGCCCGATGTTGGAGCCGCCGTAGCGCCCGATGGGAATGGTCTCGTCGGTGGGCAGGCCACAGGGCATGCTGGACGCCCACAGCAGCTCGCCGCCGCTGTTCTTCAGGGTGTGGTGCACGAACTGGTGCACCTCGGTCAGCTCATCCAGGCACTGCTGGACGCCCTTGTGGGCGCCGGTGATGAGTTCGAGCTGGGACTCGCTGTAGTCGGTGGTGATCAGGGGGTGCGTGAGGGCCGAGCCCAGCGCCAGCGGGTGCGGCGTGAGGGCCAGGCCATCGTGGGGCAGCACCCGCAGCCCCTCCTTTTCAATGCCGCGGCGAATCCCTCCCAGGGCCTGCGCCGGGTAGGCGGCCAGTCTCTCGTGCAATTTGCTCATATGTTTATACCGATCCGTCTTCTGTCGGCCCGGAACTTAGCACGGAGCAGGATTGCGCGTATGGACCTGGCTTAAACCCTCGCCGCCATGGCCTTGCTCACTTCATTGGTTCCCTGCGCCGCGCCACTTTGTGGTACTTGTTCGCCCGCGCGCCCCGTCGCTTCGGCCAGGCGGGCCGCCAGCTGCTCGGGAACGTCGGCGCCCAGCCCCAAGTGGATGCCCTGCGTGAGCGTGATGTGCGCGGCCTCGAACGTGCCCGCGCCCGCGCACAGGATGGTGCGCGTGGGCGCACTCTCGTGCGCCAGCACCAGCATGGCGGGCACCACGGCCTCGGGCTTCAGGGCGTCCAGCACCTCCTGGGGCATCAGGCCCTCGGTCATGCGCGTGGCGGCCGTGGGTGCCAGGGCGTTCACGTGGATGTGGTATTTGGCCCCCTCGATGGACAGGGTCTGCATCAGCCCCACCTGCGCCAGCTTGGCCGCGCCGTAGTTGGCCTGGCCGAAGTTGCCGTACAGGCCCGTGGACGACGTGGTCATCACGATGCGGCCGTACTGCTGGGCCACCATGTGCGGCCACACGGCCTTGCAGCAGTGGGCGGCGCCCATCAGGTGCACGTCCACCACCAGGCGGAAGTCGTCCATCTCCATCTTGGAAAACGACTTGTCGCGCAGGATGCCGGCGTTGTTCACCAGGATGTCCACCCGGCCCCAGGCGTCGATGGCCTGCTGCACCATGGCCTGCACGGCCGCGTAGTCGGTGACCGAGGCGCCGTTGGCGATCGCCTCGCCGCCGGCCGCGATGATCTCGTCGACCACGGCCTGCGCCGCGCCCACCGAACCACCCTTGCCGTCCACCGCGCCGCCCAGGTCATTGACCAGCACCTTGGCGCCCCGCGCCGCCAGGGCCAGTGCATGCTGGCGGCCCAGGCCCCCGCCCGCCCCCGTCACGATGGCCACGCGGCCCTTGAATTCGATGTCCATGCAAGGTTCTCCTGTTGTGTCTGTGAAAAAGTTGGCTGGCGCACGCGCGCCGCGCGTGGCACTGTAAGCCACGCGGCACGCGAGCATGGTTGCGCAGGCGACTCGGGGCCAGGGGCCCATGGCGCCCGCGCGCCACGCATGCCGCAGGCACGGCCCGGGCCTGCAGACGCCGCACCAGGGCCCGCGGGCGCCCCGGCGGCCTTGGCGTGCGTGCGCTGGCAGCGCCTCTCTTGCCGTGCACAGCGCGGAAAAAAGGGGGAAGCAACGGCGCCGCTCAGGGGGTCGCCGCTTCATGCATAGCGCACGGGCTGGCTGTAGCGTGGATCGCGGTGCCAGTCCCAGTAGGTCCGCACCAGCTGGCGCACCACCGGCCCCACGGCGCCATCGCCCACCGGCCGCCCGTCCACCCGGGTGACAGGCAGCACACCCCCGCCCGAGGTGGACAGGAACACCTCGCGCGCACCGCGCAGTTCGGCGGCCGGCAAGGCCCGCGCCTGCAGCGGCAGGCCCAGCGACGCCGCCATCTCGAGGACCGTGCGGCGCGTGATGCCTTCGAGCATGCCCTGGGCGGGCGTGGCGATGGTGCCCTGCGCATCCACGCAGAACACGTTGAAGCCCGGGCCTTCGACCACATGGCCTGCTCCGTCGGTGAGCACGACGGTGTCGCCCCCGGCGTCCAGCGCCCCCAGGAGCCCCATGGTGAGGTCGTTCCAGTGGTAGTTCTTGACGCGCGGGTCCACGCTGCTGGCGGGGATGCGCTGCACGTCGCTCACGATGAGGTTCAGGCCCCGCTCGCGCTGCGCCTCGTTGGCGATCCACACATAGGGCACGGCGAACGCGTAGAACTGGTTCACGGCCTGGCGCGGGTCGCGCGAACCCCAGGGCGGCTGGCCGCGCGTGACGATCATCTCCACATACGCATCGCGCAGGCCCGACAGGCGCACGCACTGCTCCAGCACCGCCGCGATCTCGGCGGGCGAGCGTCCCGGGTCGAGCCGCAGGCGCGCACAGCTGGCCAGGAACCGCTCCAGGTGCGCGTCGAGCCGGAAGAATGCGCCGTCCCAGACGGTGACCACGTCGTAGGTGGCGTCGGAGCGCAGAAACCCCCAGTCGGTCAGCGGAATTGCCGCGTCGCCAATGGGAACGTACTGGCCGCGCACGCAGGCGGCCCCCTGGGAATAATCGGGTAAGGTGCTCATGCCCGCATTCTGGCCAGCGCGGGCCGCCCCGCAAGGCCCGTGGGGCCATTGCTCGCACATTCATCGCGGTCACCGCTTGTCCGTCAAGCGCTGCGCGGCATTCAATTGAAAGGAAATACCATGAAAGCAGTCTGGAACGGCGTGGTCGTCGCCGAGAGCGACGACACCGTGGTGGTCGAAGGCAACCACTACTTTCCCGAAAGCGCGCTCAAGCGCGAGTTCTTCACCTTCAGCAACCACAAGACCACCTGCCACTGGAAGGGCCAGGCCAGCTACCTGTCGCTGCTGGTCAACGGCGAGATGAACACCGACGCCGCCTGGTTCTATGCCGATCCCAAGCCCGAGGCCGAAGAAATCCGGGGCCGCGTGGCGTTCTGGAAGGGCGTGAAGGTCGCCGCCTGACCAGGAGGCCAGGGTTATCCCTGCCAGCGCTGGACAATCATGTGGATAAGTTTTGGCAAGTCCTGTATGGCAGCGCCAAGTGCTTGATTCATAAGGCCAAGGCCTGCGACGCCTCTTTTTTAGGCAATCGATCCCGCACTGGCTCCGGTTATCCCAACCCGCACTGGACAATCATGTGGATAAGTTTGGAGAAGTCTTGTATGACATCCTTAAGTGATTGATTTATAAGAAATATCCTTGCATTGCCCAAAAAAGCGGCAACCACGCCCAGGGATTCCGCGCACCGCGCCCAGCCCCTTGCCACCCCCCAGTCCGCCCCGGTTATCCCTGCCCGCACTGGACAATCATGTGGATAACCCTGGACAAGCCTTGTATGGCGGGGGTAAGTGCCTGATTTACAAGGAATATCCTTGCACCGCTTAAAAAACAGGCACTGCCCCGCCACGCGCCGGCTGGGATACAGTTCCCATCGGCGCCCCCTGCATAGCTACATTTTTAATAGCAACCAGCGCCCACCAGTCCAGCGCGCATGAGCAAAATCATCCCATGTCCCACCCTCCGCTCCCGCACAGTCCCGCCGCCGAACGCAACCAGGGCCCCATCCTGGCGGTGCTGCAGTCCCTGCTGGCGCCGGAAGGCGCGGCACTGGAGATCGCCAGCGGCACGGGCCAGCACGCGGCGCACTTTGCCGCCGCCCTGCCGGGCTGGAGCTGGCAGCCCACCGACCTGCAGGGAACGCACTTCGGCGCCATCGCCGGCTGGGCCGCGCACACGGGCGCGCGCAACGTGCGCACACCCGTGGCGCTCGACGTGCTCCAGCCCGCCTGGCCCGCCGATGGCCCTGCGTTCAGCCAGCCGTTCGACCTGATCTACTGCGCCAACATGCTGCACATCGCGCCCTGGGCGTGCTGCGCGGGCCTGATGCGCGGGGCGGCCCGCCACCTGGCGCCGGGCGGCCTGCTGGTCACCTACGGCCCGTACCTGGAAGACGGCGTGCCCACCGCCGCGGGCAACCTGGCGTTTGACGCCAGCCTGCGCGCCCAGGACGCCGCCTGGGGCATCCGCCGCATCGACGACGTGGCCGCCGTGGCGGCCGGGGCCGGGCTGCGGCTGGCGGCCCGCCATGCGATGCCCGCCAACAACCTCCTGCTGGTGTGGACACGCGCCGCCCCCGCCCCCGCCCCCGACGCCTACCCCGACACCACACACCACCCATGAGCACCCCACCCAACACCGCGCCCTTCTTCATCGCCACGGTAGAGCCCGGCGGCCAGCAATGCGACGCCTGGCCCGAGCAGCCGCTGCTGCTGTCGCTGGAACAGGGCGGCATCGACTGGCCCAGCTCCTGCCGCAACGGCACCTGCCGCACCTGCATGGGCCAGCTGGCCGAGGGCACCGTGCGCTACGCCATCGAATGGCCGGGCCTCACGGCCGAAGAAAAAGACGAAGGCTGCGTGCTGCCCTGCGTGGCCTATCCCACATCGGACGTGGTGCTGCAGGGCAGCATGGTCTGAAGCCCCCCGCAGCCGCGCCGCACCGCCCGACGGCAGGGCGGCGCCGGCAAGGGGCGCCCCCGTCTGGGGAGCCTGCCCAACCCACGGGGAACTGATTTGCATCAGCCCCGGGGCGCCTCACCGGGCACGGCGCGGCCCGGTGCACTAAAATCCCATCCTTCTGGGGCAATATGCCCCTTTGACGAGCGGCAGCGCCGCATCGCATGTTCTTTGGGCGGTTTCTTGGGGGTGCGCACAGCGTGGCGGCCTCCGGCCACGGGGACCTGCGCTGCGGCACCACCGCCAGCGGTCCCCTCAGAAAGCCCAGCCTTCCATGAACTCCCCCCTCACTCCCGTGCCGATCTCGCCCGTCGAGGACATCGTGGCCGAGATGCGCGCCGGCCGCATCGTCATCCTCGTGGATGAAGAAGACCGCGAAAACGAAGGCGACCTCGTCCTGGCCGCCGACCATGTGACGGCCGAGGCCATCAACTTCATGGCCCGCTTCGGCCGGGGCCTGATCTGCCTCACGCTCTCGCGCGAACGCTGCGAACGCCTGCGCCTGCCGCCCATGGTGGCCAGCAACGGCACCAAGATGGGCACGGCCTTCACCGTATCGATCGAGGCGGCCGAGGGCGTGACCACCGGCATCTCGGCCGCCGACCGCGCCCGCACCGTGCAGGCCGCCGTGGCCCCCAACGCCGTGGCCGCCGACCTGGTGCAGCCCGGCCACATCTTCCCGCTGCAGGCCGTCGAAGGCGGCGTGCTCATGCGCGCGGGCCACACCGAGGCCGGCTGCGACCTGGCCGTGATGGCCGGCTGCAGCCCCGCCGCCGTGATCTGCGAGATCATGAAGGACGACGGCACCATGGCCCGCCTGCCCGACCTGCAGCTCTTCGCGGCCGAGCACGGCCTGAAGATCGGCACCATCGCCGACCTGATCGAGCACCGCAGCCGCACCGAATCGCTGGTCGAGAAGGTGGGCACGCGCGTGCTGCAGACGGCCTTTGGCGCCTTCACCGCCCACGCCTTCCGCGACAAGCCCAGCCAGGCCGTGCACCTGGCCCTCGTCAAGGGACAGTGGGGCGCCGACGACGTGGTGCCCGTGCGCGTGCACGAACCGCTGTCGGTGCTGGACGCACTGGAAGTCAACCGCTCCATGCACTCGTGGAGCCTGGACACCAGCCTGCAATACCTGTCCGAACAGGGCAAGGGCGTGGCGGTGCTGCTCAACTGCGGCGAGACCGCCGGCCAGCTGCTCTCGCAGTTCGAGGGCACGGCCCGCGCGGCGCAGGCCCCCGAGCGCGGCCGCATGGACCTGCGCACCTACGGCGTGGGCGCGCAGATCCTGCGTGAATGCGGCGTGCACAAGATGGCGCTCATGGGCCAGCCACGCCGCATGCCCAGCATGATGGGCTACGGCCTCGAAATCACCGGCTTCATTCCGAAAGAGTAAAAAACATGTTTGGCGCAGAAAAAGGAACAGCGGACAAGCTGGACGGCAAGAAGCTGCACATCGGCATCGTGCAGGCCCGCTTCAACGAAAGCATCACCAATACCCTGGCTGCGGCCTGCCGTGCCGAGCTTCTGAACCTGGGCGTGCAGGAAAAGAACATCCGGCACGTGCTCGTGCCCGGCGCCCTCGAGGTGCCCGTGGCCCTGCAGGCCATGGCCGAAAGCGATGAGTACGACGCGCTGATCGCCCTGGGCTGCATCATCCGCGGTGAAACCTATCACTTCGAACTGGTGGCCAACGAATCCGGCGCGGGCGTCACGCGCCTGTCGCTGGACTACCAGATCCCGATTGCCAACGCCATCATCACCACCGAGAACCTCGATCAGGCGGTGGCCCGCCAGACCGAAAAGGGCACCGATGCAGCCCGCGTGGCGGTGGAAATGGCCAACCTGCTGGACGAACTGTCATGAGCGAAAACACCCCCACGCCCTCCTCGGCGCGCCCTCCCAAGCAGGGCCGCACCGGGCTCAAGTCCACGGGCACGCGCAAGGCCGCCTCCAAGTCCAACCGCAGCCGCGCGCGCGAGTTCGCGCTGCAGGCGCTCTACCAGCACCTGGTGGGCGGCAACGACGCCCACGCCATCGACGCGTTCACGCGCGACCTGGCCGGTTTTCACAAGGCGGACTCGGTGCACTACGACGCCCTGCTGCACGGCTGCATCGCCACCGCCGCCGACATGGACCTGCTCATCACCCCGCTGCTGGACCGCAAGATGGCCGAAATCTCGCCCATCGAGCACGCCACGATGTGGATCGGCGTGTACGAGTTCCAGCACTGCCTGGACGTGCCCTGGCGCGTGGTGCTCAACGAGTGCATCGAACTGGCCAAGGAATTTGGCGGAACCGACGGCCACAAGTATGTGAATGCCGTGCTCAACGGCCTGGCCCCCCAGCTGCGCGCGCTGGAAGTGGCGGCGGACAAGGCTGGCGGCGCGGCGGCCGCCCCCACCGCCCCCCCATCCGGGGCATCCGCTGACGGCGCCTGAGCTCCCGGGCGCGCCGGGCCGCCACGGAGCGGCGGCGGGCGCGCCCCCATTCCCCCTTCCATTTCAAACGACACCCGGCCAGCACGGGCAGGACGCCTTTCCATGAAGTTTTCCACGCGCGCCGAGCGCATCGAACCGTTCTATGTAATGGAGGTGGCCAAGGCCGCGCAGGCCCTGGCGCGCGAAGTGGCGGGCACGCGCGAGCCGATGATCTTCCTGAACATCGGCGAGCCGGACTTCACAGCGCCGCCGCTGGTGCAGGAGGCCGCGATGCGCGCCGTGCACGGCGGCGCGACCCAGTACACCAACGCCCTCGGCCTGGATGCGCTGCGCGAACGCATCAGCGGCTGGTACCAGGGCCGCTTTGGCGTGAACGTGCCCGCGCGCCGCATCGTGGTGACGGCCGGCGCCTCGGCCGCGCTGCAGCTGGCGTGCCTGGCGCTCATCGAATCGGGCGACGAGATCCTGATGCCCGATCCCAGCTATCCGTGCAACCGCCACTTCGTGAGCGCGGCCGAGGGCAAGGCCGTGCTCGTGCCCACCACGGCCGCCGAGCGCTACCAGCTCAGCGCCGACAAGGTGCGCGCCGCCTGGGGCGAAAAAACCCGGGGTGTCCTGCTCGCATCGCCATCGAACCCCACGGGCACCTCCATCGCCCCCGGCGAGCTGCGCCGCATCCACGACGTGGTGCGCGCGCACGATGGCATCACCCTGATCGACGAGATCTACCTGGGCCTGTCGTACGAGGAAGAGTTTGGCCACACGGCCCTGGCCATCGACGACAACATCATCAGCATCAACAGCTTCAGCAAGTACTTCAACATGACGGGCTGGCGCCTGGGCTGGATGGTGGTCCCCGAGGCCATGGTGCCCGTGGTCGAGCGCCTCGCGCAGAACCTGTTCATCTGCGCGAGCACCGTGTCGCAGCATGCCGCGCTGGCGTGCTTCGAGCCCGAGAGCATCGCCGAGTACGAACGCCGCCGCGCCGAGTTCAAGGCCCGGCGCGACTTCTTCATCCCCGCGCTGCAATCGCTGGGCCTTTCCGTGCCCGTGATGCCAGACGGCGCCTTCTACGCCTGGGCCGACTGCACGCAGGCCGCACAGCGCCTGGGCGTGAACGGCAGCTGGGACTTCGCGTTTGAGCTGATGCGCCGCGCCCACATCGCGGTGACGCCGGGGCGTGACTTCGGCACGGCAGAGCCCGAGCGCTTCATCCGCTTCTCCACCGCGAACTCCATGGCCCAGCTGCAGGAATCGGTGGAACGGCTGCGCAGGCTCCTCGGGTGACACCATGGGCTTTGAGTTCCCCATCCGCGTCTACTGGGAGGACACCGATGCCGGCGGCATCGTGTTCTATGCCAACTACCTCAAGTTCTTCGAGCGCGCCCGGACCGAATGGCTGCGCTCGCTGGGCGTGGGCCAGCAGCGATTGCGGGAACAAACCGGCGGCATGTTTGTCGTAACCGATGCGCAGCTGCGCTACCACCGGCCCGCCCGGCTGGACGATGAACTGATTGTTACCGCCGCCCTGCAGGCCCCAGGCCGCGCATCGTTGACAATAGTGCAGCAGGCGCTCCTGAAACCAGAGCAGATGACCGAACAGCCTCCCCTGTTGCTGACCGAAGGCACCATCCGCATCGGATGGGTCGATGCCGCGACGATGTGCCCTGCAAGAATACCGAGCACCCTCCTGGAACAACTCTCACCATGAACTCCCAAAACATGTCCATCATCTCCCTGGTGCTGCACGCCAGCTGGGTGGTGCAACTCGTGATGCTGCTGCTCCTGGGCGTGTCGGTCGCCAGCTGGGCGGCCATCTTCCGCAAGCTGTTTTCCTTGAAGCGCGTGAAGACGCTCAACGACGACTTCGAACGCGAGTTCTGGTCGGGCACCAGCCTCAACGACCTGTACGCCAGCGCCGCGCAGAACGCCAAGCAGGCCGGCCCCATGGAACGCATCTTCGCCAGCGGCATGCGCGAGTACCAGAAGCTGCGCGAGCGCCGCATCGTGGACCCCGGCACCCTGCTCGACGGCGCACGTCGCGCCATGCGCGCGAGCTTCCAGCGCGAGATGGACGTGGTCGAATCCAGCCTGTCGTTCCTGGCCTCGGTGGGCTCGGTCTCGCCGTACGTGGGCCTGTTCGGCACGGTGTGGGGCATCATGCATGCGTTCACCGGCTTCGCCGGCATGGAGCAGGTCACGCTGGCCACCGTGGCGCCGGGCATCGCCGAAGCCCTGGTGGCCACCGCCATCGGCCTGTTCGCCGCCATCCCGGCCGTGATCGCCTACAACCGCTTCGCGCGCGACATCGACCGCGTGGCCACGCACCAGGAGACCTTCATCGAGGAGTTCTCCAACATCCTGCAGCGCAACCTGGGCGCGCACCCGGCGGCCCCCGCCCCATCGGCCTCCGGCCACTAACCGCAGGAGCGCCACACCATGCCCGCCATGGCATCCCGCGGCCGAGGCCGCCGCACCATCAACGAGATCAACATGGTCCCGTTCATCGACGTGATGCTGGTGCTGCTCATCATCTTCATGGTGACGGCCCCCATGCTCACGCCCGGCGTGGTCGACGTGCCCAGCGTGGGCAAGGGCAAGAACATGCCCAAGGTGGTGGCCCAGGTCATCGTCAACAAGGACGGCTCGCTCCAGTTCAAGACGCCCGAGGCCACGCGCAGCCTGAGCCAGCGCGAGATCGGCGATGCCGCCAGCCGCTGGCAGAAGGCCCAGGGCGCGGACAGCGCGAGCGCGGTGGTCATCAGCGCCGACAAGGGTGTGCAGTACGAAAACGTGGTGAAGGCGATGGACGCCCTGCAGAAGGCGGGCGTGCAACGGGTGGGCCTGTCCGTCAAGCAGGGCGGCTGAACCGAAACCGCGCTCCGCACTCTCACCGCCCATGCACGCCCACACCGACCGCGACCAGTTTGCCCCGCCCCGCCCGCCGGCACGCCTGCGCGCCATCACGCTGGCGGTGCTGGTGCACGCGGTGCTGATCGGCGCGCTGACCTGGGGCGTGAACTGGAAGAGCAGCGCCGACCAGCCCGCGGTGGAGGCCGAGCTCTGGGCCGCCGTGCCCCAGCAGGCCGCGCCCCGTGCCGTGGAGCCCCCACCACCGCCGCCCGCTCCCCCCGAAGTCCGCACCCCCACGCCGCCGCCACCACCGCCACCGCCCCGCGCGGTGGAACCGCCGGACACGCGCGAGGCCGACATCGCCATCGAGCGTGAAAAGAAGCGCCTGGAACAGGAAAAAAAGGCCCGCGAACAGCAGCAGGAGCGTGAAAAGCGCGAACGTGAACGCAAGGAAGACGAGCGCCGCGACCGCCTGGAGCAGGAGAAGAAGGAACGCCTGCAAAAGGAAAAGGAAAAAGAGCAGCGTGAAAAGCAGCTGGCCGAGCAGAAGAAGGCCGAGCAGGACAAGCAAAAGAAGCTGGCCGAAGACAAGCGCAAGGCGGAAGAAGCCACCAAGCGCAGGACAGAGGCCGAGGAAAAGCAGCTGGCCAAGCAGCGCGAGGACAACCTGCGGCGCATGCAGGGCCTGGCGGGCGCCACCGGCAGCGAAAATGCCACCGGCACCGCGCAGCGCAGCGCCGGCCCCTCGGGCAGCTACGGCGGCAAGGTGGCGGCCAAGGTCAAGCCCAACATCGTGTACCCCGATGCGATCTCGGGCAACCCGCGCGCGGAGGTGGAGGTGCGCCTGTCGCCCGATGGCACCATCGTCGGCAAGCGCCTCGTGCAGTCCAGCGGCAACAAGGCCTGGGACGAAGCCGTGCTGCGCGCGCTGGACAAGACCGAGACCCTGCCGCGCGACGTGGATGGACGCGTGCCGCCTTCCCTGACCATCGGTTTCAGGCCGCAGGACTGAGCCCCAAAAACAAAGCGCCCGGTACTTCCGGGCGCTTTTTCTTTGGCTTTTTGACCTCCAGCGCTTGATGGGCAAGCGCCAGAAGCTATCTATTCGATAGCAAAATACCCGCCATTGCTACCGGTCGCGCCGCTCCATGCGGCGGTTCAGATTGAGGGCACCCAATGTGCAGGCCACGCCGGACAGCAAATACACCGTCACCGCCAGCAGCCCGAATTGGGAGGACAGGTACAGGGCCACGAGGGGCGCGAAGGCGGCGCCAATGATCCAGGCCAGGTCGGCCGACAAGGCGGCGCCCGTGTAGCGGTACTGGGGCGAGAAATTGGCGGTCACCGTGCCAGAAGCCTGGCCGTACGACAGGCCCAGCAGCACGAAGCCCAGCAGCAGGAACATGGTGCTGCCCACCTCGCCGGAGTTGAGCAGCACCGGCGCCATGAAGCTGAACACGCCAATCATCACCGCCATGCCGCCCAGCAGCTTGCGGCGGCCCAGGTGGTCCGACAGCCAGCCCGACACCATGATGGCCCCCGCCGCCAGGAAGGCGCCCACGATCTGCACCCCCAGAATCTGCGTGACGGGTTGTTCCGAGTACAGCGTGATCCACGACAGCGGGAACACCGTGACCAGATGGAACAGCGCAAAACTCGCCAGCGCGGCGAAAGCACCCAAAAGCACATTGCTGCCTTCGTCGCGCACCACGCGGCTCACGGGCACGGGCTGCAGTTCGCGCTCCTGCAGCAGTTCGGCGTACGACTGGCCCACCACCAGGCGCAGGCGGGCGAACAAGGCCACCACGTTCACCGCGAACGCCACGAAGAACGGATAGCGCCAGCCCCAGGCCAGGAATTCCTCGACGGTGAGGCTGCTGTACAGATAGGCAAACAGGCCCGCGGCCAAGACAAAGCCCAGCGGCGCGCCCAGCTGCCCGATCATGGCGTACCAGCCCCGGCGGTGCCGGGGGGCGGACATCGCCAGCAGCGACGGCAGGCCGTCCCACGAGCCGCCGAGCGCCAGCCCCTGGCCGATGCGCAGGATCAGCAGCACCACGATGGCGGTCATGCCCACGTCCTTGTAACCCGGCAGGAAGGCCATGGCCACCGTGCACACCCCCAGCAGGAACAGCGCGATGGTCAGCTTCGTGCCCCGGCCCCAGCGCCGCTGGATGGCCATGGAAATGGCCGTGCCCACGGGCCGCACCACGAACGCCACGGCCAGCAGCGCAAAGGCGGCGAGCGTGCCATCCAGGCGCGACATGAAGGGAAACAGGAACGACGGGAACACCAGCACGCAGGCGATCCCGAAAACGAAGAAGTCGAAATACTCGGACGACCGCCCGATGATCACGCCCACGGCGATTTCGCTGGGAGTGACATCTTCATGCGTGTCCGCCCGGGAGAGAGAGGCTGGGCTTTCTTCGAAGCCGGCCGCGGGGTAGGTGGCAGAGGCGGGGCTGCTCATGAACAGGACTCCTTGTCGTTGTCGGAAAAAACCAGGACGGCTGGGCTCGTCCGCCTGATTTTCAGGGATCGCGCTGCCCGCAAAGGCACCGGGTACCTAGGTTTTACCCGCAAGCCTGCCCCGGGACAAGTACGCCTGGGCCAGGGCGCCGTGCAGGACAACGCCGGCTCTGCCCCCATGCCCTGGATGGGGGGCAACAACCTTTGACCCTGGACAAAATGTCCAATGGACAAAAAAGCTAGCGATATTACATTCTGCGGTATCCCGACATCCGCGTTTACCCTCGAATCAACGCCTTGGTAGCGCCTTTCACATGTTCAAACTTCCTCACTTTCGCGGGCCTGCCTGGCTCGCCGCCGCTGCTGCCCTGGGCGGCCTGGCCGGCTGCAGCAAGGCGGTGGTCCTCAACCCGGCGGGCGACATCGCGGCCCAGCAGGGCCACATGGTCATCCAGGCCACCTTGCTGATGCTCATCATCATCGTGCCGGTGATCGCCCTCACCCTGTGGTTTGCCTGGAAGTACCGCCAGAACAACACCGCCAACACCGAGGAAGACTACGACCCCGACTGGCACCATTCCACCACCCTGGAGCTGGTGATCTGGACGGTGCCGCTCATGATCATCATCGCCCTGGGCGCGCTGACCTGGATCGGCACGCACAAGCTCGACCCGTACCGTCCGCTGGACCGCATCTCGGCCACCAAGCCCCTGGACACGCAATCCACCCCCATGGAAGTGCAGGTGGTGGCCATGGACTGGAAGTGGCTGTTCCTGTATCCCGAGCTGGGCATCGCCACGGTCAATGAACTGGCGGCGCCGGTGGACCGGCCCATTCTCCTGAAGCTCACGGCCACGTCCACCATGAACGCGTTCTACGTGCCCGACCTCGCCGGCATGATCTACGCGATGCCCGGCATGCAGACCGAGCTGAACGCCGTGATCAACCAGCCCGGCGTGTTCCACGGCATGGCGTCACACTACAGCGGCTCGGGCTTTTCGGGCATGACCTTCAAGTTCCACGGCCTGGTCCAGGGCGACTTCGAGCAGTGGGTCGCCAGGGCCCGGTCCGAGGGCAAGCCCCTGACCCGCCAGGCCTACATGGCCCTGGCCAAGCCCAGCGAACGCGACCCCGTGCAGCGCTTTGCCAGCGTGGAAGAAGGCCTGTACGACAAGGTGCTCAACCGCTGCGTCGAGGACGGCAAGATGTGCATGCACCACATGATGGCCATCGACGAGAACGGTGGCGATGCCTACGTGCGCGCCATGGGCCTGAACCTGCCCCAGGACGTGTGCACCTCGCAGAACGCCGCCCAGGTGGTGGCCGCCCTCGAGTCGCGCCACGCCATTTCCACCCGCAGCACCGCCGCCCAATGACCCGCCTCAGCCCCGCCCTGCCGGCCGCCGGCGCCCACGCCCAAGAAGACTGACCGCCATGTCCTCCTCACCTGTTACCGCACCCCACTGGGCCCTGGGCCGCATCACCTGGGATTCCATACCGATGGCGCACGAGCCCATCGTGCTCTGGACCTTTGTCGCCACCGTGCTGGGTGGGCTGGCCGTGATGGCCGCCATCACCAGGTTCCGCCTGTGGGGCACCCTGTGGCGCGACTGGATCTGCAGCATCGACCACAAGAAGATCGGGATCATGTACATGATCCTGGGCGTGGTGATGCTGCTGCGCGGCTTTGCCGACGCCGTGATGATGCGCCTGCAGCAAGCCATGGCCTTTGGCGACAACATGGGCTACCTGCCGCCGCACCACTACGACCAGATCTTCACCGCCCACGGCGTGATCATGATCTTCTTCGTGGCCATGCCGCTGGTCACGGGCCTCATGAACTACCTCGTGCCGCTGCAGATCGGCGCACGCGACGTGTCGTTCCCGTTCCTCAACAACTTCAGCTTCTGGATGACCACGGCCGGCGCCGTGCTGGTGATGGTGTCGCTGTTCCTGGGCGAGTTCTCCACCTCCGGCTGGCTGGCCCTGTCCAACCTCGGCGCGCAGGACCCCGGCGTGGGGCTGGACTACTACATCTGGGCGCTGCAGATCGCGGGGGTGGGCACCACGCTCTCGGGCATCAACCTGATCGTCACCATCATCAAGATGCGCGCGCCGGGGATGAACCTGATGAGGATGCCCGTCTTCACCTGGACGGCCCTGTGCACCAACGCGCTGATCGTGGCCTCGTTCCCGGTGCTCACGGCCGCGCTCGTGCTGATGTCGCTGGACCGCTATGCCGGCACCAACTTCTTCACGAACGACCTGGGCGGCAACGCCATGCTGTACGTGAACCTGATCTGGATCTGGGGCCACCCCGAGGTGTACATCCTGATCCTGCCGTGCTTCGGCATCTTCTCCGAAGTGGTGGCCACGTTCTGCAGGAAGCGCCTGTTCGGCTACACCTCCATGGTGTATGCCACGGTGGTGATCACCATCCTGTCGTACCTGGTGTGGCTGCACCACTTCTTCACCATGGGCTCGGGCGCGAGCGTGAACACGTTCTTCGGCATCACGACGATGATCATCTCGATCCCCACGGGCGCGAAGATCTTCAACTGGCTGTTCACCATGTACAAGGGCCGCATCCGCTTCGAGCTGCCCATGATGTGGACCGTGGCCTTCATGGTGACGTTCGCCATCGGCGGCATGACCGGCGTGCTGCTGGCCGTGCCACCGGCCGACTTCGTGCTGCACAACAGCCTGTTCCTGATCGCCCACTTCCACAACGTGATCATCGGGGGCGTGCTGTTCGGCCTGTTCGCGGGCATCAACTACTGGTACCCCAAGGCCTTCGGCTACAAGCTGGACCGCACCTGGGGCGTGCGCTCCTTCTGGCTGTGGGTGGTGGGCTTCTGGGTGGCGTTCGGCCCGCTGTACGTGCTGGGCCTGATGGGTGTCACGCGCCGTGCCAACCATTTCGAAGACCCGTCCCTGCAGATCTGGTTCGTGATCGCAGCCGTGGGCGCGGCCATGATCGCGGCCGGCATTGCCTGCTTCCTGATCCAGATCGTGGTGAGCTACCTGAAGCGCGAAGAGCTGCGCGACCACACGGGCGACCCGTGGGACGCGCGCACGCTGGAATGGGCCACGTCCTCGCCCCCGCCCGACTACAACTTCGCATTCACGCCCGTGGTGCACGAGATCGACGCGTGGTGGGACATGAAGAAGCATGGCTACCGGCGTCCCCTCGCCGGTTTCCAGCCCATCCACATGCCTGCCAATACCGGATCGGGCGCCGTGATCTCGGCCCTGTCCCTGGTGCTGGGCTTCGCATTGATCTGGCACATGTGGCTGCTCGCGGGCGTGTCGTTCGCGGCCGTGGTCCTGGCGGCCATCATCCACACGTTCAACTACCAGCGCGACTTCCACATCCCGGCCGCCACCGTGGCCAAGACGGAAAACCACCGCACCCAACAACTGCGTGCCAGCCATGTCTGATATCCGATACACCCCCGGCGCGGCAGGCGCCGCCAGCGCGGCGCTCGCGCCGCGCGACTACCACCTGGCGCACGAGCCCCATCCCGAGAACGGCACGGCCCTGGGCTTCTGGCTCTACCTGATGAGCGACTGCCTCATCTTCGCCGCCCTGTTCGCCACCTACGGCGTGCTCGGCCGCAGCTATGCGGCCGGCCCCACCGGCGCGCAGCTGTTCGACCTGACGCTGGTGGCCATCAACACGGCCTTCCTGCTGCTGTCGTCCATCACCTTCGGCTTCGCCATGCTGCGCAAGCAGCTGGGCGACGCCAAGGGCACGCTGCTGTGGCTGGCCGTGACGGGCCTCTTCGGCCTGTGCTTCCTGGGCCTCGAACTCTATGAGTTCGCCCACCTGATCCACCAGGGCGCCACGCCCCAGCGCAGCGCCTTCCTGTCGGCCTTCTTCACGCTGGTGGGCACCCACGGCCTGCACGTGACCTTCGGCCTCGTATGGCTGGTGGTGCTGATGGTGCAGATCGGCAAGCATGGCCTGATCCATGAAAACAAGCGCCGCCTGATGTGCCTGTCGATGTTCTGGCACTTTCTGGACGTGGTCTGGATCGGCGTCTTCACCTTTGTGTACCTGATGGGGGTGCTGTAACCATGAGCGCGCAACACACACACGCACACGATGCCCACGGCCACGGCGATCACCCCCATGAGGTGGGGCCGCACAGCAGCCTGCGCGACTACACGATCGGCTTCGTGCTGTCGGTCGTTCTCACGGCCATCCCCTTCTGGCTGGTCATGGCCAAGGTGATCGCCGACCGCAACACCGCCGTGCTGGTGCTGGGCGCCTTCGCCGTGGTGCAGATCCTGGTGCACATGGTGTATTTCCTGCACATGAACGGCAAGGTCGAGGGAGGATGGACCCTCTTGTCCACCATCTTCACCGTGGTATTCGTGGCCATCGCCATCAGCGGCACGCTGTGGGTCATGTTCCACATGAATGCCAACATGATGCCCGCGCACCCCACTCCCACGCCGCCGGCGCACGAAGCGCCGGGGCATTCGACGCCCTGACACCTTGACGCCAGAGCCCTCCCCCGCGCACGCGCCCTTCGCCCGGCGGCGGCTCCGCCAGGCGGCCCTCGTGCTCGTGGGCATCGCCCTGTTCTCGGCATTTGCCGCCCTGGGCACGTGGCAGGTCCAGCGCCGCGCGTGGAAGCTCGCGCTCATGGAGCGCGTGGAGCACCGGGTACATGCGGCTCCCGTGGCGGCGCCACCTGCCAGCCAGTGGCCCCGGGTCAACGCGGCAGACCACGAATACCTTGCCGTCACCCTGCAGGGCCGGTGGCTGGCAGACAAGACGGTCCTCACCCAGGCGGTGACGGAGCTGGGCGCGGGCTTCTGGGTCATGGCCCCGCTGCAGCTGGACGACGGCACGCAGGTGCTCGTGAACCGCGGTTTTGTACCGCAGGCGCAGCGCAACCAGTGGCTCACGGGAGCGGCGCAGCCACCCCGGCCCGTGGCCACCGTGGAAGGACTGCTGAGGATCTCGGAGCCTGGCGGCGGTTTTCTGCGGACCAATGATCCCGCGCAGCAACGCTGGCACTCGCGCGACGTGGCCGCCATCAGCCAGGCACTGGGGCTGCCCCGCGCCGCGCCCTTCTTCGTGGATGCGGGCCTGCCCGCCGCTGGCGGCGCGCCTTCCGTGCAGACCTGGCCCCGCCCGGGCATGACGGTGATCCGTTTTTCCAACAGCCATCTTGTGTACGCGGCGACCTGGTACGGGCTCGCGCTCATGGTTGCGGGCGCCGGCTGGTATGTGGCACGCTATGAACGCCGCCGGCATGGCCCTTCCCGCCGCCCCACGACCACCGATGAACCCCCTTCGCCCTGACGCCGCCACCGCCCTGCCGCAGCGCAATGCCCGCTCGGCCGATGCCGCGGCGGGCATCAAGAATCTCCAGCAGCTGATCCAGCTGCGCTGGATCGCCGTGGTCGGACAGGTGTTCACCATCGAGATGGCGCACTACAGCCTGGGCCTGGTGCTGCCGCAGCGCGAAATGCTGCTGGTGGTGGGATGCCTTGCGCTCTTCAACGTGGCCAGCCTGCTGCGCCTGCGCATGGGCCCCGTGGTGGTGCGCAACGTGGAGCTTTTCCTGGCGCTGCTGATCGACGTCGCCGTGCTCACGGTACAGCTCTACCTGAGCGGCGGCACCAGCAACCCGTTCGTGTTTTTGTACCTGCTGCAGATCACGCTGGGGGCCGTGCTGCTGCGCGGCGCCTACATCTGGTCCATCGTGATCACCACGCTGCTGTGCTTCGGCTTGCTGGCCGTCTACCACCTGCCCCTGGAGCTGCCGCAGGACCTGCACCAGGGCCTGTCCAGCCTGTACGTGATCGGGCTGCTGGTCTGCTTCGCGCTCAATGCCACCCTGGTGGTCGTCTTCATCACGCGCATCAGCCTGAACCTGCGCGAGCGCGATGCGCGCCTGGCGGCCGCGCGCCGGCGCCGCGTGGAAGAGGAACACATCGTGCGCATGGGGCTGCTGGCCTCGGGCGCCGCGCACGAGCTGGGCACCCCGCTGTCCACCCTGGCCGTGATCCTGGGCGACTGGCGACGCGATGAGCGCCTGGCGGCCCATGAACCGCTGCAGGAAGACATCGGCGAGATGCAGGCCCAGGTGCAGCGCTGCAAGAGCATCGTGAGCGGCATCCTGCTCTCGGCCGGGGAGACCCGCGGGGAAGCGTCGGTGCAGACCACCGTGCGCACCTTCGTCGATGCCCTGGCAGAGGAATGGCGCAGCACGCGGTCGATGCCGCGGTTCGTGTACGACAACGACTTCGGCGCCGACACGCCCATGGTGTCGGACACCACGCTCCAGCAGATGGTTTTCAATGTGCTCGACAATGCGCGCGACGCCTCGCCGGCATGGGTGCGCCTGGCCATCACGCGCAGCGCCGATGCGCTGCGCATCACCGTCACCGACGCAGGGCCCGGTTTTGCGCCGGGCATGCTGGCAAGGCTGGGAACCCCCTACCAGTCCACCAAGGAGCGCCCCGGGGGCGGGCTGGGCCTGTACCTCGTGCTCAACGTGGCACGCACGCTGGGCGGCAGCGTCACGGCGCACAACCGCCCCGAAGGGGGTGCCGAAGTCACCATAGAGCTGCCGCTGGCAGCGATCGCCTTGCCTGGAGCCTGACGCGCATCATGGATACCGACACAGAAAAAGAAGAACGCCTGTTGCTGATCGTGGAAGACGACGAGGCCTTTGCCCGCACGCTGGCGCGCTCGTTCGAGCGGCGCGGCTACCGCGTGCTGCAGGCCACGGGCCTTCCCGAGGTCGAAGCCCTGCTCGCACAGCACACGCCCGGCTATGCGGTGGTGGACCTCAAGCTCAAGGGCGAAGCCTCGGGCCTGGTCTGCGTGCAGAAGCTGCATGCGGCCAGCGAGGCCATGCTCATCGTGGTGCTCACAGGCTTTGCCAGCATCGCCACGGCGGTGGAGGCCGTGAAGCTGGGCGCATGCCACTACCTCGCCAAGCCGTCCAATACCGACGACATCGAGGCCGCCTTCGGGCTCAAGGCGGGCAACACCGACGTGGAGCTGACGAACCGGTCCAGCTCCATCAAGACCCTGGAATGGGAGCGCATCAACGAAGTGCTGGCCGAAACCGGCTTCAATCTCTCGGAAGCGGCAAGGCGCCTGGGCATGCACCGCCGCACCCTCACCCGCAAGCTGGAGAAAAAACAGGTCCGGTAACGGGCCGGCAGGCGAGGAAACAGCGCCCCGCGCAGCGCCCTAGCGCGACGCAAAACCATGCCATGCCAGCACGTCCACCACCATGGCCACGCCCAGGGCCAGCAGGCCCAGCATGAGGCTGCGCCGAAACCACACGGGTGACATCCGGGCCCGCAGCCGCTGCCCACACGCCATGCCCGCCAGCGCAGGCAGCAGCATCACGACCGACAGCCCCACGGTCGCCATGGAATAGCTCGCGTTGAATGCCAGGCCGGCGGCCAGCGCGAGTGTGGAGACCGTGAAGCTCAGCCCCATGGCCTGCACCAGCGCATCGCGCTGCAGGCCCAGCGCCTGCAGATAGGGCACGGCGGGCACCACGAAAACACCCGTGGCGGCGGCGATGGCACCGGTCGCGAACCCCACCAGGGGCCCCTGCCAGCCCTGGGCCGGCAGGGGCAGCACCCGCCGCGTCCCCGTCAAGCCCCAGGCGCCATACAGCGCGAGGGCCAGCCCCAGCGCCAAGCGCGACCCAGGGCCCGCGGGCGCCCCCAGCCACCACGCGCACAGCCAGGTGCCCAGGCAGATTCCGCATTGCATGCCGCCCAGGCGCCGCACCAGCGGCCACACGGCGGGCCAGGGGCGCATCTGCCAGACATTGGTGACCAGCGAAGGCACCACCAGCAACGCCGCCGCCTGGGCCGGCGGAACCAGCATGGCCAAGAGGGCCATCGCCACCGTGGGCAGGCCCAGCCCCACCACGCCCTTGACCGTGCCGGCCAGCCAGAAAATGGCGGCCGCCCCCGCCAGCCAGCCCGGCGCAATGCCGTGGCCCCACAGCTCGGCAACCCCGTTCATGAGCGCCCCGCCCCGGAAGGCGGCTGATTCATCACAAGTTCCATCGGTATCCCCTGGTCCGAAACCCACCCACCGCATGTCCAGCAACGCAGTGCCAAAGGCCATTGTTTCGGATGGCCCCGCCCCTGGAAATGCGGAAGCCGCGTAGCCCGCCTCAGGCGCGGCCGAAGCCTGCCATGTGGTACGTTTGCCCCATGCGCTTTGACCTCACCGACCTGCGTCTCTTCGTGCACGTGCACGAAGCAGGCACCATCACGGGGGGCGCCGAACGCAGCCACATGGCGCTGGCCTCGGCCAGCGAGCGCATACGCGGCATGGAGGACGCGCTGGGCGTGCCCCTGCTGCTGCGCGAACAACGCGGCGTGCAGCCCACGCCCGCGGGCCACACGCTACTGCACCACGCGCGGCTGGTGCTGCAGCAGATGGAGCTGCTGCGCGGCGACCTGGGCGAATATGGCGCGGGCCTGGCGGGCCATGTGCGCGTGCTGTGCAACAGCTCGGCGCTGAGCGAGTACCTGCCGCGGGCGATGGCGGGCTTTCTGGCGCGGCACCCGCGCATTTCGGTGGACGTGGAGGAGCGCTCCAGCCAGGAGGTGGCCGATGCGGTGCGCGCCGGGCTGTGCGACATGGGCCTGGTGTCCGACGCGGTGGACCTCGAAGGCCTGTCCACGCGGGTGCTGCGGCCCGACCCGCTGGTGCTGGTGGTGCCTCAGGGGCACGCACTGGCCGCGCAACGCAGCGTGGCGCTGGCCGACGTCGCGCACCTGGACTTCGTTGGCCTGGCCGAGGGCAGCGCGCTGCAGGCCCTGGTGGTGCGCCAGGCACAGCGCCAGGGGCGGCGGCTGCGCTACCGCGTGCGGCTGCGCCAGTTCGAGGCGGTGTGCCAGCTCGTGGGGCTGGGCGTGGGCGTGGGCATCATTCCCCGCACGGCAGCCGCACGCCACAGCCGGGCGCAGCACGTGAAGGCCGTGCGCCTGACCGATGCCTGGGCGGACCGGCAACTGGTGCTGTGCCTGCGCGAGCTCGACGAATTGCCGCAGCATGCGCAGCAGCTGGTGCAGCATTTGCTGCCGGCGCTGGGCTGAAAAGCCCTGGAGCGGCCGACGAAACCCTTCTCGCGCCGCTGCTGTGCCCTGCCGTGCGCCTCGCACCGCCCGCAGTGCGGCGCCCTGGCCGGAACCGCTTCACGGAGCGCGGCCAGCCGCGCCTAGCGCACACGCCCCATCAGCCACCGCTCGGCCTCGGCCTGTTGCTTGAAGCGTGCCCAGTCCAGCGCGGTCTTGCCGTGGGCGTCCGTGCGCGCAAGGTCGATGCCACGGTCGGCGAACCATTGCAGCGCCTCCACGCGGCCCCGGCCTGCGGCCAGCATCGCGGGGGTCTCGCCCCGGCTGGCGGGCGCGGGTTCGTCGAGCGGCTGGCCTTGCGCATCCAGCCATTCGAGGCATGGGATGCAGCCGCCCTGCGCGGCCATGTGCACGGGCCCCCAGTCCCAGCGGTTGCGGGCCGAGAGGCTGGCACCTGCCTGCACCAGGCGCCGTGCCGCCGCCAGATGGCCGCCGTAGAAGGCACGCAGCAGGGCTGTGTCGCCCCGCTCGCTGTCCTTGCGCGTCTGGCGCAGGTCGGGCTGGGCACCCGCGCCCAGCAGCGCCTCGATGTGCTCGAGTTGGCCACGGTGGGCCGCCAGCATGAGCACCGAGGAACCATTGGGCGCGAGCAGGTCGGGATTCGCCCCGGCGGACAGCGCGGCCCGCAGCGCAGGGGCGTCGCCGGCATTCTGTGCATCGAGCAAGCGACCCTCCGCGAGGGAATACGGCACGGCCGGCGCGGTTGCAGCCGAAGCGGAAGCCTCGGCCCCGACAACGCGGCCCACGGTGCGGCCAGCCTGGGGCCCCACGATCCACCAGCCCAGCAGGGCCAGCACCAGCAGTGCGCCCCAGGCCGGGCGGGAATGCTGCGCCCGCACGGGCCGCTGCATGCCGGCGGCGAAACGGCCCCGCCGGTGCGCCCACGCCTGGCCCAGCGATTGCCCCAGGGCCGTGGCCGCCGCCTCGCCTGCCAGGCCCGGGGTCAGGCGCACCAGCTCACCGCCCGCACCGCGCGCGTACACCGCGTGGTAGCGGTGCTCGCTGCCGCCGCTGCCCGTGGAGTGCAGCAGCTTGTGCACCAGGGTGCGGCTGGCAGCGCCCGACACCGTGTCGGCGCGCGACCAGAGCCAGGAGTGGCGGCGCGCGGTGATGCCGCCGTCCTGCACGGTCAGGGTCCAGTGGCGGGTGGTCGCATGCAGGGCAAAGGCGGCCAAGGCCATCCACGCGCCGGCGGCAAAGAACCCACGGGGCAGCATCAGCCCCTGCGGGCCCAGCCGGCCGTGGATGGCCGACTCCAGCAACAGCGCGGCCAGCACCAGGCCCGCGGCCCAGCGCCAGCCGCCCTGGGCGAATTCGTAGTGCCAGGCCTGCGGGGTTTCCCGCAGCGTGACCGAAGCGGGCAGAGGCCGGGAGCCTTCTTCTTCCTCTTCCTGCTCGCCCAGGGGCACGATGGGAACCTCCTGCTGCCAGGCGGCACGCCGGTCAAAACGATCCGGCAGTTCGTCCCCACCGAAGGTGCGGGGTGCGGCCTGCACGGGAAGGTCGTAAGTCAGCTCGACGGCGCCGTCCGGGTTGTGCAGCAGTTCCACGCGCCAGTCCACGCGCTCTCCCGAGCGCTGGCTGCCGTGCGGGGGCGCATCGGGCGGTACCTCGAAGCGTGCCACCAGCCGCAACCCGCCATCGGACGTGTGCTGCATGCGCGCGGCTTCGGTGAACGACTCCACGCACCGCTCGGGCGAACCGGAGCTCGACTCGTCCACCCGGTACTGGGCCAGGCGCAGTTGCAGGCTGTGCCCCTGCTGGTAGGCGGCGGCGCGCCCGGGGAGCAGCAGGGTCACTTCGAGCGGATGCCCTGCACGCGGTGCTGACGGCAGCAGGACAAGGGTCGCGCCCGCATAGCGCCAGGCCATGTGGGTCTGTCGCACCGCAAGGGCCAGCAGGGCCATTCCGACCAGCACGAACAGGCCGATGAAGGCCTTGGCGAACCAGGGCGACTGCGGGTTGGTCCACAACATGCCGGCCATGGGAAAGGAAATGCCACACCAGAAAAAGGTGAAGAACCAGACGGCGCCCAGCGGGCTGCCGGCAGAGCCCATGGGCAAGGGGATGGCAGAAACCCCGGCCTGCGGCCCCGGGCGGCCACCGCCCTGCCCCTGCGGCTCCCTGGACGTGCCCAGTCCTGGCAGGGTGGCCAGGAAGACCCAGGCCGCGCCCAGCCCCACCGCAGTGAACACCAGGGCAAAGGGCAGGCGGAACATCAGCAGGGCCCAGCGGATGGAGGGGTCGATGAGGGAACGCGAGGGTTCGCGCGGGTCGACCATGATGGTGATGCGCGCGCCGCGGGCCTGGGCGCCTTGCAGCTGCGCGTGCCAGCGCTGGTGCCAGTCGCCGATGTTGTCGGCCGTCTCCGTGGGATCGAGCCCGACGCGGGAGCCTTCGTATGGCCGCCCCGCGAATTCATAGCGGTAGCGGGCCCGCACCTGCCAGGTGGTGCCGTCGCCGTCGCTGTGGCGCGCGAGGTCGGCCGCGAGCACCTGGGCCTGCACGGGCTGCCAGCCGCGCACCGCCCACGCTGCCCGCAGGGTCAGGGCCAGCGGCTTGAGCCCGACGAAGTAACCACCCAGGCCAAAGCCCAGGGCGAAGGCGGCGCTGAGCAGCAGCACCGCGAGGCGCGCGCCGAACGTGCCGGCCTTGCCGGTTGTCCCTCTTGCCATGGATGTACCTCCATTTCTTTTGTTGTTGTTATGCGGCAAGCATGCGACTCCATCATGACATTTGCATGACAAAAAAATGTCTGGACCATGGCCACGGCGTGGCAAGCGCGTGGCGCGGCGCACCCGCAACGCCATGAAAAAAGCGGCCCGCAGGCCGCTTTTTGCAGTGGATCACTCCCCGGAGGGAAACAATCAGGCGGCCACGCCGTCTGCCACTTCCTTGAACTCGGCGATCTTGTCGAAGTTCAGGTATTGGTAGATCTTGTCGCCGTTCTGGTTGATGACACCGATGTCGGCCAGGTACTCTTCCTTGGAAGGAATGCGGCCCAGCTTGGAGCAGATGGCCGAGAGTTCGGCCGAGCCCAGGTAGACGTTGGTGTTCTTGCCCAGGCGGTTGGGGAAGTTGCGGGTGCTGGTGGACATCACGGTGGCGCCTTCCTTCACCTGGGCCTGGTTGCCCATGCACAGCGAGCAGCCAGGCATTTCCATGCGGGCGCCGGCCGCGCCGAACACGCCGTAGTGGCCTTCTTCGGTGAGCTGGTGCGCGTCCATCTTCGTGGGCGGTGCCATCCACAGCTTGACGGGGATGTCCTTCTTGCCTTCAAGCAGCTTGGAGGCCGCGCGGAAGTGGCCGATGTTGGTCATGCACGAGCCGATGAACACTTCGTCGATCGCGGCGCCGGCCACGTCCGACAGCGTCTTGGCGTCGTCGGGGTCGTTGGGGCAGCAGACGATGGGTTCGGTGATCTCGGCCAGGTCGATCTCGATCACGGCGGCGTAGTCGGCGTTGTCATCGGGTTCGAGCAGCTGGGGATTGGCCAGCCAGGCTTCCATGGCCTTGATGCGGCGGCCGATGGTGCGTGCGTCGGCATAGCCCTGGGCGATCATGTTCTTGAGCAGCACGATGTTCGAGTTGATGTACTCGATCACGGGCTCCTTGTTCAGGCGCACCGTGCAGCCGGCGGCAGAGCGCTCGGCCGATGCGTCGGACAGCTCGAACGCCTGCTCGACCTTCATGTCCGGCAGACCTTCGATTTCCAGGATCCGGCCCGAGAAGATGTTCTTCTTGCCCTGCTTGGCCACGGTCAGCAGACCGGCCTTGATGGCGTACAGGGGGATCGCATGCACCAGGTCGCGCAGCGTGACGCCGGGCTGCATCTTGCCCTTGAAGCGCACCAGCACCGATTCAGGCATATCGAGGGGCATCACGCCCGTAGCGGCAGCGAACGCCACCAGGCCAGAGCCGGCGGGGAAGCTGATGCCGATGGGGAAGCGCGTGTGCGAGTCGCCGCCGGTGCCCACGGTATCGGGCAGCAGCATGCGGTTGAGCCAGCTGTGGATGATGCCGTCGCCGGGCTTGAGCGAGATGCCGCCGCGCGTGCTGATGAAGTCGGGCAGCTCGTGGTGCATCTTCACGTCCACGGGCTTGGGGTAAGCGGCCGTGTGGCAGAAGGACTGCATCACCAGGTCGGAGCTGAAGCCCAGGCAGGCCAGGTCTTTCAGTTCGTCGCGCGTCATGGGGCCGGTGGTGTCCTGCGAGCCGACCGAGGTCATGCGCGGTTCACAGTACGTGCCGGGCACCACGCCCAGGCCTTCGGGCAGGCCGCAGGCGCGGCCGACCATCTTCTGCGCCAGCGTGAAGCCCTTGCCGGTGGCGGCAGGCACCTGGGGCAGGCGGAACAGGGTGGAAGGCGCCAGGCCCAGAGCCTCGCGGGCCTTGGCCGTGAGGCCGCGGCCGATGATCAACGGAATACGGCCACCGGCGCGCACTTCGTCGAACAGCACTTCGCTCTTGACGGTGAACTCGGCGATGACCTGGCCGTCCTTCAATGCCTTGCCGGCATAGGGCAGCAGCTCGATCTCGTCGCCCATGTTCATCTGGCTCACATCGAGCTCGATGGGCAGTGCGCCGGCATCTTCCATGGTGTTGTAGAAGATGGGAGCGATCTTGCTGCCCAGGCACACGCCGCCGAAGCGCTTGTTGGGCACGAACGGGATGTCTTCGCCCGTGAACCACAGCACGCTGTTGGTGGCCGACTTGCGGCTGGAGCCGGTGCCGACCACGTCGCCCACGTAGGCCACCAGGTTGCCACGGGCGCGCAGGTCTTCGATGAACTTGATGGGGCCGCGCTTGCCGTCTTCTTCGGGCGTGATGCCGTCGCGCTTGTTCTTGAGCATGGCCAGGGCATGCAGCGGGATGTCGGGGCGGCTCCAGGCGTCGGGCGCGGGCGACAGGTCGTCGGTGTTGGTTTCGCCGGTGACCTTGAGCACGGTGAGCTTGATGCTCTGGGGCACTTCGGGGCGGCTGGTGAACCACTCGGCGTCGGCCCAGCTTTGCAGCACGGACTTGGCGAAGGTGTTGCCCTTGTCGGCCTTTTCCTTGACGTCATGGAACTGGTCGAACATCAAGAGCGTCTTCTTGAGCGCTTCGGCGGCGACGGAGGCCACGGCCGCGTCGTCCAGCAGGTCGATCAGGGGGGTGAGGTTGTAGCCGCCCAGCATGGTGCCCAGGAGCTGCGTGGCGCGCTCACGGCCGATCAGCGTGCAGACTTCGGTACCGTGGGCCACGGCGGCCAGGTAGCTGGCCTTGACCTTGGCGGCGTCGTCCACACCGGCAGGCACGCGGTGCGTGATCAGGTCCACCAGCGTGGCTTCTTCGCCAGCGGGCGGGTTCTTGAGCAGCTCGATCAGCTCGCCGGTCTGCTTGGCCGTCAGGGGCAGCGGTGGGATGCCCAGCGCGGCGCGCTCGGCCACATGGTCACGGTAGGCTTTCAACATCATTTTTCTCCGGTTGCGTTCTAAAGTGGGGCGGCGCGCGGTGCAGGCGGCTCCCATGGCCGCTACGCCTGCACGCGCAATCGTGTTCGTCGTTCGTTCTTTGCAAGAGGCCTGCCAGGCCCGCGCTTATTTCAGGGGTTCCAGCACGCTCACGGGCGGGTTCTTCTTGATGGCCTCGGCCACCACCAGCTGCTGCGGGCTCATGCACTCATCGGCCAGGCGCTGGCCGAGCTTCTGGTTCATCAGCATGGACTTGTTGGCGATCTGCAGCCAGACCGCGCCGCCCTTCTGGTCTTCCAGGCGCACCGTGCCGGTGGTCGTGGCCACGGGCGACATGAAGTACTTGAAGCCCTTGCCTTCCACATGGAAGTGCCCTGGCGTGGCCGGGTCGGCCGTCACCGTGACGAATGCGCCCAGCTCGCAGGGAATGCGGCCCACGTGCACGCGGTCGGCGATGGCCAGCTCCTCGGGGGAAAGGGCCGCCTCTGCGGCGATGATGCCGGTGGCCACCTGGTTGGTGGCGCTCTTGAGCTGCGTGCGGCTGCTGGTCGCCTCGCTCTTGGCCACGGTGGCCTTCTTGGCGGGGGCCTTGTCCGCCGTCTTGGCGGTTTTCGCTTCGGACTTGGCGGCCGGCTTCGCGGCGGCCTTGGTCCCGGGCTTGGCCTCGGGCTTGGCCGGCGTTTGCGCCATCACGAAGGCTGGGGCCAGCAGCATGAGGGCGGAGGCGATGAAGGATTTCATGGAAGGTCCTGCGGGGAAGCAGTCAGGAATGTTCACGACGGAACGGAGGCCGGGGCGTCAAACCAATGGCGCACGGCGGGAGGAAGCGCACGCCCGGTGCGGTGGGCGCGCTCAAGGACTTGCCAGTAAAAACGGTAGCTGGCACGGTCATGCAAGGTATCGTCAAAACTGATCGGAGCCCAGTCGGAATCTGCGGCAGCAGCTATTATTTTTGCAGCAATTTCGATGTCATCCTGCTGCGGCGCAAATGCCTGCAGGATGGGACGTATCTGCGCCGGGTGGATGCTCCACATCCGGGTGTAGCCCAGCTCCCGCGCCGCCCGGCTGGCGGCGCCCTGCATGGCCGTGGTATCGGTGAATTCGGTCACCACGCAGTGCGACGGCACCTTGCCGTGGGCGTGGCAGGCCGCTGCAATCTCCAGCTTGGCGCGCACGACAAGCGGGTGCGAGAACTGCCCCGAGGAGGTCATGCCTGCCGCAGGGATCGCCCCTCCATGGGCGGACACAAAGTCCATGAGCCCGAAGCTCAGGCTCTGCACGCGCGGGTGGGCGGCAATCTCGAAGGCGCGATGGACCGCGGCGGGCGACTCGATCAGGACATGGATGGGCACCTGGGCGGCAGATGCCTGCTCCAGCGCCCGTTCCACCCGCAGGACATCGTCCACGGACTCCACCTTGGGCACCATGATGTGGCAGAGCCTGTGGCCCGCCGTGCCCGCAATCGTGGCGACATCGTTGGCGAATGCCGGGTGGTCCACCGCATGAACCCGGGCCGCCACGCGCGCCCCGTCCGCAGCGCCCAGGGCGAGGCTGGCGACCAGGCGGGCATGCTCGGCCTCCAGGCCGATCGGAGCGCCGTCCTCGCAATCGAGGGTCACGTCGAAGACGCAGGTGCCGAACTCCCGGGCCAGGTCGGCCTGCAGTTGCAGGCTCTTGCGCATGCGCGCTTCCACGCCGCTGTAATGGTCGCAGACCGGCAGGAAGCCGGTCTGCGCCTGGGCGCCCAGCAACACATCGCGCGGATGGGGCAGCGCAGCGCCCTGCCCCTGCGCGGGGACGGAGGCGGCCCGAAGGCCCGATGCCTGTGGCGTCGGCTGCATGGTGGGCCCTGGTTTACAGCAGGTGCTTCACGCCGTCCTGCTCGCCTTGCAGTTCGGCCAGGGTCTTGTCGATGCGTTCTTGCGAGAAGGCGTCGATCTCCAGGCCTTCAACGATCTTGTACTCGCCGTTTTCGCAGGTGACGGGGAAGCCGAACATGGTGTCCTTGGGGATGCCGTACTGGCCGTCCGAGGGGATGCCCATGGTGACCCACTTGCCGTTGGTGCCCAGGGCCCAGTCGCGCATGTGGTCGATGGCGGCGTTGGCGGCCGAGGCAGCCGACGACAGGCCGCGCGCTTCGATGATGGCGGCGCCGCGCTTGCCCACGGTGGGCAGGAAGGTGTTGGCGTTCCATTCCTGGTCGTTGATCATCTTGGCGACGCTTTCGCCGTTGATGGTGGCGAAACGGTAGTCGGCGTACATCGTGGGCGAGTGGTTGCCCCAGACGGTCAGCTTCTCGATGTCAGCCACTGCCTTGCCCGTCTTGGCGGCGATCTGGCTGGCGGCGCGGTTGTGGTCCAGGCGCAGCATGGCGGTGAAGTTTTTGCGCGGCAGGTCAGGTGCCGACTTCATGGCGATGTAGGCGTTGGTGTTGGCGGGGTTGCCGACGACCAGCACCTTCACGTTGCGCGAGGCCACGGCGTTCAGGGCCTTGCCCTGGGCCGTGAAGATGGCGCCGTTGACGGCCAGCAGCTCGGCACGCTCCATGCCGGGGCCGCGAGGGCGCGAACCCACCAGCAGGGCGTAGTCGGCGTCCTTGAAGGCGGTCATGGGGTCGCTGTGAGCGGTCATTTCCACCAGCAGCGGGAATGCGCAGTCGTCCAGTTCCATCATCACGCCCTTGAGCGCCTTCTGGGGACCTTCGACAGGGACTTCGAGCAATTGCAGGATGACCGGCTGGTCCTTGCCCAGCATTTCGCCGGAGGCGATACGGAACAGCAGTGCGTAACCGATTTGACCAGCGGCACCGGTGACGGCTACGCGAACAGGCTTCTTGCTCATGGTGAAAACTCCAGGGAAGTGAGGAAAACAGGTGTGTGTGCAACGCAAGCACCAGCGCCTGTTACCAGCAGCCCGTGCCCCGCAAAACAGCCTTGGAGTGTACCGCCGATTGGGCACCCCGGTCAATTTGTCTTATGTCTTATATAAGATATGATTGAAGACTGGAACAAGCTCGCACACCCCCCGTGCGCAGCGCGCCATTTTTCTGATCGCCATGTCCTCGCTTCCGCTCAACGCCGACACCCCTGCACAGCCTTCGGCGGGCGCAGGCTCTGCCACGCCCGCGTTCAGCCCCCTGTACCAGCAGATCAAGGGTCTCATCCTGCAAAGCCTTCAGCAGGGTGAATGGAAGCCCGGCGAGTCCATTCCGAGCGAGATGGACCTGGCCGCGCGCTTTCGGGTCAGCCAGGGCACGGTGCGCAAGGCCATCGACGAGCTGGCGGCCGAAAACCTCGTGATGCGCCGCCAGGGCAAGGGCACTTTCGTGGCCACCCATGCCGAGCAGCATGTGCAATACCGCTTCCTGAAGCTCATGCCCGACACGGGCGATGCCCGCGTGGAAGGCCGCGCCCAGCGCCAGGTGGTGGACTGCCGGCGCGTGCGCGCCAGCGCGGACGTGGCGCGGGCGCTGGCCCTGCGCAGCGCCGACCCGGTGATCCAGGCCCGCCGGATCCTGTCGTTTGCGGGCGTCCCCACCATCCTGGAGGACATCTGGCTGCCGGGCCAGGCTTTCAAAGGGCTGACGACTGACCAGCTCGCCAGCTACCAGGGGCCCACCTACGCGATGTTCGAGCTCGACTTTGGCGTGCGCATGGTGCGCGCCGAGGAGAAAATACGCGCCGTGCTGCCCGACGCCGACCAGGCGGCGATGCTGCAGATCCCGCAGGCCACGCCGCTGCTGAGCGTGGAGCGCATCGCCTACACCTACAACGACGTTCCCATGGAGTTACGGCGGGGCCTCTACCTCACCGACACCCACCACTACCGTAACGAACTGAGCTGACACCACCCTGGCACCTGAGCGGAAACGTCGAACATTCCACCTCCGACAAACCCATGCTTGTTGCGTTGCAATAGAATTTTGCGTTCTTTGCATCTTCAAATTACAAAGCAGTTACATCCACGAAAGCACACAACATGACAGAACTCGCCAAGAAACGGCCTGAATTCCGCAACATCAATGCCTTCAAGGACCTGACCACCTACCGCATGACGCCTGCAGCGTGGGTTTCGATCCTGCACCGCGGCAGCGGGCTGATCATGTTCCTGCTGCTGCCTTTCATCATCTGGATGTTCGACACCTCGGTGTCGTCCGAAATCTCGTTCGCCAAATTCACCTCGGCGTTCAGCATCGGCATCGGCTTCGTGCCCGGCTGGTTCATCAAGCTGGTGGCCCTGGCCCTGATCTGGTCGTACCTGCACCATTTCACCGCCGGCCTGCGCCACCTGTGGATGGATGTGAGCCACAGCGCGGTGAACAAGGAATTCGGCAAGACCTCGGCCCTGACCGTGCTCGCGATCAGCATCGCCCTGGCCCTGGTGCTGGGCGCCAAGCTCTTCGGCCTGTACTGATCGATCAACCCATGAAACGGTGGCTGCTGCCAGGCAGTGCCCGCCGAAAACGATAGGAAATCTCCATGTCCGTCAATTACGGTTCCAAGCGCGTCGTCGTCGGCGCCCACTATGGCCTGCGCGACTGGCTCAGCCAGCGCGTCACGGCGGTCCTGATGGCCCTGTTCACCCTGGCCCTGCTGGCCCAGGTCATCTTCTCCAAGGGCCCCATCGGCTACGACAAGTGGGCCGGCATCTTCTCGGCCCAGTGGATGAAGGTGCTGACGTTCTCCGTGATCATTGCGCTGGCCTGGCACGCGTGGATCGGCCTGCGTGAAGTCCTGATGGACTACATCAAGCCCGTGGGCCTGCGCCTGGCGCTGCAGGTGTTCAGCATCGTCTGGCTGGTCGGCTGTGCTGGCTGGGGTATCCAGGTTCTGTGGCGTCTCTGAATCCCCCGACTGAAGGCAAAAAATAATGAGCTACACCAACGCTAACATCACCAAGCGCAAGTTCGACGTCGTCATCGTCGGCGCAGGCGGCTCCGGCATGCGTGCCGCGCTTGAACTCTCCCGCGCAGGCCTGAACGTGGCCTCGCTGTCCAAGGTGTTCCCCACCCGTTCGCACACCGTGGCGGCACAGGGCGGCGTGAGCGCCTCGCTGGGCAACATGTCCGAGGACAACTGGCACTACCACTTCTACGACACCATCAAGGGCTCCGACTGGCTGGGCGACCAGGACGCCATCGAGTTCATGTGCCGCGAAGCCCCCAAGGTGGTGTACGAGCTGGAACACTTCGGCATGCCATTCGACCGCAACCCCGACGGCACGATCTACCAGCGCCCCTTCGGCGGCCACACGGCCAACTACGGTGAAAAGCCCGTGCAGCGCGCCTGCGCCGCCGCCGACCGCACCGGCCACGCCATGCTGCACACGCTGTACCAGCAGAACGTGAAGGCCAAGACCAATTTCTTCGTCGAATGGATGGCCCTGGACCTGATCCGCGACGCCGACGGCGACGTGGTGGGCGTCACCGCCCTGGAAATGGAAACCGGCGACCTGTACATCCTGGAAGCCAAGACCGTGCTGCTGGCCACCGGCGGTGCGGGCCGCATCTTCGCAGCCTCGACCAATGCCTTCATCAACACCGGTGACGGCCTGGGCATGGCGGCACGCGCCGGCATCGCGCTGCAGGACATGGAGTTCTGGCAGTTCCACCCCACCGGCGTGGCTGGCGCCGGCGTGCTGCTGACCGAAGGCTGCCGCGGCGAAGGCGCCATCCTGCTCAACAGCAATGGCGAGCGCTTCATGGAGCGCTACGCGCCCACCCTGAAGGACCTGGCCCCGCGCGACTTCGTGTCCCGCTCGATGGACCAGGAAATCAAGGAAGGCCGTGGCTGCGGTCCCAACAAGGACTACGTGCTGCTCAAGCTCGACCACCTGGGCGCGGACACCATCCACAAGCGCCTGCCATCGGTGTACGAGATCGGCGTCAACTTCGCCAACGTGGACATCACCAAGGAGCCGATCCCCGTGGTGCCCACCATCCACTACCAGATGGGTGGCGTGCCCACCAACATCAACGGCCAGGTGGTGCGCCAGGCCAATGGCATCCACAACGAAGTGGTCAATGGCCTGTACGCAGTGGGCGAATGCGCCTGCGTGTCGGTGCACGGCGCCAACCGCCTGGGCACCAACTCGCTGCTGGACCTGCTGGTGTTCGGCAAGGCCGCCGGCCGCCATATCGTCGAGTTCAACAACAAGAACAAGGAACACAAGCCCCTGCCCAAGGATGCGGCCGACCGCACGCTGGAGCGCCTGAACCAGCTCGACCAATCGAACGAAGGCATCTACGCGCAGAACCTGGCGGGCGACATCCGCGCCACCATGCAGCAGCATGCCGGCGTGTTCCGCACCCAGGTCAGCATGGACGAAGGCGTCAAGAAGATCGCCGAGATCCGCAGCCGCGTCGGCAGCGTGACCCTGAAGGACAAGTCCAAGGTGTTCAACACCGCGCGCATCGAAGCGCTGGAAGTGGACAACCTGATCGAAGTGGCGCAGGCCACGATGGTCTCGGCAGCGGCCCGCAAGGAATGCCGTGGCGCCCACACCGTGTACGACTACGAGCACCCTGCCGACCACGCAGAGTTCCCGCTGGGCCGCAACGACAAGGAGTGGATGAAACACACCCTGTGGTACAGCGAAGGCAGCCGCCTCGACTACAAGCCGGTCAACCTCAAGCCCCTGACGGTGGACAGCGTGCCCCCCAAGGTCCGTACGTTCTAAACAGTAGCCCCACGAGAGAAGAAACATGCAAAAGCGCACATTCCAAATCTACCGCTACGACCCGGACAAGGACGCCAAGCCCTACATGCAGACCATCGAGATCGAACTCGACGGCCACGAACGCATGCTGCTGGACGCACTGGTCAAGCTCAAGGAACAGGATCCCTCCCTGTCGTTCCGCCGCTCGTGCCGCGAAGGCGTCTGCGGCTCGGATGCCATGAACATCAACGGCAAGAACGGCCTGGCCTGCCTGACCAACATGAACACGCTCAAGGGCACCATCGTCCTGAAGCCTTTGGCGGGCCTGCCCGTGATCCGCGACCTGATCGTGGACATGACGCAGTTCTTCAAGCAGTACAACTCGATCAAGCCCTACCTGATTAACGAAGAACTGGCCCCCGACCGCGAGCGCCTGCAGTCGCCTGAAGAGCGCGAAGAGCTCAACGGCCTGTACGAGTGCATCCTGTGCGCCAGCTGCTCCACGAGCTGCCCCAGCTTCTGGTGGAACCCCGACAAGTTCGTGGGCCCCGCCGGCCTGCTGCAGGCCTACCGCTTCATCGCCGACAGCCGCGACGACGCGACCGGTGAGCGCCTGGACAACCTGGAAGACCCGTACCGCCTGTTCCGCTGCCACACCATCATGAACTGCGTGGACGTGTGCCCCAAGGGCCTGAACCCCACGAAGGCCATCGGCAAGATCAAGGAACTGATGGTGCGCCGCGCCATCTGACCTGGCAACGCCCCTCCCAGACGCCAGTCCATGGAAATCCTGTCCACTCCATCCATCGCGCCAGCAGCGGGCTCGCCGCTGCTGGACGAGCGCGAATTGAGCAAGCTGCACTGGCGCTGCCGGCGCGGCCTGCTTGAAAACGACTTGTTCATCGAACAGTTCTTTGCCCGCTACGAGCCCACGCTCACCCAGCGCCATGCGCAGGGCCTGCGCGCGCTCATGGACCTGGCGGACAACGACCTGCTGGACCTGCTGCTGCGGCGGCGCGAGCCGCAGGGCGAACAAGACACAGAAGAAGCGCGCGAAGTGCTCGGCATGCTGAGACAAAGCGGTGGCGCGACGACGGCTTTCCACGCCTGACGCGGCCAAGGTGCATGCCCCAAGACCGGATCATTATCGGCAACCTACCCAAGGAAAGTAACAATGAAGCTAGCTGACAACAAAGCCACCCTGTCCTTCAGCAACGGCAGCCCCAGCGTGGACCTGCCGGTCTACCAGGGCAGCATCGGCCCGGATGTCATCGACATCCGCAAGCTGTATGCGCAGACGGGCATGTTCACCTATGACCCGGGCTTCCTGTCGACGGCAGCGACCCAGTCGGCCATCACGTACATCGATGGAGACAAGGGCGAACTGCTGTACCGCGGCTACCCCATTGAGCAGCTGGCCCAGAACTGCGACTTCCTGGAAACCTGCCACCTGCTGCTGTACGGTGATCTGCCCAACGAAGCGCAGAAGACCGACTTCACCAGCCGCGTGACCAACCACACCATGGTCAACGAGCAGATGCAGTTCTTCCTGCGGGGCTTCCGCCGCGACGCGCACCCCATGGCGGTGCTGACCGGCCTGGTGGGCGCCCTGTCGGCCTTCTACCACGACAGCACGGACATCAACAATCCGCAGCACCGTGAGATCGCCGCCATCCGCCTGATCGCCAAGATGCCCACGCTGGTGGCCATGGCCTACAAGTACGGCATGGGCCAGCCCTACATGTACCCGCAGAACAACCTCTCCTACGCAGGCAACTTCCTGCGCATGATGTTCGGCACGCCCTGCGAAGAGTACAAGGTCAACCCCGTGCTGGAACGCGCGCTGGACCGCATCTTCATCCTGCACGCAGACCACGAGCAGAACGCTTCGACCTCGACCGTGCGCCTGTGCGGCTCGTCGGGCACCAACCCGTTCGCGGCCATCGCCGCCGGCGTGGCATGCCTCTGGGGCCCCGCCCACGGCGGCGCCAACGAAGCCGCGCTGAACATGCTGTACGACATCCAGGCCCAGGGCGGCGTGGAAAAGATCGGCGAGTTCATCAAGCAGGTCAAGGACAAGAACTCCGGCGTCAAGCTCATGGGTTTTGGCCACCGCGTGTACAAGAACTACGACCCGCGCGCCAAGCTCATGCAAGAGACTTGCAATGAAGTGCTGGCCGAGCTGGGCCTGGAAAAAGACCCGCTGTTCAAGCTGGCCAAGGAACTGGAAAAGATCGCCCTGGAAGACGACTACTTCGTGCAGCGCAAGCTCTACCCGAACGTGGACTTCTACTCCGGCATCGTGCAGCGCGCGATCGGCATCCCCGTGAACCTGTTCACCGGCATCTTCGCGCTGGCCCGCACCGTGGGCTGGATCGCCCAGCTCAACGAAATGATCGGCGACCCCGAGTACAAGATCGGCCGCCCCCGCCAGCTGTTCACCGGCTCCGAACGCCGCGACGTACCGCCCCTGTCCAAGCGCTGATCGGCCGCGCGCCAGCCGTCCACGGCTGGCTGGCTGGCTGGCGGCGCGGCGCTCCCTGGGGCGCCAGTCCGCGACAACCTCCCCAAGCCCGCCATTGGCGGGCTTTTTCTTTGCCTGTGCGCAAACGCCGGGGCCGCCCCTCGCGGCCCAGGCCCCAGGCCCCGCGCCCCGCCGCATGGCGCGCGGGCCCCTCCTGCGCACGTCGGCGCAAGATGCCCCTTGACTTGGAGTGCACTCGAACTTTTAGGATCGCTTTCATGGAATCCCACCTCACCATCAACGATGTCGCACGGCGCACGGGTTTGACGGCGCACACCCTGCGCTACTACGAGCGCGCGGGGCTGATCGCACCAGTGGCCCGCGCGGCGGGCGGCCAGCGCCGCTATGCGGCAGCGGACATGGAGTGGATAGGGTTCCTGCTGCGCCTGCGCGAGACCCGCATGCCCATCGGGCAGATGCAGGCCTTCGCCAGGCTTCGCGGCGAAGGGGATGCCACGGTGCCGCAACGGCGCGCGATGCTGCAAGCGCACCTGAACGACGTGCAGGCCGCCATCGCGGCGATGCAGCAGTCGGCCCAGGTGCTGCAGGCCAAGATCGCGCACTACCGGGCGGTCGAGGTTTCCCTGGACACCGCATCCACCCCTGATGAAAGCACCCTCCATGCACCACCGCACACGCTACGAACAAGGGCTGGCCAAACTCCGCGAAATCGACGGTGAGGCTGGCGAACAGGTCATCGACAGCCTCGCCGGCATCGCACCGGACTTTGCCCGCTACCTGATCGAGTTTCCCTTCGGCGACATCTATTCACGCCCCGGCCTGGACCTCAGAAGCCGCGAGATCGCCGTCGTCGCGGCGCTCACCGCCATGGGCAACGCCACGCCGCAGCTCAAGGTGCACCTGCAGGCGGCGCTGAACGTGGGCGTCACGCGCGAGGAAATCGTCGAGGTCATCATGCAGATGGCGGTGTACGCCGGCTTTCCCGCGGCGCTCAACGGGCTGGCCGCCGCGCGCGAGGTTTTCGCGGCACCGCCGCGCAGCACGGCGCAGGCTGCTGCATGAGCGTGGGCCACGCCGGATGCGGGCGTGCTACGGCCGGGCTGCCCGTCCGGCGGCCACTAGCCGCCCGCCCTGCTGAACCGCTCCCGGTACGCCAGCGGCGTGATCCCCAGATGGCGCACGAACAGATGCCGCAAGGCCTGCTCCGAACCCATGCCCATGCGCGCGGCCACGGTCTTGAGCGGCAACCCGGCCTGCGACTCGAGCAGGCGCCGCGCTCCTTCCAGCCGCGCGGACTCCACGAAGGCCGAGGGGGTCTGCCCCGTCTCCTGCGTGAACACGCGCCGGAAATGCCGCTCGCTCATCGCCGCGCGTGCCGCCAGGGCCGCCAGCGGCATGGGCTCCGCAAGATGCTCCAGCACCCAGTTCTGCACCGCCTGGATGTCGCGGTGGCCCGTGCCCTGGCTGGCCAGCTGCACGCTGAACTGCGACTGCCCGCCGGGGCGCTTGAGGTACATGACGAGGTCGCGCGCCACCTCCAGCGCCAGGGCGTGGCCAAAATCCTCTTCCACCAGCGCCAGGGCCAGGTCGATGCCCGCGGTGACGCCGGCCGAAGTCCACAGGGGGCCGTCGCGCACGTAGATGGCGTCCGGGTCCACCTCGATGGCCGGATAGCGCTGGCGCAGCAGGGCCGCCACGCTCCAGTGCGTCGCGGCGCGCCGGCCGTCGAGCAGGCCGGCGGCGGCCAGGAAGAAGCTGCCCGAGCACAGGGCGATCATGCGGTCCACGCGCGGGGCCACGCTTGCCGCCCAGGCCACGAGTTCGGGAGAGGCCGCCAGCACCTGCTCGATATTGCGCGACCCCACGAGGATCACGGTGCAACCCGCGCCGCCCTGCTCCAGTTCGGCCAGGGTGTGGGTGGCGTTCAGTGCCATCAAGGTGTCCGATGGCACCGCGCCCGCCTGCGCGGCCACCACGCGCACCGCGTAGCCGTCGGGCCGGCCATGCTGGCGCAGGTGCACGTTGGCATAGTCGAACACGGACATGGGGCCCACGGCCTCCAGCGCCTTGAAGCCGGGGTAGACCACGAGATCGACGCGGTGCGGGCTGTTGGCGTGGTGGTGGTCCATGGGGTCGGTCGGCAGAGCGGAAATGAAAGGCGCCCGACTATACGGGAGGCAATGTCCGGCTGCCGCCCATGCCGTCGAATCCGGCCATAACCCCAGGATCTGCGGCCACGGGCTCCACCAGGCCCTGCACATGGCCTACAGTCATGCGGTCCCCCTGCGCGCTGCCGGCCAAAGAGCCTCGCCGCCGCCCTTCCCCGACCAACCCGTTGACCCACCATGACCCTCAAATCCAAAGCCGCCGTGGCCTTCAAGGCCGGAGAACCCCTGCAGATCGTCGAGATCGACGTCGCCCCGCCCAAAAAGGGCGAAGTGCTCATCCGCATCACCGACACCGGCGTGTGCCATACCGACGCCTTCACCCTGAGCGGTGACGACCCCGAGGGCCTGTTCCCCGTGGTGCTGGGCCATGAAGGCGCTGGCATCGTGGTGGAAGTGGGCGAAGGCGTGACCAGCGTGAAGCCCGGCGACCACGTGATCCCGCTCTACACCGCCGAATGTGGCGAGTGCCTGTTCTGCAAGAGCGGCAAGACCAACCTGTGCGTGAGCGTGCGCGCCACACAGGGCAAAGGCGTGATGCCCGACGGCACAACCCGCTTCAGCTACAACGGCCAGCCCATCTACCACTACATGGGCTGCAGCACCTTTAGCGAATACACCGTGGTGGCCGAGGTCTCGCTCGCCAAGATCCACCCCGACGCCAACCCCGAGCAGGTCTGCCTGCTGGGCTGCGGCGTGACCACCGGCCTGGGCGCGGTGAAGAACACGGCCAAGGTGCAGGAAGGCGACACGGTGGCGGTGTTCGGCCTGGGCGGCATTGGACTGGCGGTGATCCAGGGCGCCAAGCTGGCCAAGGCCGGGCGCATCATCGCCATCGACACCAACCCCTCCAAGTTCGACCTGGCCCGCACCTTCGGCGCCACCGACTGCATCAACCCCAAGGACTTCGACAAGCCGATCCAGCAGGTCATCGTCGAGATGACCACCTGGGGCGTGGACCATTCGTTCGAGTGCATCGGCAACGTGAACGTGATGCGCGCGGCGCTCGAATGCGCGCACCGCGGCTGGGGCCAGAGCGTCATCATCGGCGTGGCGGGCGCGGGGCAGGAGATCTCCACCCGCCCCTTCCAGCTCGTCACCGGCCGCAAGTGGCTGGGCACGGCGTTTGGCGGCGTGAAGGGCCGCAGCGAGCTGCCCGGCATGGTGGAAGACGCGATGGCCGGCAAGATCCAGCTGGCGCCCTTCGTGACGCACACCATGGGCCTCAAGGACATCAACGAAGCCTTCGACCTGATGCACGAGGGCAAGTCCATCCGCTCCGTGGTCAAGTATGCCGCCTGAGCCTGCCCCGCAGGCGATCAATCAAGGTAAAAACAGCCCCCAGCGCCTGTCCTTCATGCGCTGCGAGCTATCAATTTTGAAGCAATCCACATGACCACCTCCCTGGACCTGCTCGGCAGCCACGCCTGCTTTGGCGGCGAGCAGCGCTTCTACCAGCACGCCTCTGCCGAGATCGGCCTGCCGATGAAGTTCTCGGTCTTCCTGCCGCCGCAGGCGCGGCAGCGCCCTGTGCCCGCCATGCTGTACCTGGCGGGGCTGACCTGCACGGAAGAAACCTTCATGGTCAAGGCCGGTGCCCAGCGCCTGGCAGCCGAGCTGGGCCTGGCGCTGGTCGCGCCCGACACCAGCCCACGCGGTGCCAACGTGCCGGGCGAGGCCGAGAGCTGGGACTTCGGCGTGGGCGCGGGCTTCTACCTGGACGCCACGGCCGCGCCCTGGGCGCGCCACTGGCGCATGGAAAGCTACCTGATGAAGGAACTGCTGCCGCAGGTGGCGGCGCAACTGCCCATCGATGGCGAGCGCCTGGGCATCTGCGGCCACTCCATGGGCGGCCATGGCGCGCTCACGCTGGCGCTGCGCCACCCGGGGCGGTTCAAGAGCCTTTCGGCCTTTGCGCCGATCTGCGCGCCCACGCAGTGCCCCTGGGGCGAGAAGGCCTTCACGGGCTACCTGGGGCCAGACCGCACGGGCTGGATCGAGCACGACGCCACGGTGCTGGTGCAGCACCAGCCGGTGGCGCCCTACCCGGCCGGCATATTGATCGACCAGGGCCTGGCCGACAAGTTCTTGCCCACGCAGTTGCACCCGCATCTGTTCGAGGAGGCGTGCCAGGCCGTCGGCCAGCCGCTCACCCTGCGGCGCCACGAAGGCTACGACCACGGCTACTACTTCATCCAGAGCTTCATGGCCGACCACCTGAGGCACCACGCCAGGACCCTGCAGGCCCCCGGACGTTAATGCGGCCTTAAGTCTCGGGCGCCACAGTGCGCCCATGCCTTTGATCCTGCAGCGCCTGCTGCTTTCCCATGCAGCCACGGGCGCCGGGCCCCGGTCTCCAGCCCCAGCTTCCTCCGCACCCGCACCGCGCCACCTGCACCCCGCGTGGGTGGTGGTGCTCATCAGCGCCTGGCTGGCCACGGCCTGCAACGTGCCGCTGTGGCGCGAGGTGGCCGAGCTGCCCGGCCACGGCAGCGCGCGCGGCTGGGCCTTTGCCGTGGCGTTCGTGGTCATCGTGGCCGCCGGCAACGCGGCCCTGCTGAGCCTCCTGGCCTGGCGGGGCACGCTCAAGCCCGCGGCAGTGGTGCTGGTGGTGATGGCAGCCTTCGGGGCCTACTTCATGCTCGCCTACGGCATCGCCATCGATGCCAGCATGCTCGTGAACGTGCTGCAGACCGATGCCCACGAGGCGGGCGACCTGCTCGGCTGGCGCATGGCGGGCACCGTGCTGGCGCTGGCGGTACCGCCGCTGGCGTGGCTCTACCGCACTCCGGTGCAGCGCCTGGGCGGCCTGCGGCACGCGGCCCACAACGGCGCGCTCTTGCTCGGAGCCATCGCGGTCATCGTGGTGTGCCTGCTGATGGTGTTCCAGGACTTCGCATCCACCATGCGCAACCACACCAAGCTGCGCTATCTCATCAACCCGCTCAACAGCGTGTACGCGCTGGGCAACATCGCCACCAGGCCCTTGCGCATCGACACCAGCAAACTGCTGCCGCTGGGGCGCGATGCCAGGCTGGGCGCAAGCTATGCGGGGCAGAAACAACCGCCCCTGCTGGTGCTGGTGCTGGGCGAAACCGGCCGCAGCGGCAACTTCGGGCTCAACGGCTATGGCCGTGGCACCACGCCGCTTCTTTCGGCCCGCACCGACCTCGTGAGCGCCCGCAACGCGTGGTCCTGCGGCACCAGCACCGCCGCGTCGGTGCCCTGCATGTTCTCGCACCTGGGGCGCACCGGCTACGAGGCGCGCGCAGCCAATTTCGAGAGCCTCGTCGATGTGCTGCACCACGCCGGGCTGGCCGTGCTCTGGGTGGACAACCAGTCGGGCTGCAAGGGGGTGTGCGACCGCCTGGGCGACACCAACACGTCGGCACTGCAGGACCCCGCGCTGTGCCCCACCCGGGGCGAATGCCTGGACCGCATCATGCTCAAGGACCTGGACGCCCGCATTGCCGCGCTGCCCGCCGAGCAGCGCCAGCGCGGGACCGTGGTGGTCCTGCACCAGATCGGCAGCCATGGGCCCGCCTACTCCAAGCGCTCGTCACCCGAGCACAAGAAATTCCTGCCCGAATGCACCTCCACGGCGCTGCAGGAATGCGAACGCCAGCAGGTGGTGAACGCCTACGACAACAGCATCGTGGAAACCGACTTTTTCCTCGACTCAGTGCTCAAATGGCTTTCCACGCGCTCCGAACAAGCGCAGACAGCTATGGTTTATGTAGCAGACCATGGTGAATCACTGGGCGAGAACAACCTCTACCTGCACGGCCTGCCCTACGCCATCGCGCCCGACGTGCAAAAGCACGTGCCCTGGATCACCTGGCTCTCGCCCGCCATGCAATCGCGCACGGGTGCGGCCACGGGCTGCCTGCAGCAGGACCTGGCCGAACGGCGCATCACGCACGACAACTACTTTCACTCCGTGCTCGGCCTCCTGGACGTGACGACGGGGGCCTACAACCCGGACCTGGACATGTTCACCGCCTGTCGCCACCAGGCACAGGCGATGGCCGCGCCCCCCGGCGGCAGCCGCAGGCTGTGACGGCGAGCAAGCCGGACTTGTGCGTTCCGGCCAGCTCCGGCCACTTCCACTTCCCTCGCAGCCCGGCCTGGCTCAGAACAGGCTGCCCTGCCCGCGCGCAAGCCCCGGCCTGAACTGCGACAGGTCCAGCTCCAGCCGCTCCCGGTTGAGCCCCAGCCGCCGGCACGCCCCCGCGAACCGCTGGCGCAGCATGTCCGCCCACAGGCCGCTGCCCTTCATGCGGGTGGCGAAGCTGCTGTCGTAGCTCTTGCCCGCACTGCGCTGGGCCGCATCGAGATTGTGCAAATCCTGCACCCGCGCCATCACGCGCGCCGCGCGCTGCGGGTAGTGCACCTGCAGCCATTCGCGGAACACCGCGTCCAGCTCCCACGGCAGGCGCAGCACTGTATAGAACGCGCTCCTGGCCCCCGCATCGCGCGCGGCCTCCAGCACCTGCTCCATGTCTTCGGTGATGAAGGGGATCTGCGGGGCCACGCTCACGCCCACCGGAATGCCGGCCTCGGCCAGCGTGCGCAGCGTGCGAAGGCGCCGGTGGGGGGCGGCGGCGCGCGGCTCCATGCGGCGCGCCAGCAGCGGGTCGAGCGTGGTGATCGTCACGTACACCGCGGTCAGTTGCTGCGCTGCCAGCGGCGCGAGCAGATCGAGATCGCGCTCCACCCCGCTCGACTTGGTGATGAGCGAGAACGGGTGCCGTGCATCGCGCATCACCTCGATGAGGCCGCGCGTGAGCCTGAGTTCGCGCTCCACGGGCTGGTAGCAGTCGGTGGCCGAACCGATGTTGAGCAGGCGCGGCACATAACGCGGCTGCGCCAGTTCGCGACGCAGCACCTCGGCGATGTTGTGCTTGGCCACGATCTGGGTCTCGAAGTCGAGCCCGGGCGAAAAATTGAGATAGCTGTGCGTGGGCCGGGCGTAGCAGTACACGCAGCCGTGCTCGCACCCCCGGTAGGGATTGACGGACAGCTCGAAAAAAATGTCGGGGGAGTCGTTGGCGCAGATGGCGCTGCGGGCCGTCTCCAGGTGCACCGTGGTGGCGGGGGCGGGCCCGCCGCCATCATCATCCCCATCCGCCCCTCCCGCGCCCTGCGGGCCGTGGTTCCAGCCATCATCCACCACCTCGCGCACATCGCGGCTGAACCGGTGCGGCATGGCCGTGGAGGCCCCCCGGCCCCGGATGGCCTGCAGGGGGACGCGCACTTCCGCCGGTGCGTCAGGCAGGTCGGGGTCGGCGGCAGGGTTTGGCTTCATGACTGTATGAATATACAGTTATTTGAAGCGAGGCGCACCGCCCTCCCCCCACCACACCCTACTCGCGGAAGAGCCTTTCGATCACCCCCCGCAGCCACTGGTTGCCCGGATCGCTCTCGAACCGGCGGCTCCAGTGCAGCGACACCGTGAAATCCCGCAGCGGCAAGGGCGGCTCGATGAGGGTGTAGCCCCCATCGGCCGCGAAGGTGCGCGCGATGTTGCGCGGCATCACCACCGCGAGGTCCGTGGCCCGCACGATGGCGGGCAGCACCATGAAGTGCTCGGTGGTCAGGCGCAGGCGGTCTTCGAGCTGCAGCATCTCCAGGATCCGCAGCGTGTCCGAATGCGTGCGCACGGCCACGAACTCCAGCTGCCGCAGGTCCTTGAGCAGGCCGGCCCCGGCGCGCCTTCGCGCGGCAAAGGGGTGGCCGGCGCGCAGGAGCACCACGTAGCGGTCCTGGATGAGCTCCACGCGCTGCGTGTCCTTCACCGTCGGCAGGAAACCAAAGGCGAAGTCGATGCGCCCGCTGTCCAGCCGCTGCGCGATCTCGCTGCGCGGCACGGGCAGCGTCTCCAGCCGCACGCCGGGTGCCTCGCGCCGCAGCGCCACCATCAGGTCCGGCAGAAAGCGGCCTTCGCCGATGTCGCTCATGTGGATGCGGAACACCTTGCGCGAATTCGCCGGGTCGAACAGCGCGGACTCGTTGAGCGCCTCCTCCAGCAGTCCGAGCGCGCCGCGCACCGCATCGGCCAGCCGGTCGGCCTTGGGCGTGGGCTCCACGCCGCCGCCCGCGCGCACGAACAGCGGGTCCTTGATCAGCAGGCGCAGCCGCGTCAGCGCCTGGCTGGCGGCGGGCTGGGTGAGGTCCAGCAGCTCGGCGGCCCGGCTCACGTTGCGCGTGCGGTAGACCGCGTCGAACAGCCGCAGCAGATTGAGGTCGATGTCCTTGATATGCATTGGATGAATACCGCTTAGTCGTTTCATTGTATTGATGGATGACGCATGCCCGCCGAAGATCAATGCCTTCCTCTTCAGCACCGCCACGCCCCATGCTCCAGGCTCTCCCCAAGAACACGGCCCCTGCCGCGCCCGCCCCCTCCAGCCGCCCCACGGTGCGCGAGGTGGTGCTCGACCTGCTGCGCGGCTTCGAGATCAACACCATCTTCGGCAACCCCGGCTCCACGGAGCTGCCGCTGTTCCTCGACTTCCCCAGCGACTTCCGCTACGTCCTGGGCCTGCAGGAATCCGTGGTGGTGGGCATGGCCGATGGCTATGCGCAGGCGAGCCACAACGCCGCCTTCGTGAACCTGCATTCGGCGGCCGGCGTGGGCCATGCGATGGGCAACATCTTCACGGCGCAAAAGAACCGCACGCCCATGGTCATCACGGCCGGCCAGCAGGCGCGGTCCATCCTGCCGTTCGACCCGTTCCTGTTTTCGGGCCAGGCCACCGAGCTGCCCAAGCCCTACGTGAAATGGAGCATCGAGCCCGCCCGCGCCGAGGACGTGCCGCTGGCCATCGCGCGCGCCTACTACATCGCCATGCAGCAGCCGCGCGGGCCGGTGCTGGTGTCCATCCCCGCGGACGACTGGGACAAGCCCTGCGAGCCGCTGCAGGCCCGCACCGTGAGCACCGGGTCGCGCCCCGAGCCCCGCGTGCTGCAGGCCATCGGCGACGCACTGGACGCCTCGCGGCGCCCCGTGTTCGTGGTGGGCGCCGCCGTGGACCGCGACCGCGCCTGGGACGACGTGCTGGCCCTGGCCGAGCGGCACAGCGCCGCCGTATGGATCGCCCCCATGTCCGGCCGCTGCGGCTTTCCGCAGGACCACCGCCTATTCGCGGGCGTGCTGCCGGCCATGCGCGAGAAGATCGTGTCGCTGCTCGGCGGCCATGACCTGGTCTTTGCGCTCGGCGCCGCCGCGTTCACCTACCACGTCGAAGGCTTCGGGCCGCACGTGCCCCCCGGCGCGCATCTGGTGCAGCTGATCGACGACCCCGGCACGGCCGCCTGGACACCCGAGGGCACCTCGGCCGTGGGCAGCGTGCGCCTGGGCGTGCAGGATCTGCTCGCACGCCCCGCGCCCGCCGTGCGCGGCCTGCCCCCCGCGCGCGCCGCACGGCCGCGCGCGGAGCCCTCCGCCCTGATGAGCGTGCCCTATGTGATGCAGACGCTGGCCGAGGTGCGCGAAGCGGCCTCCATCGTGGTGGAGGAAGCCCCCAGCTCCCGCGCGGCCATGCACGCCTACCTGCCCATCCTGCAGAGCGAGACCTTCTACACCATGTGCAGCGGCGGCCTGGGCTACGGCCTGCCCGCCGCCGTGGGCGTGGCGCTGGCCAGGCCCGACCGCAAGGTCATCGGCCTCATCGGCGATGGTTCGGCGATGTACTCCATCCAGGCGCTGTGGAGCGCCGCGCAGCTCGAGCTACCCATCACGTTCATCATCCTCAAGAACCGCCGGTACGCGGCGCTGCAGGAGTTCGCGCCCACCTTCGGCTTCCACGAGGGTGACAAGCTGGAGGGCACCGACCTGCCGGACCTGGACTTCCTGGCGCTGGCCCGGGGCCAGGGCTGCGATGCCGTGCGCGTGAGCGACGCCAGCGAGCTGCCGGACGTGCTGCGCACGGCGCTGGCCCATCCGCGCGCCATCCTGGTGGAGGTGGACGTGGCCTGACACGACCGCCACGGCGAGCCCCGCCATCCCTTGGTTTCACCCCGCAAAAGAAGCACACAAGACCCGGCACGCCCGGGCCACACCTGGAGACAAGCATGCATTCATTTCCCCCTCGCACCACGCGCCGCCTGCTGGGCGCGCTAGCCCTGGCCGGCGCCGCGTCCAGCCTGCTGCTGCCCGCCGCGGCACGCGCAGACACCTGGCCCGGCAAACCCATCAAGGTGGTGGTCAATTTCCCGGCGGGCGGCGCTGCGGACCAGATCGCCCGCGCGGTCACGGTGCCGCTGCAGGCCGCGCTCGGGCAGCCCGTGGTGGTGGAGAACCGGGGCGGCGCCGGCGGCAACATCGGCGGCGAAGCCGTGGCCAAGTCGCCGGCGGACGGCTACACCCTGCTCATGAGCTCGGGCGGCATGGTGTCGGTCAACCCGCACCTGTACCCCAAGATGCCGTTCGACCCCGCCAAGGACCTGGTCCCGGTGGCCGCCGCGGCGCGGGTGCTGGTGTTCCTGGAGGTCCGGCCCACGCTGCCGGTCAACAACATCCAGGAGTTCCTGAAGTACCTCAAGGCCAACCCCGGCAAGCTGACCTTCGGCACGCCGGGCAACGGCAGCTCGCCGCACCTGGCGGCCGAGATGCTCAAGGCCCAGGCCAACGTGTTCGCGGTGCATGTGCCCTATCGCGGCGCGGCCCCCGCCATGCAGGACCTGCTGGGCGGGCAGGTGGACTTCATGTTCGACCCCGGCATCGGCCTGCAGCACGTGAAGGCGGGCAAGCTCAAGCTGCTGGCGGTGGGCAGCTCCAGGCGCTCGCCGCTGTTCCCGGACGTGCCCACGCTCGAAGAGGTGGGCCTCAAGGGCTTCGATGCCGATACCTGGTTCGGCTTCTACGCCCCGGCTGGCACGCCGCCCGAGGTGGTCAGCCGCCTGAACCGCGAGATCAACAAGGTGCTGGCCACACCGGCCGTGAAGGAGCGCATCGCGGCACTCGGAGGCGTTCCCGCACCGATGTCCCCGGCCGACTTCAACGCCCGTGCATCCATCGACAGCACACGGTTTGGAGCGCTGATCAAGGCGCGCAACATCCAGGGGGATTGACCCTCCGGGCCCCCAGCGCCGTCCCCACCGGGGGAAGCGGGCGGGCCGCCGTGGGGCCGCCCCGAATGACCGTGCGCGGCAGTGCGAGATTGGCGATGGTCTACAGTCCCGCGCTTTGCAACACACCACCGAGGTACCGCCATGGCGCGCAAGCCCCAGATCATCCTGTCGTCCCTGGACGTTGACCGCATCGAGGCCCTTCTGGCAGCCATTCCGGCCAGCGTCTTTCCGGGCAAGGCCGAACTGCAGGCGGAGCTGGACCGCGCCGACGTGGTGGCCCCGGAAGAAATCCCGCCGCACGTGGTCACGATGAACTCCACCGTGCAGTTCTCGATCCTGGAGACGGGAAAGGAGTTCTGCCTGACGCTCGTCTACCCCCGCGACATGGACGGCAGCGCGGACCGGATCTCGATTTTCGCGCCCGTGGGCAGCGCCCTGCTGGGCCTGTCCGTGGGCGACGAACTCGCCTGGCCCGGCCCGGGCGGCAAGTCGATGACGGTGCGGGTGAAGGACCTTCTGTACCAGCCCGAAAGCGCGGGCGAACTCCACCGCTGACCGCGCGACGAAACGTCGCCTGGCTGCACCACGCTTGGTGCCACCGCCACATGCAGTGACAATGGCATCCGCCATGACCAGCCCGCCTCCACCCCCCGACAACCCGCTCATCGAAACGTTCGACCCGGACTCGACCGTCGCCTTTCAAAGGCGGATGGAGCGCGCGCCGGAATGGTTCTGCTCGTTCCTGGCCGGCAACAGCCGCGAGAAGAGCCGCCTCAAGCGCGAGATGGCCACGATGAAGGGCTCGGTGGTGTGGCTGGTGCAGCAGCGCCGCCAGGGCAACTGGACCGCCGACGAACGCACGCACCTGCGCGATGTGATGCGGTCGGCGTCTTCCGTCAGCCCCTACCTTTTCATCTGGGTGATTCCTGGATCGATGCTGATCCTGCCCTTCATGGCCTGGTTCCTCGACCGCCAGCGCAAGCGCCGGGAACGCAAGCTGCGAGGCTGATTGCGCCAGGTGCCGCCGCGCGGCACCTCAGGGGTTTGCTGCGGCCCTCAGAACCTGTTCCTGCCTCATGCCCAGTTGCTGGATACCGCCACCAGCATGCCCGCCCCCACCAGCCCCATCTGCCAGCGCAAGGCCGTGGTCCAGGAGGGCACGTGGCGCTCCACGCGCAGATACAGCTGCCGCCCCGCCGCCAGCGACAGCACGAACGCCAGCAGCATGCCCAGCGCGTTGGGCACCGGCGATGCGGGCCACAGGTGGCTGACCACCGCGTTCACGAGCAGGCACACCGCGAAGTGCACCAGGAACACCGAGTACGACATCTGCCCGAGCTGCACCAGCGGCCCCACCCCGCGCCATGACCGCACGCCTTCAGAGCGCAGGGCGGCCACCAGGCACAGCGCCGTCGCCAGGGCCACCAGGATGCGGCCACGGTGGTCAATGGCCAGCGCAACGCCCCCGAGCAGCACCATCGCGGCGAGCCAGCCCCACGCCTGGCGCGCCCGCACGGCCCAGTAGGCCAGCATGCCCAGCCCGTACGCGCCGAAGAAATACACGGCCCACATGTCCAGCTCGGGCATGCGGTTGAACACCCACAGCGACAGGGCCACGCCCGCCACGATCGCGCCCTGCGCCAGCCGCGCCGCATGCCGCCGGGCCCAGGCGCCAGGCAACGCGCGCGCTCCAGCCCATGCCAGCACGCTCACCGCGAACAGCTGAAAGTCGATGGCCACGTACCAGACGCCCGCGGAAAGCGCGCTCTCGCCGACGATGTCCTGCAGCAGCAGCGCGTTGGCCAGCAGCTGCGCCAGGGTGGGCTCGTCCGGCACGGAAGCGTGCTCCATCCACGGCCGCACCAGCGCGGCCACCACCACCGTCAGCAGCAGCGCCACGGCATAGGGCACCACCAGCCGCACGAAGCGCCTGGCGATCGCGTGGCCTGCGTGGTCGAAGCGCGGCACGCCCTGCGGCGCCAGGCTGGCGGCGGCCAGGTAGCCACCAAGCACCAGGAACACCTGCACCGCCATGCGGCCGTAGTCGTACAGCCAGGCGATGAGCCCCGGAGCCAGGGGCTGCGCGATGTCCGACATGGGCCCGTAGAAGGCCAGGTGGTGCCAGACGATAGCGATGCATGCCAGGCCTTTGGCCATGTCGATGACGGGCGTGCGGGAAAGGGAAGAGGACATGCTGCGGCAGATAGTGGGCAAGCCGTGCGCCTACAGGAACACAGCCCAAAACCCTCTATTGTCGCCGTCCTTCGGATTCGATGCTGGTCGCCCAGGTGTCTTGCCGGATAACCCAGCCCTGCAATCCACAATTTCCTGAATTTTCAGTATTTACTGAAAATTCAGGAAATGAGGCACAATCGGTGTCCATGACCTACATCAATCATCTGCCACCCCTGAACCGCCAGTTCGTCGCCCACTTTGGCGAGATGGGCAGCCGGTGGGGGATCAACCGCACCGTGGGCCAGATGTATGCGCTCATCTTCCTGTCGCCGCGCCCGCTCAACGCGGACGAGATCGCCGAGACGCTGGAGTTCTCGCGCTCCAACGTGAGCATGGGCCTCAAGGAGCTGCAGGCCTGGCGCCTGGTCAAGCTGAGCCACCAGCCCGGCGACCGGCGCGAGTACTTCGAGGCGCCCAAGGACGTGTGGGAGATTTTTCGCGTCCTGGCCGAGGAGCGCCGCCGCCGCGAGATCGAGCCCACGCTGTCGATGCTGCGCATGGCGCTGCTCGAGGAGCCCGGATCGGACGAAGAGCGCCATGCCCAGGAGCGCATGCGCGACATGCACGAACTGATCGACCGGCTCATGACCTGGTTCGACGACGTGCAGCGCCTCGCGCCCGAGACGGCGATGCAGCTCATGGGCATGGGCACCGCCGTCACCCGCGTGCTCGAATTCAAGGACCGGCTGACCGGCAAGGGCGGCCCCGCCAAGGGCAAGAGCAACCACCAGGGAGCCTGAAACCATGGACACCTTCATGCTGTCGCGGATCCAGTTCGCCGCCAACATCAGCTTTCACATCCTGTTTCCCACGATCACCATCGCGCTGTGCTGGTTCCTGGTGTTCTTCCGCTTGCGCCACTCGGCCACGCGCGGCACACCGGCCGCGCCGGGCTGGGAGCAGGCCTACTATTTCTGGACCAAGGTGTTCGCGCTGACCTTTGCCATGGGTGTGGTCTCGGGCATCACGATGAGCTTTCAGTTCGGCACCAACTGGCCGGGCTACATGGAGCATGTGGGCAACATCGCCGGGCCCCTGCTGGGCTACGAGGTGCTCACGGCCTTTTTCCTGGAGGCCACCTTCCTGGGCATCATGCTGTTCGGCCGGGGCCGCGTGTCCGAGCGCATGCACCTCGTCGCGACACTCATGGTGGCGTTTGGCACCACGCTGTCGGCGTTCTGGATCCTGAGCCTGAATTCCTGGATGCAGACCCCCGTGGGCTACGAAATCATCGACGGCAAGTTCCACGCGGTGGACTGGCTGGCGATCGTCTTCAACCCCTCCTTCCCCTACCGGCTGGGCCACAAGCTGCTGGCATCGGCCCTGACCGCGGGCTTTCTCATCGCCGGGGTGAGCGCCTGGCAGCTCGTCAAGGGCACGGCCACCGAAGGCACCCGCAAGGCCCTGCGCACCGCCGTCGCCGCCGTCGCCATGGCGATCCCGCTGCAGATCCTCATGGGCGACATGCACGGCCTGAACACGCTGGAGCACCAGCCCGCGAAGATCGCGGCGATCGAAGGCATCTGGCACACCGAGCGGGGCGCGCCCCTCACGCTGTTCGGGCTGCCCAACGAAAAGGAAGGCCGCACCGACTACGCCCTCCAGATCCCCAAGGCGGCGAGCCTGATCCTGGCGCACGACATCGATGCCGAGCTCAAGGGCCTGAACGAGTTTGCTGGCGCCCATCCCCCCGTGGCGCCGGTGTTCTGGGCGTTCCGCGTGATGGTCGGCGTGGGCATGCTGATGCTCGCGGTCGCCTGGGCGGGTGCTGTCGTGCTGTACCGCCGCCGCAGGCACGACCTGGCCACCCTGCCCCGGCCCATGCTGTACGCGCTGGTGGGCATGACGTTCTCCGGCTGGGTGGCCACCCTGGCCGGCTGGTACGTGACCGAGATCGGCCGCCAGCCCTACCTGGTCTATGGCCTGTTCAAGACCGCCGACGCCGTGGCGGCGCATCCTCCGGCCATGGTGGCCTCCACCCTGGCCGCCTACCTCACCGTGTACGTGCTGCTGCTCGCGGCCTACGTCGGGGTGATCAAGTACATGGCGGAGCACTCGGCCATGCCGGTTCCCGCCGTGGCGCCGCCCGCCGCGCCACCCCATCCGCTGTAAGGAGGACACCATGGAAATGACCCTGGCCCACACCCTGCCCCTGGCGTTCATGGCCATCATGGGCCTGGCGCTGCTCGCCTACGTGATCCTGGACGGCTATGACCTCGGGGTGGGCATCCTGCTGCCCTTCGCGAGCGATGCGGAAAAGGACGTCATGGTGTCGAGCATCGGCCCGTTCTGGGACGCCAATGAAACCTGGCTGGTGCTGGGGGTGGGCGTGCTGCTGATCTGCTTTCCGATGGCCCACGGCGTGGTGCTGTCCGCCCTGTACCTGCCCGTGGCCGTGATGCTGGTGGGCCTGATCCTGCGGGGGGTGGCGTTCGACTTCCGCGTGAAGGCCCGCGATTCGCACAAGACGGCCTGGAACCGCCTGTTTGCCGCGGGCTCGCTGGTCACCACCCTGGCCCAGGGCTGGATGCTGGGCGCCTATGTCACCGGCTTCCAGAACGACACCTGGGGCCTGCTGTTTTCCACGGGCATCGCCATCACCCTGCCCGCGGCCTACGCCATGCTCGGCGCCGGCTGGCTTCTCATGAAAACCGACGGCGCATTGCAGCGCAAGGCTGCCCGCTGGGGCCAGGGGGCCCTGTGGCCCATGGGGTTTGCGCTCATGGGCATCTCGCTGGCCACGCCGCTGGTCAGCCACACGGTGTTCGCCAAGTGGTTCGTGCTGCCCGAACTGTTCGCCCTGCTGCCGATACCGCTGGCCTGCGTGGCCGCCTTCTTCGCCATCCGCCACGTGCTGGCCACGCCCCGCGTGGTCGAGGCGGGCTATGGCTGGATCGTGTTCGCGGCCACGGTGCTGATCTTCGTGCTGGCCTTTTTCGGGCTGGCCTACAGCATCTATCCGTACATCGTGATCGACCGCCTCACGGTGTGGCAAGCCGCCAGCGCGCCGGAGTCCCTCGCGGTGATCGGCATCGGGGTGGCCATCACGCTGCCGGCCATCATCGTCTACACGGTCTTCATGTACCGGGTGTTCTGGGGCAAGGCGCGGGAGCTGACCTACGGGCTGTGACACGCGCCCAGGCCCGCTGCCAGGGCGCCGTGGCCCGCCCGCAGCACGGGCGGCTTCCCCCTGGAGGCGGGCGCGCTGCGCCCCAGATATGGGATCAATACCGCAAGCTGCCCTCGGCATCCACGATGGCCAGCTCCACATAGGTGGAGCCGTTGTGGCTCCTGGGCGAATACTTGACGTTGAAGCGCCCGAACGAGATGTCGCCCGCATCCTCCATGGTCTTGACGAAGGACTCCGTGGTCAGGTTGCGCCCGGTGCGGCGCAGGCCCTCCACCAGCAGCCGGGCGTGCACGAAGCCCTCGAACTGCGAGGCCGACGGCTGGGCGCTTGGTGACTTGGCGCGCAGAAGGGCCAGGTACTCGGCCACCACGGGCACGGTGGTGCTGCGCAGCGACGGCATGATCTGCGCCAGGATGATGCCGCGCGCCTTGTCCTTGAGCTCGCGGTGGATCACGTCCATGCTGGCCACGGAAAACCCGTAGTACGCGGGCCGCGCCGCCGTGGACTGCACCGCCTTGATGTAGCTGGTGAACGTGGTGCCCGCCGTCGCCACGATGACGGCCTGGGGCTGTGCCTTGTCGGTGGCCTGCGCGGCGGCCGCGAAGTCGGGCTGCTTGGGGTCGACCTTGATCTCGGCGACGAAGGCGAGCTTTTCCTCCTCGGAGGCTTTCTTGAGCTCGGCCAGCAGCGTCTTGCCCAGGCCGTCGTCCTGGTAGAACACCGCCACGCGGCTGATGCCCTGGTGGCGCAGCTGCGAGACGATCTTGCCGGCCTCGCTGGCGTAGCCGGCCCGCACGTGAAAGACATAGGGATTCAAGGTTTCCCGAAACGCCGAGGCCCCCGTGACCGGCCCGAACAGCAGCGTGCGGTGTTCCTTGACCAGGGGCAGGATGGCCGCCGTCTGCGCCGTGCCCGTGCTGTTGTAGATCATGAAGACCTTGTCGTTCTCCAGCAGCTGGCGCGTGTTCTCCACGGCTTTCTGGGTGTCGAAGCCGTCGTCCAGCGTGGTGTAGCGGATCATGCGGCCGTGCACGCCACCCTGCGCGTTCACGGCGTCGAACATCAGCCGCGACCCTTCCCCATACTGCGCGGTCTGAGCGCCGAGCGGCCCGGAGAGCACGGCGGACGCGCCCAGGCGGATCTCGTCGCCGGTCACGCCCTCATTGCGGGCGTGCGCCCCCTGGCTGGCACAGAGGGCCAGCATCAGCCCCAGCAAACATGAACGAAGCATGGCACCTTCCCCGCGACGATGACGGACGGCGCCACACGATGTGGCACCCATCTGGTTATTAATCATCATCATTGTCCACGACCTGCGCTGCCGTCCATTGGGGGTTTGCCCTGTCGCGACCAGCCCACACCCGCCCCACGGGGCCGCACAAACGGCGGCGCCCGCAGCGCATGGCACGCTGCGGGCGCACAAGGCAGACCTCGCCGGGGATCAGAGCTTCAGGCGCGCCCGGGCAGCCTCGTACTCCGCGCGCAGCCGGGCCACCAGCTCGGCGGTGCTGGTCACCGCATTGATCGCGCCGATGCCCTGGCCGCAGCCCCAGATGTCCTTCCAGGCCTTCTTCGCGTCGCCGCCGAAGTTCATCTTGCTCGGGTCCGATTCGGGCAGGTTGTCGGGGTCCATGCCCGCCGCGCGGATCGACGGCGCCAGGTAGTTGCCGTGCACGCCGGTGAACAGGTTGCTGTAGACGATGTCGTCCGAGCTGCCTTCCACGATGGCCATCTTGTAGTCATCGCTGGCGCGGGCCTCGTGCGTGGCGATGAAGGCCGAGCCGATGTAGCCGAAGTCCGCACCCATGGCCTGCGCCGCCAGCACCGCGTCGCCGCTGGCGATGGAGCCGCTGAGCGCGATGGGGCCGTCGAACCACTGGCGGATCTCCTGGATCAGCGCGAACGGGCTCTTCACGCCCGCGTGGCCGCCCGCACCGGCGGCCACGGCGATCAGGCCGTCGGCGCCCTTCTCGATGGCCTTGTGGGCGAACTTGTTGTTGATGATGTCGTGCAGCACCACGCCGCCCCAGGCGTGCACGGCCTGGTTCACGTCCTCGCGCGCGCCCAGGCTGGTGATGATGATCGGCACCTTGTACTTGGCGCACACCTGCATGTCGTGCTCCAGCCGGTCATTGCTCTTGTGCACGATCTGGTTGATGGCGAAGGGCGCGGCCGGCTTGTCGGGATGGGCCTTGTTGTAGGCGGCCAGCGTCTCGGTGATCTCGGCCAGCCATTCATCGAGCAGTTCGGCGGGGCGGGCGTTGAGCGCGGGCATGGAGCCCACCACACCCGCCTTGCACTGCTCGATCACGAGCTTGGGGTTGCTGATGATGAACAGCGGCGAGCCGATGACGGGGAGCGACAGGTTTTGCAACACGGGAGGCAGTTTGGACATGGCAACAACTTCCTGAACAGGTTTTTGGATGAAATAGGGCTCTAGCGCTTATTCATCAAGCGCTAGCAGCTATCATTTTTATATCAATGAGCTGCCCGCTCTGCGGGCAGTCAGTCTCCTCACAACACGCTCAACCTTCAAAAGGCGTCCAGCGCCAGTTCGGTCACACTGGCGGCGCCGTCCACGATGCTGTCGCGCAGCCCCGGTGCCTTCACCAGGATGTGCTCGGCATAGAACTGGGCCGTGGTGATTTTTGCGCGCATGAAGGCTTCGTCCTGTCCCTTGTGCAACAGGTCCTGCGCCACCAGCAGGCTGCGCGCCAGCTGCCAGCCCGCCACCACGTTGCCTGCCAGCATCAGGTAGGGCACGCTGCCCGCGAACACGGCGTTGGGCTGGGCCTTGGTGCCACCGGCCACGAAGTCGATCACGTCGAGCAGCGCCTTGCGCGCGGCCGTCAGGCGCCTGGCCACGGCCAGTGCGGCCGGGGTGCCGCTGGCCAGCAGCTCGCCTTCGGTGGTCTCGATCTGCGCGGCGATGCCCTTGGCCACCTGGCCCCCATCGCGTGCCGTCTTGCGGCCCACGAGGTCATTCGCCTGGATGGCGGTGGTGCCTTCGTAGATGGTCAGTATCTTGGCGTCGCGGTAGTACTGCGCGGCGCCGGTTTCTTCGATGAAACCCATGCCGCCATGCACCTGCACACCGAGGCTGGTCACCTCCAGGCTGGTCTCGGTGCTGTAGCCCTTGACCAGCGGCACCATGAATTCGTAGAACGCCTGGTTCTGCTTGCGCGTCTCGGCATCGGGGTGGTGGTGAGCGGCATCGAACGCAGCAGCGGCCACGGTGGCCATGGCGCGGCAGCCCTCCACGGTGGCGCGCATGGTCATGAGCATGCGCTTGACGTCAGGGTGGTGAATGATGGCGGCGCTGGCGTTGATGCTGCCGTCCACGGGGCGGCTTTGCACGCGGTCCTTGGCGTACTGAACGGCCTTCTGGTAGGCGCGCTCGGAGATCGCGATGCCCTGCATGCCCACGGCGTAGCGGGCTGCGTTCATCATGATGAACATGTATTCGAGGCCCCGGTTTTCCTGCCCCACCAGGTAGCCCACGGCGCCGCCGTGGTCGCCGAACTGCAGCACCGCCGTGGGCGATGCCTTGATGCCCAGCTTGTGCTCGATGCTCACGCAATGGGCGTCGTTGCGCGCGCCCAGGCTGCCGTCCTGGTTGACCATGAATTTGGGCACCACGAACAGGCTGATGCCCTTCACGCCATCGGGCGCGCCCGCCACCCGTGCCAGCACCAGGTGCACGATGTTCTCGGCCATGTCGTGTTCACCATAGGTGATGAAGATCTTGGTGCCGAAGATCTTGTAGGTGCCGTCGGGCTGGGGTTCGGCACGCGTGCGCACCAGGGCCAGGTCCGAGCCCGCCTGGGGCTCGGTCAGGTTCATGGTGCCAGTCCATTCGCCCGTCACCAGCTTTTCAAGGTACGTGGCCTTGAGCTCGTCACTGCCCGCGGTGAGCAGCGCCTCTATGGCGCCATCGGTGAGCAGCGGGCACAGCGCGAAGCTCATGTTGGCGCTGTTGGCCATCTCGATGCAGGCCGCGCCGATGGTCTTGGGCAGGCCCTGGCCGCCAAAGTCGGCCGGATGCTGCAACCCCTGCCAGCCGCCTTCGCCGTACTGGCGGAAGGCTTCCTTGAAGCCGGGGGTGGTGGTGACGACACCGTCTTTCCAGCTCGACGGGTTCTTGTCGCCTTCGAAATTGAGCGGAGACAGCACCCCTTCGTTGAACTTGGCGCACTCTTCCAGCACGGCGGCGGCCGTGTCCAGGCCTGCGTCTTCAAAGCCGGGGATCTGCGCGATCTGTTCAATGTTGGCCAGGTGCTCGATGGCGAACAGCATGTCCTTGAGGGGGGCGGTGTAGCTCATGGGTGTCTCCGGGGAATTTCGTCAAAAAAAAGGCATCGCGAGCGATGCCTTTGTGTGCACGGTGGCGTTCTTACAGGGCCTTGACCAGCTCTGGCACGGCCGTGAACAGGTCGGCTTCCAGGCCGTAGTCGGCCACGCTGAAGATCGGTGCCTCGGGGTCCTTGTTGATCGCCACGATCACCTTGGAGTCCTTCATGCCCGCCAAATGCTGGATGGCTCCCGAGATGCCGGCGGCGATGTACAGCTGCGGCGCCACGATCTTGCCGGTCTGGCCCACTTGCCAGTCGTTCGGGGCGTAGCCCGCGTCCACCGCGGCGCGGCTGGCGCCCAGGGCGGCACCCAGCTTGTCGGCCAGCGGGGTCATCACTTCGTCGAACTTTTCCTTGCTGCCCAGCGCCCGGCCACCAGAGACGATGATCTTGGCGGCGGTCAGTTCGGGGCGGTCGCTCTTGGCGATTTCACTGCCCACGAAGGTGCTCTTGCCGGCATCAGCGGTAGCAGCAGCGGTTTCGACGGCGGCAGAGCCGCCGGTGGCGGCTGCGGCGTCAAAGCCGGTGGTGCGCACGGTGATGATCTTCACGCTGTCGGCGCTTTGCACGGTGGCGATGGCGTTGCCCGCGTAGATGGGGCGCTCGAAGGTGTCGGCGGCGACCACCTTGGTGATGTCGCTGATCTGGGCCACGTCGAGCTTGGCGGCCACGCGGGGCGCCACGTTCTTGCCGCTGGCGGTGGCGGGGAACAGGATGTGGCTGTAGTTCGAGGCGATGGCCAGGACTTGCGCGGCGACGTTTTCCGCCAGGCCATGCTCCAGGCCGGGCGCGTCTGCATGGATGACCTTGGCGACGCCAGCGATCTGGCCCGCGGCGGCTGCGGCAGCGCCTGCATTGTGGCCGGCGACCAGCACGTGCACGTCGCCACCGCAGGCCACGGCGGCGGTCACGGTGTTCAGGGTGGCGCCCTTGATGGACGCGTTGTCGTGTTCAGCAATAACGAGTACCGACATTTAGATCACCTTCGCTTCGTTCTTGAGTTTCTCGACCAGGGCGGCCACGTCGGCCACCTTCACGCCCGCGCCACGCTTGGCGGGCTCGGTGACCTTCAGGGTCTTCAGGCGCGGAGCCACGTCCACGCCGAGGTCTTCGGGCTTGACGGTATCGAGCTGCTTCTTCTTGGCCTTCATGATGTTGGGCAAGGTGACGTAGCGGGGCTCGTTCAGGCGCAAGTCGGTCGTGATGACCGCAGGCAGGGTCAAGGCCAGGGTTTCCAGGCCGCCGTCCACTTCGCGGGTCACGTTGACCTTGTCGGCCGACAGTTCCACCTTGCTGGCGAACGTGGCCTGGGGCAGGTCGGCCAGAGCCGCCAGCATCTGGCCGGTCTGGTTGGCGTCGTCGTCGATGGCCTGCTTGCCCAGGATGATGAGGGAGGGCTGCTCCTTGTCCACCAGGGCCTTCAGGAGCTTGGCCACGGCCAGAGGCTGCAGTTCGACGTCGGTTTCCACCAGGATGGCGCGGTCGGCGCCAATGGCCATGGCAGTGCGCAGGGTTTCCTGGCACTGGGCCACGCCACACGAGACAGCGATGACTTCGGTCACCAGGCCTTTTTCTTTCAGGCGCACGGCCTCTTCGACGGCGATTTCGTCAAAGGGGTTCATGCTCATCTTCACGTTGGCGATGTCCACACCCGTGTTGTCCGACTTCACGCGGACCTTCACGTTGTAGTCCACCACGCGCTTGACAGGGACCAAGACCTTCATTGCTGCGGCTCCTAGATAGAGTTGGTTGAATTGACGTTTACGTAAACTAGAACATTCTATGCCGCACTGCAACGAAAGCGCTACGGGGCCGGAACACAGACCTCACGATTCCAAAAAAGAACGATCGTGCTTTTTGTCGATTATAGGCGAGTGCACCGGGCGCCTGTCTAGAGTCTGCTGTCGCATGCGGCACCCCGTTCGCGGCCCCCGGGGCCCGGTCACCGCGCGGTGGCAGCCCCAGGCGCCGCTGGCGCGCCGGGTGACAGCGCCGCCGCCAGCCCCCCTTCGACCTGCACGTGCATGACCCGCTGGGGGTAGGGAATCTCGATCTGGTGGGCGCGCAAGGCGCTCAGGATGGCGCGGTTGATCTCCGAGCGCAGGCCCAGTGAGCCGTTCTCGGGGTCGGCGATCCAGAAGCCGACCGTGAACTCCAGCCCGTCGGCCCCAAACGCCGAGAGGGCCACGCTGGGGGCGGGATCGCGCAGCACCCGGCTGCTGGCCAGCGCGGCGTCCGCGAGAAGCCGGGTCACCAGGTCCACGTCGCTTTCGTAGGCCACGCTCACCACGGTCGACAGCCACACGCGGGGGTCGGCCAATGACAGGTTTTCCACCCGCTGGGTGATCAGCATTTCATTGGGCACGATGGACTCGCGCCCCGTGGACGAACGCACCACGGTGTAGCGCGCATTGATGTTGGTGATGCGGCCTTCGAAATTGTCGACGCGCACGTTGTCGCCGATGCGCATGCTGCGCTCGGCCAGGATGACGAACCCGCTCACGTAGTTGGACGCCAGCTTCTGCAGGCCAAAGCCGATGCCCACGCCCACGGCACCACCCAGCACCGACAGCGCCGTCAGGTCGATGCCCACGGCCGACAGCGCCATGATGAGCCCGACGAAGATCAACAGCGCCCGCACGGCATTGCTCACCGCCTTGCGCAGCGACAGTTCCGCCCCCGTGGCCGAGCGCAGAAGGCGCGACTCGATGGCGGCGGAGATCCACAGCGCGATGAGCAGCACCGCACCGGCGGTCAGCGCGCCTTCGATGATGGTGCGCACCGACAGCGTCGCGCCCCCTACCTTCCAGTGGATCTGGTCCAGCTCCTCCAGCACCAGCGGCAGCAGTCCCGTGACCCAGAGCACCATGCCCAGCCAGGCCAGCCAGGAGATGGAGCGTTCGATGGGCCGCACCCAGGCAGCGTCCGGGTATGCCACCTGCAGCACCTTCACGCCAATGCGGATCACCACCAGCGCCACCAGCACCGGGATCGCCAGCTTGAAGGCGGCCAGCGCCACCCAGTGGTGCAGCAGCGTGCGCGCCACATAGGCCAGGCTCAGCAGCACCAGCGGAAACAGCGCGCCATCCACGATGCGGGTGCCAAACAGAATGGAGCGTGGATCGCCCCGGTGCAGGCCCCGCTGCAGCAGCGAGACCAGGCCCCAGGCCAGGGCGACGCACCCCGCCAAGGCCGCCAGCTCCACCAGCACCGTCGGGCTGAGGAAGGACTGCACCCACAGGCCCACATCGTCGAGCATCGGCTTGTCCATCGTGGCGATCCTCAGCGCTTCCAGCGGGGCTGGCGTTTTTCCGCAAAGGCGCGCGCGCCCTCCTGCGCGGCCTCGTCCATCATGTTGGTGGCCATGGCCTGGCCCGCCAGCTGGTAGGCGGCATCCATGCCCAGCTCGCGCTGCTGGTACACCAGCGCCTTGCCCATGGCCACGGCCACGCGGGGCTTTTGCAGGATGGACTGCACCAGCATCTCCACCTCGGCGTCCAGCGCATCGGCGGGCACCACGCGGTTCACCAGGCCCTGTGCCAGCGCGGTGGGGGCATCGATGAAATCGCCGGTGAGCAACATTTCCATCGCCCGCTTGGCGGGCACATTGCGCACCAGCGGCACGCTGGGCGTCGCGCAGAACAGGCCGTAGTGGATGCCGCTGGTGGCAAAACTCGCGCTGTCGGCCGACACGGCCAGGTCGCACTGCGCCACCAGCTGGCAGCCCGCCGCCGTCGCCATGCCCTGCACCCTGGCGACCACGGGCACGGGCAGCTTGTGGATGGTGAGCATCATGCGGCTGCATTGGGCAAACAGCTTCTGGTAGTACGCCAGCTCCGGGTTCGCCGCCATGTCCTTGAGGTTGTGCCCGGCACAGAAGGCCTTGCCCGCTGCGGCCAGCACCACCACGCGCACAGATTCGTCGCGGTGCGCTTCGTCCAGCGCCTGTTGCAGGGCTGTCAGCATTTCAGAGCCCAACGCATTGAAGCGTGCAGGGTCGTTCAAAGTGAGGGTGATCACACCGCGCGTATCACGGGTGATCAGCAGCAGCTCGTCAGAATTCGGAATCGTCATGTTGTTTCTCCTGTGCACAGCAATGCGAGGGGCGTTTGAAACAGGCGCGCATGAGGCCAGTGCCACCGTGGAACTGGCTTCGCCAGGCCACGGGTGGCGTCCCCCTCAGGGGGAAGACGCCGCAGGCTGCTCAGGGGGAGTCAAAGATCAGCCAGGACGCGCAGATGCGCCTCCACGCTGCGCGCCAGCGGCCCCATCACATAGCCGCCCTCCAGGCACGACACGATGCGGCCCTGGGAATAGCGCCGCGCCACGTCCTTGACCCGCTGGGTGATCCAGGCGTAGTCCTGCTCGGTCAGGCCCAGCTGGCCCATGTCGTCCTCGCGGTGGCCGTCGAAGCCGGCGGAGACGAAGATCATCTCGGGCTTGAAGGCCTCCAGGCGCGGCATCCACATCATCTCGATGATCTCGCGGATGTCCATGCCACGGGTGTACGCTGGCACGGGCACGTTGACCATGTTGGGGGCCGGGTCCTGGTCGCCGCTGTACGGGTAGAACGGGTGCTGGAAGATGCTGACCATCAGCGCGCGCGGGTCGCCCGCCAGGATGTCCTCGGTGCCATTGCCGTGGTGCACATCGAAGTCCACCACCGCCACGCGCTGCAGGTTGTAGCGCTGCAGCGCATATTTGGCGGCCACCGCCACGTTGTTGAAGAAGCAAAAACCCATGGCCTTGTCGCGGCACGCATGGTGCCCGGGCGGACGCACGGAGCAGAACGCGTTCTCGACCTCGCCGGCCATCACCGCATCGGTGGCGGCCAGCGCGGCACCCGCGGCGCGCAGCGACGCCTTCCAGGTGTGGGCGTTGATGGAGGTGTCGGTGTCGATCTGCGCGTAGCTCGGGCCGCCCGCCATCAGCTCTTCGTTGAGCCGGTCGGACAGGCCCCGCAGCGCCGCGATGTGCATGCGGCCATGCGCCAGCTCGATGTCGGCCAGCGAGGCCTCGGGGGCCTCGTAGCGCTCCAGCGCATCGCCCACCCCGGTGACCAGCAAGCGGTCTTCGATGGCATCGAGCCTTTCGGGGCATTCTGGGTGGCCCGGGCCCATCTCGTGCTTCCAACAATCCCGATGGGTGAAATAGCCCGTCTTGCTCACAGTCAATCCCCGTGTCTCGTATTTTTTTGGATGGTTTTCGGATAACGTCGCGCCATGACAATGAATGCACAGCACAAGATCAAATCGCTTCTGGATCAGCTTAACACGGTGATCGTGGGCAAGCAGGCCCAGGTACAGGACTGCGTGGCCTGCCTGCTGGCCGGCGGGCACCTTCTCATCGAGGATGTTCCGGGGGTGGGCAAGACCACCCTGGCCCATGCGCTGTCGCGCACTTTCGGCCTGCAGTTCTCGCGCGTGCAGTTCACGGCCGACCTGATGCCCAGCGATCTGACGGGCGTCTCGGTCTACGAGCGCGGCAAGGAAGCCTTCGTGTTCCACCCTGGCCCGGTGTTCGCCCAGGTGCTGCTGGCCGACGAAATCAACCGCGCCAGCCCCAAGACGCAAAGCGCGCTGCTCGAAGCCATGGAGGAAAAGCAGGTGTCGGTAGAGGGCGAGACGCGGGCCCTGCCCCACCCCTTCTTCGTGATCGCCACCCAGAACCCGCACGACCAGCTGGGCACCTTCGCGCTGCCCGAATCGCAGCTCGACCGCTTTCTGATGCGCATCTCCATCGGCTACCCCGACCGCGCGGCCGAGCGCGTGCTGCTGGCGGGCGCGGACCGGCGCGACATGGTGGACACCATGCTGCCCCTGCTGTCCGACGAGGAACTGGCCGAGCTGCAGCGCCAGGTGCAGGCCATCCATGCGGCCGACCCGCTGCTCAACTATGTGCAGGACCTCATCGCCGCCACGCGCTCGGGCCGGTGGTTCCTGCAGGGCCTGTCGCCCCGCGCGGGCATTGCCCTGGTGCGTGCGGCCAAGGCGCAGGCCCTCATCAGCGGGCGCGACTACGTGGCGCCCGACGACGTGCAGGCCGTGCTGCCCCAGACCATCGCCCACCGCCTGGTGCCCGTGGGCGATGCCGGACGCGGCGCGGTGGAACAGGTGCGCGCCATGGTCGAGGCCGTGCCGCTGCCGTGAAATGACAGCCGCCCATCCCCCCGCCACGCTCCGCCCGACCGGGGGCTGGCGCGCCATCCTGGCCCGGGTGAGCCCGCTTGCGCCACTGCGCCGCCGCTTCCAGCGCTGGTGGCAGGCGCGCCTGCCGCTGAGCGACACGCTCGCGCTCACGCAGCGCAATGTCTACATCCTGCCCACCGGCTCGGGCTGGATGCTGGCATTGACGCTCATCGTGCTGCTCATCGCGTCCATCAACTACCAGCTCAACCTGGGCTACCTGCTGACCTTTCTGCTGGCGGGCAGCGCCGTGGTGGGCATGCACATCTGCCACGCCAACCTGCGCGGCCTCACGCTGCACCTGAAGGCGCCCGAGCCACACTTCATGGGCACCAGCACGGCGTTTGACATCCAGCTGTCCAGCGAGCGCAAGACGCCGCGCTACGGCATCGCCCTGTCGGTGCACGGCACGGGCAAGGAGGCACACCACTGGGCCTGGACCGACGTGCCCGCGCAGGGCCAGTCGAGCGTGCAGGTCGCTTTCAAGCCCCCGCGCCGGGGCCTGCACCGCGTGCCCACGCTGACGGCCGAGACGCGCTTTCCGCTCGGCACCTTCCGCGTCTGGACCTACTGGCGGCCCGCGGCCCAGGTGCTGGTCTACCCCGCGCCCGAGACCCCGGCACCGCCGCTGCCGACCGGCGAACCGCGCGCGGGCGGCGCCGGCAACACGCCCACGCAGGGCATTGGCGAATTCGACGGCGTGCGCGCCTACCGCCGGGGCGACCCGCTCAAGCTCGTGGTCTGGAAGAAGGCCGCCAAATCGCTGGGCACCGGCACGGACGACCTGGTCAGCCGCGACGCCCAGCAAGCCCAACGGCACGAACTGTGGCTGGACCTGGCCCGCGCCTCGCTGCCCGACCACGAAGCCCGCATCTCACGCCTGGCCGCCTGGGTGCTGCAGGCCGACCGGCTGGGGCTGGACTATGGCCTGCGCCTGCCGGGTGTCGAGATCGCCCCGGACACGGGTGCGGCGCACCGACGAAATTGCCTGGAGGCACTGGCGCTGTGCTGAACCCCGCTTCAAAATCCGTATCCAGTGGGCCCCTGTCGCATACAGGCAAGGCGCAGGGAGCTATATTTTTTATAGCATGTCCACCACTCCAAGCCGGGCCTGGACCGTTGCCATGAACCTGCGCCAGACCCTTGTTTCCCTGCCGCGCGACGCCCGCGACGCGCTCTTTCTGCTGTTCGTGATCGTCTGGGTCATCGCACCGCAGGTGTCCAACCTGCCGGTGTGGACCAGCCTGCTGGCCGGCGGGCTGCTGCTGTGGCGCGGCTGGCTCGCCTGGAAAGGCCGGCCCCTGCCCGGGCGCTGGACCGTGGGCGCCCTGCTGGTGGCGGCGGTGGCGGGCACGCTGTTCACGCACCGCACCATCCTCGGGCGCGATGCGGGCGTCACCCTGGTCGTCATGCTGCTGGCGCTCAAGATGCTGGAGCTGCGCGCGCGCCGCGACGCGATGGTGGTGTTCTTCCTGGGCTTCTTCACGATGCTCAGCAACTTCTTCTTCTCGCAGTCGCTGCTCACCGCCGCCGCCATGCTGGTGGCGCTGCTGGGCCTGCTCATGGCGCTGGTCAATGCCCACATGCCGGTGGGGCGCCCGCCCCTGGCGCAGACCTTTCGCATGGCGGGCACCATGGCGCTGCTGGGGGCCCCCATCATGGTGGCGCTGTTCATGCTGTTTCCGCGCATGGCGCCGCTGTGGGGCATGCCCGGGGAGAACCTCACGGGGCGCAGCGGCCTGTCGGGCACCATGAAGATCGGCGAGATGGCCGAGATCGCGCTCGACGAACGCGTGGCCATCCGCCTGCGCTTCGCGGGGGCGCCCACCGATGTCCCGCCCCAATCGGCGCTGTACTTCCGCGGCCCCGTCATGACGGCGTTCGATGGCCGGCAATGGCAGGCCGAGCCGTTTCGCGAAGACAGCGCCTGGGCCGCACGCGCGGCCCCGCCAGCCAACCTGCAGGTCAGCGGACCGGCCGTGCGCTACGAAGTGACGCTCGAGCCCCAGCGGCAACCCTGGCTGATGGTGCTGGAAGCCACCCCCGAGGCGCCCGAGCTGCCCAACAACATGCGGGCCTACATGACCCAGGACCTGCAGTGGATGACCTCACGCCCCATCACCGAGGTGATGCGCTACCAGGCCGTGAGCTACCCCGAGTACCGCCATGGCCCCCAGCAGTCGGTGCGGCAGCTGCGCGTGTACACGGAGCTCCCCCCCGGCTTCAACCCCCGCACCCTGGCTTTGGCCGCGCAAATGCGCGCAGACCCCGCGCTGGCCAGCGGCGGAACAAGCGCGCTGGTCAATGCGGCCCTGCAGCGCCTGCGCACGGGCGGCTACACCTACACCCTCGATCCCGGCGTCTATGGCGAACACACCGCCGACGAGTTCTGGTTTGACCGCAAGGAAGGTTTTTGCGAACACATTGCCTCGGCCTTCGTGGTGCTGATGCGCGCCCTGGATGTGCCCGCACGCATCGTCACGGGCTACCAGGGGGGTGAACGCAATCCCGTGGACGGCTACTGGACCGTGCGCAATGCCGATGCCCACGCCTGGGCCGAGGTGTGGATGGAAGGCCGCGGCTGGGTGCGCGTGGACCCCACGGGCGCCGTCTCGCCAGGCCGCGTGGGGGCGTTCCAGCGCCTGCAGGCGCCCCAAGGCGCGTTCGCGGCCGCGATGGGCACCCTCAGCCCGGGCATGGTGCAGAACCTGCGCGCCGTGTGGGAAGCCGTCAACAACAGCTGGAACCAGTGGGTGCTCAACTACACGCAGAGCCGCCAGATGGACCTGCTCAAGGCGCTGGGGTTTGAATCCCCCAGCTGGCAGGACCTCACCACCGTGCTGGGCACCCTGGTCATCGCGGCCGCGCTGGGCGGCATGGGCTGGAGCCTGTGGGAACGCAGCCAGCACGACCCCTGGCTGCGGCTGCTGGCCCGCACGCGCCAGCGCCTGGCGCGCGCGGGCCTGCCACTGCCGGAAACCCTGCCACCGCGCGCGATGGCCGAACGGGTGCGGGCACAATTCGGGGCGCCAGCCGACGCAGTGGCAGACTGGCTGCTGCGGCTGGAGCGACTGCGCTACGCCCCCCACCCCGACACCGAACTGGGCACGCTGCGGCGCGAATTCCGCACCCTGCCCTGGCCAAGGAAATGAATCATCCCCCTGAGCGGCTTCGCCGCTCCGTGCAGCCGCCAGAGACGGCAGCCCTTCGGGGCCGTCCCAGCCTGCGCTGGCAGGCCTGGAGCCGCGGCCCCCAGCCCCTTCTCTCGGCTCCGCCACGAAGGGGGGCGCCGCCAGCGCGGCGGGGCTGCCCTTGCGCGGTGACGCCGGCCCGGGCCGCGCCGGTTGCGCGGCGCAGGGACACAACAAAGTAACGAACAACCGACATGAAGAAGACAGCCCGATGGGCCAACATTGCTATATTTTTAATAGCATCTTGCACAATAACAGCAAGCGCCAGCCCCCAAAAACCCTCTAAACCCACCGCCACGAAGCAAAAGCCCGCGGTGCCCTATGCATCGCGCCCCGAGGCCCTGCAGTTTGCCGACGACCTGGCCGCGCGCCGCGACCTGGACCGCGAATGGGTGCGCCAGGCCATCGGGCAGGCGCACTTCCTGCCACAGGTCCCCCGCCTCATGCTGCCGCCAGCCAAAGGCACCGCCAAGAACTGGCGCGTGTACCGCAGCCGCTTCATCGACCCCATCCGCATCCGCGCCGGCCAGCGGTTCTGGCAGGAGAACGAGGCCACGCTGGAGCGGGCCGAGCGCGAGTACGGCGTGCCCGCCGAGATCATCGTGGGCATCATCGGCGTGGAGACCATCTACGGCCAGCAGATGGGCACGTTCCGGGTGATGGACGCGCTGGCCACGCTGGCGTTTGATTTCCCGTCAACCCACCCGCGTGCCAAGGAGCGCACCGCATTTTTCCGCGGTGAGCTGGAGCAGTTCCTGAGCCTCACCAACCGCAGCGACACCGACCCGTTCGAGCCCCGTGGCAGCTACGCCGGTGCCATGGGCCTGGGGCAGTTCATGCCGTCGAGCTGGGTGCGCTATGCGATTGACTTCGATGGCGACGGCCGCGTGGACCTGTTCAAGAGCCCGGCGGACGCCATCGGCTCGGTGGCCAACTACTTCCGCGGCCATGGCTGGACGCCAGGCATGCCCACGCACTTTGGCGTGCAGTTCGACGCCGCGCGCCTGCAGCTCGACGACCTGCTGGCACCCGACATCCTGCCCACCTTCAGCGTGGCCAGCATGACAGCCAAAGGCGCGGTGCTGGATGCCCAGGGCGCGCAGCACACCGGCCCGCTGGCACTGGTGGAACTGCAAAACGGCGGCGAGCCCGCCAGCTATGTGGCAGGCACCGAGAATTTCTACGCCATCACGCGCTACAACTGGTCCAGCTACTACGCGATGGCCGTGATCGAGCTGGGCCGCGAGGTGGCGGCGGCGCGAGCGCGCTGATCCTGGCGCTGCGACGGCCGGAGCAGGCGCACAGGGTCGACCGAGGGGCCGAGCACCGGATGGCCCGCAATACCCTTCGCGAGCCGAACTGCCTGGTGGGGCTGCGGATCGGAGCCAGCTGTGCTACCCGCACCGCACGCATCCGGTGGCGAAGGGGAAAGACCTGTCCTGGCCGCAGGGCCAAAGCGGGGTTTGCCAGCGCCTGCCAGCGCGGTTGCGCAACTCAAGCCACAATGCGTCGCTCCCCCGCTTGCCCGGCAACCGCCGCGGCGGCATGCACTATTCCTGACCACCATCCCATGCCTGCATCACCTTCTTCCATGCCCGCTGCGGACGCGATCGTCCGTGTGCGCGGCGTGAGCAAAACCTACGCTGGCGGGTTCCAGGCACTCAAGAACATCGACCTGGACATCCGGCGCGGCGAGATCTTTGCCCTGCTCGGGCCCAACGGCGCGGGAAAGACCACGCTCATCAGCGTGATCTGCGGCATGAGCAATGCCACGGCGGGCTCCATCAGCGCCGACGGCCATGACACCGTGCGGGACTACCGCGCCGCCCGCGCGGCCATTGGCCTCGTGCCCCAGGAGCTGCACACCGATTCGTTTGAAACCGTGTGGGCCACGGTCAACTTCAGCAGAGGGCTGTTCGGCAAGGCTCCCGACCCTGCTTTCATCGAAAAGATCCTGAAGGACCTGTCGCTGTGGGACAAGAAGGACAGCAAGATCCTCGCGCTCTCGGGCGGCATGAAACGCCGCGTGCTGATCGCCAAGGCGCTGTCGCACGAGCCCAAGATCCTGTTCCTCGACGAGCCCAGCGCGGGCGTGGACGTGGAGCTACGCCACGACATGTGGCGCCTGGTGCGGGCGCTGCGCGATGCGGGCACCACCATCATCCTGACCACGCATTACCTGGAGGAAGCCGAGGACATGGCCGACCGCATCGGCGTGATCCGCAAGGGCGAGCTGATCGTGGTGGAGGACAAAGATGTGCTGATGCGCAAGCTGGGCAAGAAGCAGCTTGCACTCACGCTGCAGCAACCGATGCAGCAGATACCCGCGTCGCTGGCCCGCTGGCCACTGGTGCTTAGCCAGGGTGGCACCATGCTCACCTACACCTTTGACACCCAGCAAGAAGACACAGGCATTGCCGCACTTTTGCGCGCGCTGGCCGAACACGGGATTGACTTCAAGGACCTGCATTCCAGCGAGAGTTCGCTCGAAGACATTTTTGTGGGCCTGGTGCACCAGGACAAGGACAAGGACAAGGACCAGGACCACGCCCCGTCGCAACAGAAAGCATCCCGAGCATGACCGGCCTGAACCTGCATGGCGTGCGTGCCATCTATCGCTTCGAGATGAACCGGGCCTTTCGCACCTGGATGCAAAGCCTGATCGCACCGGTGCTGTCCACAGCGCTGTACTTCATCGTCTTTGGCTCAGCCATTGGCTCGCGCATGGGCGACATCGGCGGCGTGAGCTATGGGGCTTACATCATCCCCGGCCTGCTCATGCTGTCGCTGCTGTCCGAAAGCATTTCCAACTCGGCTTTTGGCATCTACATGCCCAAGTGGTCCGGCACCATCTACGAGCTGCTCAGCGCGCCGGTCAACTGGGTCGAGGTGCTGCTGGGCTATGTCGGCGCCGCGGCCACCAAGTCGCTGCTGGTATCGGTGCTCATCCTCACCACCGCCAGGGTGTTTGTGCCCTACGAAGTGGCGCATCCAGTGTGGATGGTGGGCTTTCTGGTGCTCACCGCCGTCACGTTCTGCCTGTTCGGATTCATCATCGGCCTCTGGGCTGACAGCTTTCAAAAGCTGCAGGTGATACCGCTACTGGTCATCACACCGCTGACGTTTCTCGGCGGTGCGTTCTACAGCATCAGCATGCTGCCGCCGTTCTGGCAGACCGTTTCGCTGTTCAACCCGGTGGTCTATCTCATCAGCGGGTTGCGCTGGGCGTTCTACGGCCAAGCCGATGTCCACATCGGCGTGAGCGCGGGCATGACATTCGTGTTCATGGCCCTGTGCCTTGTCGTGGTGTGGTGGGTGTTCAAGACGGGACGGCGCATCCGGCGCTGAACGCACCGCAAGACGTGGGCTGGGCGGTGCTTCATAGAGTCAGCATTTTGAACTTGAAACAACCCGTTCGGTCTGAGCCTGCTGCAACTGGATCACCTCTTACCGCAAGACTCCTGCCCACCTTCAGCGCTGCCAGCATACAAGCAAAGGGCGGCGTGCTGGATGGCGCCGCCGCGCCCCTGGCCTCGTCGGACTACACAACGGCGTGATACGCCGAGCTACGTGCCGGGCACCGAAAACCGCTACGCCATCACCCGCTACAACTGGTCGATCTACTACGCCATGTCGGTGATCGAGCTGGGCAGCGAAGTCGCGGCTGCGCGGTCCACGCAGTAGCCGTCGACAGTCGGGCCGGCCGCCGCTGGAACCCAGCCCAGCTCCGGCGCAATGTACTGCGCGGTGTCACTCAGGATCTGCGCGTACTCGTGCACGTTGAAATCATATGGCAGTTCCAGCCGCAGCTCCTGCACGCGCGGCACGATCGGGTCCTGGCGCAGGCTTTCCAGGATCTCATCGGACGTCCCCACCAGATCGCGCGCAAACAGCGTACGGCGCTCGCCCTGGGGTGCCATCGTGCGAACCTCGCGCAGCGCCGCCCAGGCTCGGTAGCGCGCCCGGCTCGCAGCATCTGCGCTGTCCAGCGGCACGACGACCCGGCCCAGCGCCACACGCGGGGCGTGGGGAGCCGACCAGTGGGCATGAAACAGTTCGAGCTGACTGCGCTGCGCTGCGAAGAAATCGTCTGTCTGCTCACCACGGTTGAGGTTGCCGATCAGCAGGTGGTAGCCCTGGGCACCCGCCCACTGCGCAGACTTCAGCGACCCGCCGCCGTACCACAGTCTCTCCACGAGCCCCGCCGCATGCGGCTGCACCCGCGGGCGCTGGCGTCCTGCGGGCGACTCCACGAAAAAGTCGTCGTCGCCGAAATAATCACCGCGCAGGTTGCTGCGCAGCCGCTCCACCCGCGCGTGCGAAAAATCGATGGCCTGCGCATCGCCGTCGAACAAGCGCCCGCCCAGCAGCGGCCCGTACGGTGGCGCCCCCGCACTCAGCCCCACCTGCAGGCGCCCGCGCGACAGCACGTCCACCGTCGCCAGGTCCTCGGCCAGCCGGAAAGGGTTCTCATACCCCATCTGGATCACCGCCGCGCCCAGCGCGATGCGCCCCGTGCGCTGCGTGGCGGCGGCCAGCAGCGTGGCCGCGGACGACACCGCCCGCTCCAGATGCCGCTGGCGCACCCACGCGCCCTGGTAGCCCAGCGCTTCCCCCAGCTCGAACAGGCGCAAGGTGTCCTCCAAACCCTGCAGGGGGCTGTCCTCGGCATAGTTGCCCGGCGTCAAAAATGCAAGGTGAGAAATGGCCATGATGAAAAGAAGAGGATCAACAGACTCGGTCAAAACGCTGCCCACAGCGCTCGCAACCGGCGCGCCCCCATACCAGCGCACCCGTGGATCTGGCTCCGCCAGTCCACCGGGTGCGTCCCCCTGAGGGGGAAGTCGCGCAGCGGCTCAGAGGGCTTCAGAACTTGGGCAAGCCCGGGGGATTGGTTTCCGATTTGGGCAACGCTTCCTCCAGCAAACTCCAGCGCTGCAGCGCCTGCGTGTACTTGCCGTTCTTGATGAGCCCATTGGTGGCCAGCGTCAGCGCATCGGCCAGGCCCGAGCCCTTGCGCGTGGTGATGGCCACGTCGGACTTGAGCGGCCAGCCCGCGTTCACCGTGCCCACGAGCTTGATCTTGCCGTCCTTGGCCGCGTGGTAGGCCTGCGGCGCGTTGGGGTTGAAGTTGGCGTCGGCCCGGCCCGACACCACGCCCAGCAGCCGCGCGGCGTCGTCGTCGAAGTACACGGGCTCCACGGGCTTGAGGCCCGCGGCGACGTTCTGCTTGTTCCACTCCAGGAGGATGCGCTCCTGGTTGGTGCCCGATCCGGTGATGACCTTCAGCCCCGCAATGTCCTTGGGCTCCTTGATGGAGGCGATCTTGCTGTCGGCGCGCACATAAAAGCCGTGCAACCCCAGGCGGTAGGTGGAGAAGTCGTACTTCTCCTTGCGCAGCTCGGTCACGCCCACGTTGGAGATCACCGCGTCGTACTTGCCCGAGGTGAGCCCGAGCGGCCAGTCGGCCCAGGCAATCGGCAGCAGTTCGAGCTTGAGCCCCAGGGCGTCGGCAATCAGCTGCGCATAGTCCGGGTCGAACCCCACCACCGTCTTGGCGTCGCTGGCATAGGTGGCGATGGGGGGCGCAAACGGCGCGATCGCCACGGTGAAGACTCCTTCCTTCACGAACTTGAAATTCTTCGGAATGGCCTGGACGGCCGCTGCGTCTTTCTCGGCGCGGATGCGGCCCATTTGCTCGGGGCTGAAGTCAAACGCGGTGGCAGCACCGGCCACGGTCCACGCGCAGGACAGCGCGCACGCCGAGGCCAGGGCCACCAGGCTGCGGCGCGACAGGGAATGGAGAGTCAGAATCATGGATGGTCCTTGAAGGCTGCAGGCTTACTTCTTGGGCAAGCCGGGAGGGTTGGTGCGCGAGACCTGGATGGCCTCGGACTGCAGGTTCCAGCGCTCGAGCGCCTTGGCGTAGTTGCCGTTCTTGATCTGCGCATTCAGTGCCGTGGTGATCGCGTCGGCAATGCCCGAACCCTTGCGCGAGGTCACGGCAATCTCGGCCGCCTGCGGCCAGCCGCCCGAGAAGGTTCCCACCAGTTTCGTCTTGCCATCGCGCGCGTTGTGCGCGGCGATGCCGTTGGGGGCCAGGTACGCGTCGGCGCGGCCCGAGGCCAGCGCCAAGTACAACACCACATCGTCGTCGTAGTACTGGATGTCCACCGGCTTGAGGCCTGCGGCGATGTTCTGCTGGTTCCAACGCAGCAGGATCTGCTCCTGGTTGGTGCTCGCGCCGACCACCACCTTCAGGCCCGCCACATCCTTGGGCTCCTTGACGGACGTGATCTTGCTGTCGGCCTTCACATACACGCCCAGCTGGTCATTGCGGTAGGTCGAGAAGTCGAACTTCTCCTTGCGCTCCTCGGTGACGGTGACGTTGGAGATCACCACATCGAACTTGCCGGACTGCAGGCCCAGTGGCCAGTCGGCCCAGGCCACGGACACCAGCTCCAGCTTGCGCCCGAGGCTGTCGGCCACCAGCTGTGCGATGTCCGGCGCGTTGCCGACGGGCGTTTTGTTGTCGGTGGCATAGGCGCCAAACGGCAGCCGGCCCGTGGTGGTGCCCACGGTGAGCACACCCTCCTTCGCAAACTTGAAATCCTTGGCGACGAGCTTGATCGCCTCGTCCACCTTCTGCGAGCGGGCGCGCGTGGGCTGCTCGGGACTCAGGTCGATGGCCTGCGCAGCCGCGTGGATGGGCGCCAGTGCGGCGATGGACGCAGCGGCCAGTGCCAGGGCTGCGAGGGTTCGGTTCACAAGGGTCATGGATCGGCTCCGGGGATGAAATGGATGGGTCAGGAAAGCAGGCAAAGGAAGGAAGCAAAAAAATCGGGCAGATCACAGCGGCGCCCATGCCGCAGCCCGGCCTGGGCCACAGGCCGGCTGACCCAGAGGGCCGCTGCGGGTGGGGGACGATGAGGGTGAGGCGGCCGGCGGCTCAGAGCACCTTGGCCAGGAACTCCGCCGTGCGGGGGTGGTCGGGCTGGCTGAAGACTTTGGCGGGTGTGCCGGTCTCCAGCACGCGGCCCTGCTCCATGAAGACGACCGTGTCGGCCACCTCGCGGGCAAAGCCGATCTCGTGCGTCACGATGATGAGCGTGGTGCCAGTGCGCGCCAGCTCCTTGATCACATCGAGCACCTCGCCCACCAGTTCAGGGTCCAGCGCAGAGGTGGGCTCGTCGAACAGCAGCACCTTGGGCTTGAGCGCCAGGGCGCGCGCGATCGCCACGCGCTGCTGCTGCCCGCCGGAGAGCTGCCGCGGGTAGCTGTGCGCCTTGTCGGACAAGCCCACGCGCGCCAGCAGCTCCAGCGCCAGCGCTTCAGCCTCGGCACGCGGCAGCTTGCGCACGGTGACCGGGGCTTCGACGATGTTCTCCAGCACGGTGAGGTGCGGGAACAGGTTGAAGTTCTGGAACACCATGCCCACGTCCACCCGGCGTTGAAGGATGTCCTTCTCGCCCAGCTCGTACAGGGTGTCCGCGTCCTGGCGGTAGCCGATCAGCTCGCCATCGATGGCAATGAAACCATCGTCCACCCGCTCCAGGTGGTTGATGGTGCGCAGCAAGGTCGACTTGCCCGAGCCGGACTGCCCCAGGATCACCGTGACGCTGCCGGGCGGCACCGTCAGAGTCACGTCCTTGAGCACTCGCAGGGCGCCGTAGCTCTTGGACACGCCGTGGATGGTGACTTCACCACCGCGGTTGCGCTCGCCCGTCCAGCGCGGCACGGTGGCGACGGCGGGCGTGGGCGCTGCTGCCGGTGCGGTCACCGGTGTATCACCTTGAACGGCCACACGCCGCGCAGGCCACAGGCGCTGCGCAATGCCGCTGAAGATCGACGGCGGCAGGCTGCGCAGCGCGCCCTTGGAAAAATGCCGCTCGATGTAGTACTGCAGCAGCGACAGCACCGTGAGGATCACGAGGTACCACACGGTGGCCACCATCAGCAGCGGGATCACCTCCAGGTTGCGGCGGTAGATGATCTGGATGGTGTAGAACAGCTCGGGCAGGGCCAGGATGTACACGTTGGACGTGCCCTTGGCCAGCCCGATGATGTCGTTGAAGCCCGCCGGCAATATGGACCGCATGGCCTGCGGCAGCACGATGCGAAACGCCTGGCGGCGGCGCGGCAGGCCCAGGGCGGCCGCCGCTTCCAGCTGCCCCTGGTCCACCGACAGGATGCCGCCGCGCACGATCTCCGAAGCAAACGCTGCCTGGTTCAGCGTCAGGCCGATCAGCGCCGCCACGAACGGGCTGATGAGCTGCGTGGTGGGGTACGAGAAGAACGTCCAGCCGGTGAACGGCACGCCCAGGCTCACGGTCTCGTACAGGTAACCCAGGTTGTTGATGATGAGCAGCAGCACGATGACCGGGATGGACCGGAAGATCCAGATGAAGGTCCACGACAGCCCCGCCAGCAGCGGCGAGCGCGACACGCGGGCCAGCGCCAGCGCCGTGCCCAGCGTGAAGCCGAACAGCGCCCCCAGCGCGGTGAGCAGCAGGGTGCGGCCCAGGCCCACCAGCACGGGCTCCGAGAAGAAATACTCGCCGAAGATGCTCCAGCCCCAGCGCGGGTTGGTGAACACCGAATACAGCACCAGCGCGATGACCACCGCAGCAAACACCGTGCCGGCGGCCCGTGCCCGGTAGCGCGCGGGCACGACTTTGTAGTGCGAATAGTCGCCCTTCACTGGGGTGGGCGATGGGGTGGCGGCCGGAGCGCTAGGCGCATGGCTGTTGGCCACTGGCGGCGCGGCAGGGGTTGGCCCCAGCGGCAGACCGGCAGCGGCGTCCAGGGTGGTGGAGGTGGACATGGTGGTGAGGTCTCGCAGGCTGTCGGGGTTCGTGGAAAAGAGCGGGGGCCGGTGTGCTTGGCGGCTTTCAGGCCGCTTGCGCCACGACCGCGGCGTGCCCCACGCCCAGGGCGTGCGGTGTGGCGGGCGCCGTCGTCAACGTGGCGGCGGACTCCAGGCCGTCCGCTGCGAGCAACGTCTTCTCGAACGGCAGATGGCGGTACGTCTCGTGTGGCAGCGTGGTGTCGAACAGCGCCGTGTACCCGTGTCCCAGATACAGCCCGACGGCCTCGGGCTGGCGAAAGCCGGTGGTGAGGTACAGCCGCGCATAGCCCTGGCGCAGCGCCTGCGCTTCGAGCTCCCGCAGCACCTTGGCGGCGAGGCCCTGGCGGCGGTGGGCCGAATGCGTCCACACGCGCTTGAGCTCCGCCGTGTGCGCATCGCTGTGGCGCTTGAAGGCGCCGCCGCCAATGGCCTGCCCGCCGCGCAACAGCAGTACAAAATTGCCGCCGTGCTCCGGCGTGAACAGCTCGGGCGGATACTTTTCCATCTCGCGCTGCCCGCCCTCGCGGTCGTAGAACTCGCCGTAGCGCGACTCGTACTCGTGCGACAGCTCGTCGATGAGCGGGCGGGCCAGGGGATCGGCAGGCGAGGTGTAGATGAAGCTGTCACTCATGGGAGGGCTTTCTCGTGCAAGGGGTCTCAGGCCAGAAACCGCTCGGCCAGCCGCACCCAGTACGTGGCCGAGGGCGCCAGGATGGCGTCGTTGAAGTCGTAGTACGGGCTGTGCAGCGATGCCCCATCGCCGTTACCCACGAACACGTAGCTGCCCGGACGCTTGAGCAGCATGAAGGCGAAGTCCTCGCTGGCCGTGCGCGGGCGAAAGCCTGCGTCCACGCGGGCTGCGCCGAAGGTTTCGATGGCCACACTGCGTGCCAGCTCCGTCTCGGCCTCATGGTTGAGCACGGCCGGGTAGCCGGGCCGGTACGACACCTCGGCCGTGGCGCCGAAGCTCTCGGCCTGCGCGCGGGCAATGGCCGGAATGCGCTCCTTGAGCACCTCGCGCACCTCGCGCTTGAAGGCGCGGGCCGTGAGCTTGAGCTCCACACTCTCGGGCACCACGTTGGGCGCGTTGCCGCCATGGATGGAGCCCACCGTGACCACGCCCATGTCGAGCGGATCGACGTTGCGCGAGACCACCGTCTGCAGCGCGGTGATGATGTGCGCGCTGGCCACCACCGGGTCCACCGTCTCGTGCGGCGCGGCGCCGTGGCCGCCCTTGCCGCGCACGGTGATGGTGATCTGGTCCACCGAGGCCATGGCAGGCCCCGTCACGCAGCCGAAGTGCCCCGCGCCCACGCAGGGCCAGTTGTGCAGGCCGAACACCGCGTCGCACGGAAAGCGCTCGAACAGGCCCTCGCCGATCATGTGCTGTGCACCGCCGCCGTTCTCCTCGGCGGGCTGGAAGATGAGGTTCAGCGTGCCGTCGAAGCGGCCCGACTCGGCCAGGAAGCGCGCCGCAGCCAGCAGCACCGTGGTGTGCCCGTCGTGCCCGCAGGCGTGCATCACCCCGGCGTTCCGGCTGGCATAGGGCAGGCCCGTGGCCTCGGTGATGGGCAGTGCGTCCATGTCGGCACGGATGCCCAGGGTCTTGGTGCCCTGCCCTTTGCGCAGCGTGCCCACCAGGCCGGTGCCCGCGATGCCGGTGGTCACCTCGTACCCCCAGGACGCGAGGCGCTCGGCCACAATGGCCGAGGTGCGGTGCTCCTGGAACGACAGCTCGGGGTGCTGGTGCAGGTCCCGGCGCAATGCCTGGAACTCGTGGATGAAGGCGGCAATGCCCTCTTCCACGCTTTTCACCCGCTGCACGTCGTGTGCGGAAGCCGCTACGGGCAATGCTGCGCCCATCACGCCACCTTCTTCTCTGGCGCCGTGGCTGCGTCCGCATCGGCCTGCGCGTACCGGCTGGCCTTGCGCGGCAGGCCCAGGTGGTCGCGCAGGGTGTGGCCCGGCAGCGTGCGCTGGTAGCGGCCCCGCGACTCCAGCACCGGAATCACGTGCGCGATGAAATCATCAAGCCCCTGCGACAGCACGGGGAAGCCCAGGATGAAGCCATCGGCCGCGCCCTCATCCACCCAGCGGATGATCTCGTCGGCCACGCGCTCGCCCGTGCCGACGAACTGCGAGCGCGGCGTGGCGGCCTCCAGCGCCACCTGGCGCAGGGTCAGGCCACGTGCCTTGGCGTCGGCCTTGATGCGGTCGGTGGTGGAGCGAAAGCTGTTGCGGCCGATCTCGCCCAGCTCCGGAAAGGGCGCGTCCAGCGGGTACTGGCTGAAGTCGTGGTGGTCGAAGTAGCGGCCCAGGTAGGCCAGCGCTTCATCGACCGTGAGCAGCTCGCGGATGGCCTGGTATTTGGCGCCAGCCTCTTCCTGCGTGGCGCCCACCACGGGCCCGATGCCGGGGAAGATCTTCACGTCGTCGGCCTGGCGGCCATGCACCACGGCGCTGGCCTTGACCTTGCGCAGAAAGCTGCGCGTCTCCTCGACCGACGGCGAATGCGTGAACACCGCATCGGCGTACTTGCCCGCCAGGCCGATGCCAGCGTCGGAGGAACCCGCCTGAAAGATCACCGGCTGCCCCTGCGGCGACCGGCCGATATTGAGCGGCCCCGCCACCTGGAAGAAGCGGCCCTTGTGGTTCAGCGTGTGCAGCTTGGCGGGGTCGAAGAACTGGCCCGTGGCGCGGTTGCGCACCACGGCGTCTTCGTCCCAGCTGTCCCACAGGCCTTGCGTCACCTGCAGGTATTCGTCGGCGATCTCGTAGCGCAGCGCATGGTCGGGGTGGTTGCGGCTGTAGTTGCTGGCCGTGCCCTCCAGCGGTGTGGTCACCACGTTCCAGCCGGCGCGCCCCTTGCTGATGAGGTCCAGCGACGCGAACTGCCGCGCCACCGTGAATGGCTCGCTGTACGAGGTGGAGATGGTGCCCGCCAACCCGATCTTCGACGTCGCCACGGCCAGCGCCGACAGGATGGAGATGGGCTCGAAGCGGTTCAGAAAATGCGGGATGGACTTCGCGTTGATGAACAGCCCGTCGGCCACGAAGGCGAAGGCGATGCCGTTGGCCTCGGCCTTCCGCGTGGTCTCGATGTAGAAGTCGAGGTTGACGCTCGCGTCCGCGGGGCCTGCGGGGTGCTTCCACGAATTCATGTGGCCGCCCGCGCCGTGTAGCATGACGCCGAAACGGATGGGTTGTGGGGTGTTGCTCATGGTGTCTGTTCCTGGGGAAAGGGGGGCGGCCAACGGGTCAGGCCTCGGCGGTGGCATAGGCGCCCGCCAGCAACTCGACCGAGGCCAGGCGGTCGGCAAAGCCCGTGACGGGCGTGTCGACCACGAACTCTTCGATGCCGTAGCGCTCGCTGAGCGCATCGAGCTGCTCGCGCACCGTGTCGGGCGAACCGGCGATCACGTGGGGCCGGGTTTCTTCAAGCCGGTAGTCCGCCACGCCGGCCTGGCGCGCAAACTCCGCGGCGGCTTGGGCGCTGGGCAGGTTCACGCTTTGGCCGGTGGACAAATGCAGCTTGAAGACGCGCAATGCGCCCACCAGGCTGTCGGCCTGTGCCTGGGTAGGAGCCACGAGCGCATAGAGCGCCAGCGAGGGGGCGCGGCCCGCAGCTTCGCGGTACACGCGCACCGTGCGCTCGATGTTGACGGGGTCGCCGTTGAAATGGCCCGCGTACGTGAAATGCCAGCCGTGGCGCGCCGCCAGCACAGCGCTGTCGGGGCTGCCGCCGAGCAGATGGCGCTCGGGCAGGCTGGGCGGTGCGGGGTAGGCCACGGCGCCCGCCAGCGCGTGGTCCGGGTCCAGCGTGCCGTGCAGGAAGGCGTCCAGCTCCGCAAAGCGCGCGCTGAAATCGGACGGCCTGGATTTGTCGTGCAGCGCCTGCAGCGCCCGCGTGGACAGCGGCAGGCCGCCGGGCGCCTTGCCCACGCCCAGGTCCACGCGGCCGGGCGCCAGCGAGGCGAGCACCTTGAAAGCCTCGGCCACCTTGAAAGGGCTGTAGTGCTGCAGCATCACGCCGCCCGAGCCGATGCGGATGCGCGAGGTGCGCGCCAGCAGGTGGGCCACCAGCACTTCGGGTGCCGAGCCGGCCAGGCCCGGGTTGCCATGGTGCTCGGCCACCCAGAAGCGGCGGTAGCCCAGTTGCTCGGCACGCTGGGCCAGCGCTACGGTGCGCTGCAGCGCCTCGGCCGCCGTGGCCCCGTCGGGGATGGGACTTTTGTCGAGCAGGGAGAGGGTGTAGGACACGGTGGAGGCAGCGATTCGCGCATGGGTGATCAATGCGACAAATTCTGTGGCCCGACGGCCTGCACCGGTTGCGCTAACTTTTCATATCGATATGCGGCGCGCGCTGCGCCGCATACCGCCCGCGCCGTGGGTCAGGGGCGCTGCATGGTGCAGCTGTGGGGTTGCTGGGCCTTGGCGGCGGCGATCTGGCGCACCACGCGAAAGCCGTAGCCTGAGCCTTCCACGTCGAACTTCACGCCCGGTGCGCCCTTCTTGTCCATCACGCCCACCACCAGCGCCTGCTGGAACTGGTGATCCGCCGCGCGCATGCTTCCGCCCTGGCCCGACAGCTGCACATTCGCGCTCTCCATCTGCCGCGCCACGGCCACGGCGTCGGTGCCGCCCGCGCGTTCGATGGACTGGGCCAGCGCCTCGACCATGAGCTGCATGCGCATGTGCACGTAGTCATCCTGCGGCTTGGGAAAGCGCGTGCGGAACGACTGGTAGAACGCCTCGCTCTGCGCGCCCGGCACGTTGGGCAGCCAGTCGGCCACGGCCACCACCTTGCCGATGCCCGCGTCGCCGATGGCGGCGGGCGCGCCCAGGGCGTTGCCGTAGAAGGTGTAGAAGCTGCCTTCGTAGCCCACCTCGCGCGCGGCCTTGACCAACAGCGTGAGGTCATTGCCCCAGTTGCCCGTGACCACGGCCTGCGCGCCGCTGGTCTTGATCTTCACCGCATAGGGCGCGAAGTCCTTCACCCGGCCGATGGGGTGCAGCTCGTCGCCCACCACCGTCACCTCGGGGCGCTGGGCGGCCAGCTGCTTCTTCGCCTCGCGCAGCACGGCCTGGCCGAAGCTGTAGTCCTGGCCGATGAGGTACACGCTCTTGAGGCCCTTGTCTTCGCGCATCACTTCCATGAGCGCGGCCATGCGCATGTCGGCATGGGCGTCGAAGCGAAAGTGCCAGAAGCTGCACTTCTCGTTGGTGAGGATGGGGTCCACCGCCGAGTAGTTCAAAAAGATCACGCGCTTGTTCGGTTCGCGCTCGTTGTGCTTGTTGATGGCTTCGATCAGCACCGCCGCCGTGGCCGACGAATTGCCCTGCAGGATGACCTGTGCGCCGTCGTCGATGGCCGCGCGCAGTGCCGACAAGGCCTCTTCGTTCTGGCCCTTGCTGTCGTAGCGCTCCAGCGCCAGCGGGCGGGGGCCGCCGCTGCTGGCGGGCAACTGCACGCCGCCGCGTGCGTTCACACGCTCCATGGCCCAGTAGACGTTGCGGTACACCGCCTCGCCGGTGTTGGCGAACGCGCCCGAGAGGCTTTCGATGAGCGCCACTTTCACCGGTTTGGCCGGGGCCGCGGCCGTGGTGCCGGGCGCGGTCTGGGCATGGCTGGCGGAAAGGGGGGCCACAGCGCAGACCAGCGCCGTGGCCAGCGCCAAAACCGGTTGACGTAATGCCGCTGCGCCTGTTTTCAAGCCCACGGAGCGCAATTTATTCATGCCATTTTTCCCTTGAAAAGCAACCCGGCCGTACACAACTCCTTGGCATGCGGCGACCACGTCGAGAGCCGCGCAGTTTATAGGAGTTACCCATGATCTTCGCCCCCGTGATCCGCCGTGCCGCTTATGCCCAGTCCCCCCGTTCCGCCGACCTGGCGCTGCAGCGTTTCCTGATGGGCGCACTGGCCGCACCCGCAGCCCCGGCCTCTGCCGGCTGCGCCGTGACGCAGGACGAAAAGACCACCACCTTGCAGCTGGATGTACCGGGCCTGGCCCGCGAGCAGCTGTCCATCAGCATCGAAGGCAACCAGGTGCGCCTGCAAAGCGTGGAGGGCGCGCCCCGTCAGGTGCAGCGCGCCTGGGAGCTGGCCACTGATATCGACGTGGCCAACAGCTCCGCCAAGCTGGAAAACGGCGTGCTGACGCTGACGCTGGCCCGCCTGGAGCCCGTGAGCCGGGCCACGTCGCTGAGCATCCAGTAAACGGCTGCGCTTGCACAGTTACCCGCCCGCCCGCCCGCCCGCGCAGGGCGGGCCGCCTGCCGCCAGCACGACCGCTATTGATTCAATAGCTGAAAGCGCCCTTGCCGCAAGCGGCAGGGGCGCTTTTTCTTATGAAACGACCTGCCGACAGGCCTGCGCAGCGGCCGGAGAGCGCGCTCAGTGTGGCAATGCCGGAACCCGGGCCCGCGTGCGGTATTCGCTGGGGCTGCAGCCCACATGGGCGCGGAACACGCGGCTGAAATGGGCGCTGTTGGAGAAACCCCAGGACAGCGCGATGTCCGTGACCGACCGCTGCGCCTGCGCGCTGCTGCGCAGGTCTTGCAGGCACGCCTCCAGCCGCCGGTGCTGGATCATGGTGGCCAGCGTGTTCTCCTCGTCCGCCACCGCGTTGTACAGGTGCCGCTTGCTGCAGTTGAGCGCCTGCGCAATACGGTCGATGGTGAGGTCCGGGTCTGCGAGGTGGCGGTCGATGTACTGGCCGATGCGGTCCCGCAGGGCCTCGCGCTGCGACACGGCACTGTGCTGGCCGTTGCGCTCCAGCAGCGACAGCTGCACCAGGTGCGTGATCACGTCGGCCACGCCGTCGGCAGCGGCGTCGGACATGCTGGGCAGCTCGGTGAACGCAGCGCGCATGGTGTCCCACGCCAGGCGCGACACGCCCGTGGTGCCTGAAAACCGCTGCACCATCAGGTCGTCGAGCTTGAGCTTGCGCTCGGGCAGTTGTTCCTTGGGGATCATCAGCACCATCTGGCGCACGGCCTCCGGGTTGCTCACCGCGTAGGCGCGCGTGGTGTCGTACACGCTCCATTCGCCCGGCGACAGCCACACCTGGCGGCCGTTCTGCTCGAAGCAGGCGCGCCCTTCGAGCTGCGCCACCACCTTGATGTAGGCCCGGTCGCTGCTGCGGATGAGGCTGGGGGTGCGCACCACGCGGTGGCGGCTCACGTCGAGCTGGCACAGGTTGACGTAGCCCGCCTGGCCCGACGTGATGTGGCCCGCGAAGGCCTCGTCGCCAAACGCATCGGACTCCAGCCCGCCAATGAGGCGCCACACCGCATCGCCCCACAGGTGCAGGCGGTCGCGCGGTGGCACGGTGTCGGTCGATACCTCGGTCAGAGGGTGGGCCATGGGTGTCTCCAGTCGTCATGCAGACGGTGCCGCCTGTCTCAGCGGGATTATCGGCCGCGCCGCTATTCCTGCGGCGGGCACGGAAATCCGGGTAAACCCCCTGCGCCGTGCACGCTGGGACAAGGCTTTTGTGCACGCTCAGCCCAGCGTGCCGGGCGGCGTCTTCCTACGATCCGGGTACGGCCTGCACTGCGCGGGCCTCCCATCCGAGGAGACACACAATGACAACGCATTCACCATCCCAACCCTCCAAGCGCCAATGGATCAAGGGGGCCGCCGCCACCGTGGGCGCGCTGGCCGTGGCGCCGCAGCTGCTGGCCCAAGGCAGTGGCAGCGCCCCCGTGCGCATCGGCTACGCGATTGCCCGCACAGGCCCCTGGGCCGCAGGCGCCCAGGTCAGCCAGGAGCCCAACTACCTGCTGTGGGCCGAACAGGTGAACGCGGCGGGCGGCCTGAGCATCAAGGGCGCCAAGCGCCCCATCGAGCTCATCGGCTACGACGACCGCAGCGAGACCGAGACCTGTGTGCGCACCTTCGAGAAACTCATGGGCAGCGACAAGGTGGACCTGATCCTGCCGCCCTGGGGCTCGGGCGCCAACTTCGCCATCGCGCCGCTGGCCAACCGCTTTGGCTACCCGTTGCTGGCGCCCACCGCCCTGTCGCGCAAGCTGATCGACATGAACCTGCCCTACTTCTTCTCGCTGCTGCAGCAGCCCGACAAGATGATGGGCGCGCTGGTGGACATGCTGGTGGCCAACGGCGTGAAGTCGGTGGCCATCGTCTACATGGACGACCTGTTCGGCCTGGAAAACTTCGCGGCGCTGAACAACGCGCTCAAGAAGACCAGCATCCAGGTGGTGGAGCGCAAGAGCTACCCGCTGGGCGTGAAGGACCTGGCGCCCGTGCTGCGCGGCATCAAGGACCAGAACCCCGACGCCTTCATCGGCATCACCTACCCGCCCGACACCATCCTGGTCAGCCGCCAGGCGCGCGAGGTGGGGCTGAACCCCAAATTCTTCTACGCTTCGGTGGGCACCGCCTTCCAGCTGTACAAGAACGTGATGCAGGCCAACACCGAAGGCGTGATCGGCATGGGATCGTGGAGCGTGAAGACCAGCCCCGAGGCCAAGGCCTACTTCGACGCCCACGTGAAGAAGTTCAACAAGGAGCCCGACCGCTGGGCCAGTGGCCATGCCTGGGCGGGCCTGCAGATCCTGCAGCAGGCCGTGGAGAAGGTGGGCCTGGACCGCAAGGCGCTGCGCGAGCACATCGCCAAGAACGAGTTCAAGACCATCCTGGGCGGCATCCGCTTTGCAGGCAGCGAGAACGCCTCCATCCCTGGCACGGTGAGCCAGTGGCAGGGCAGCGACTTCGAGGTGGTGTGGCCCAAGGACCGCGCCACGGCGCAGCTGAACACCAACAAGCCTGCCTGGAAGTAAGACGGCATGTCCTTGACCTCCTGGGCCGAACTGGTCGCCAGCGGCCTCATTACCGGCGGCATCTACGCGCTGGTGGCTATGGGCCTGAACCTGCAGTACGGGCTGATGCGCATCATGAACATCTCGCATGGCGAGTTCCTGATGCTCGGCGCCTTCCTCACCTGGTGGGCGCACACCGCCTGGGGCTGGTCGCCGTTGCTGCTGATGCCCATCGCCTTCATCGCGCTGTTCGTGCTGGGCGTGGCGGTGCATGCGCTGTGCTTCAAGCGCCTGGCGGCGCGCGCGCCGAACGTGGACGTGTTCGAGGCGCGCAGCCTGATGGTGGGCTTCGGCCTGATGTTTCTGGTGCAGAACACCGCGCTCTTGATCTGGGGCGGCGACCTGCGCGGCTACGAATACCTGGCCGACCCGGTGCAGGTGGCGGGCATGCGCTTCACCGAGAACAAGCTGGTGCTGTTCGGCGTGGCGCTGGCGCTGTCGGCCGCGCTGGTCGCGCTGCTCAAGCTCACGCTGCTGGGCAAGGCCGTGCGGGCGCTGATGCAGTCGCCCACGGGCGCACAACTGGTGGGCATCAACACCCGGCGCCTGCACCCGATGATGTTCGGCATTGGCCTGGGCCTGTCGGGCGTGGCGGGGGCCCTGCTGTCGATGACCTACGAGATCTCCCCCTCGATGGGCGAGCCCTATACCGTGACGGCGCTGATCGTGATCACGCTGGGCGGCTTCGGCAGCCTGGCGGGCAGCCTGGCCGGTGGCCTGCTGCTGGGTGTGGTCGAGGCGCTGGGCATGCACTTCAGCAGCCCCTCTCTCAAGATGCTGCTGAGCTATGCGGTGTTCATCGGCGTGCTGATCTGGCGCCCCAACGGACTGTTCAAGAAATGACACCCCCTGAGCCGCTTCGCGTCTTCCCCCTCTCCTTCGGGAGGGGGACGCCACCCCTGGCCTGGCAAAGCCAGTTCCACGGTGGCACTGGCTTCGATCGCGCCGTATCCCTTCGCCCATGGCGAAACAAAGCACGACCAACAACTCCATGAAAAATTCATCCTCAAGGCCCTGGCTCGCGCTCGCCGCGGGCACGGCCGTGGTCGGCACCCTGCCCTGGCTGGTGTCCGAGTTCGTGGCCTCAGTGCTGCTCAGTTGCCTGATGTACATCGCACTGGCCACCAGCTGGTCGCTGTTCTGCGGCGCCACGCGCTACCTGTCGCTGGCCACATCGGCCTTCTTCGGCATCGGGGCCTATGCCAGCGCCACGTTGCTCGGCAGCCTGCCCTGGCCGCTGGTGATCGTGGCCGGCGCGCTGATCGCCGCCGTGGTGGCCGTGGTCATGGGCGCGGCGGTGCTGCACCTGCGCGGCACCTACTTCGCGGTGCTGACCTTCGGCATGACGGAGCTGATCCGCCACGCGGTGACCTTTGTCGAAAAGCAGGTCTCGGGCACCGTGGGCCGTGTGCTCACGGTGGTGCCCAGCAACGAGACGGTGTACCTCACGGTGCTGCTGATCGCGGCGGCGGCCATTGCCACGGCCATCGCCATCCAGCGCAGCCGCTTCGGCCTGGCGCTCTCGGGCATCGGTGCCGACGAGCAGCGTGCGCAGACCCTGGGCGTGGACACGCGCCTGGCCAAGATCGCGGGCTTCGGCATCACGGCCGCGTTTGCAGGCGCCGTGGGCGCGGCCATGGCGGTGCGCTGGACCTACATCGAACCGGCCGCCGTGTTCAGCCCCTTCATCGGCTTCCAGACGGTGCTGATCGCGCTGATCGGCGGGGCGGCCAGCATCGGCGGGCCGGTGCTCGCGGCCATCGTCTTCAGCCTGCTGGCCGAGACGCTGCGCCTGCAGCTGCCCTATGGCTACATGATGGTGCTGGGCCTGCTGCTCATCCTGTGCGTGATGTACCTGCCCAACGGGCTGGCCACGCTGTGGCAGCGCAAGCGGGCGGCCACGCCTGCAACAGAGGCCAGCCATGTCTGAAGCCCTGCTGACCATCGACAGCGTGACCGTGCGCTTTGGCGGGCTGACCGCCGTGGACGGCGTGAGCGCCAGCCTGCACGCAGGCGAGCTGATCGGCATCATCGGCCCCAACGGCGCGGGCAAGACCACGTTCTTCAACGCCATCTCGGGCGTGCAGCCACCGACCTCGGGCACGCTGCACTGCGGTGCCGACAACCTGACCGGCAAGGGCCCGCACCACTATGCGGCCCACGGCATCGCGCGCACCTTCCAGACGCCGCGCGTGTTCCCGGACATGACGGTGCGCGACAACGTGCGCTTTGGCATGCAGTTCGCGGGCCGCCACCGCCAGGGGCCCGTGGGCCTGCGCAGCGAGGACGAGATCCTGGCCATGCTGGGCCTGTCGGCCCTGGCCGAGCGGCCCGCGGCCGATGTGACGCCTTCGCAGCAGCGCCTGCTGGAGATCGGCATGGCCCTGGGCACGCGCCCGCGCCTCTTGCTGCTCGACGAGGTGGCCGCCGGCCTGACCGAGGCCGAGGTGGACGCCATGGCCCAACGCATCCGCCGCCTGCGCGATGACTGGGGCCTCACGGTGGTGTGGATCGAGCATGCGGTGACCACGCTGCTCAAGTACGTGGAGCGCGTGCTGGTGCTGCACCAGGGCCGCAAGATCGCCGATGGCACGCCCGCAGTGGTGGTGCGCAACCCGGAGGTGATCGAGGCCTACCTGGGCGATGAGATGGGCACACAGGCAACACCCGAAGGAGCCACGGCATGAGCGGCGCACACCTCACGGTACAAGGGCTGGTCACGGGCTACAACGGCTTTCAGGTGCTGCAGGACCTGTCGCTTGAGGCCCAGCCCGGCATCACGGTGATCGTCGGCCCCAACGGCGCCGGCAAGACCACGTTGCTCAAGGCGCTGGCCGGCCTGCTGCCGCGCCAGGGCACGGTGCAGCTCGACGGCCAGGCCGTGCCGGCCCTCAATGCGACCGCCTGCGTGCAACGCGGCCTGGCCCTGGTGGCCGAGGGCCGCCAGCTGTTTCCACAGATGACGGTGACCGAGAACCTGGAGCTCGGCGGTTGGTTGGTGCCCTCGCGCACGCGCGCCGAGCGCCTGGCCCAGGCCTTCGAGGACTTTCCGCGCCTCAAGGAGCGTGCCCAGCAACTGGCCGGCACCATGAGCGGCGGCGAGCAGCAGATGGTGGCCGTGGCCCGCGCCATGATGAGCGGCCCGCGCCTGTTGATGCTGGACGAGCCCTCGCTGGGCCTGGCCCCACGCATGGTGGACGAGCTGCTGGCCATCGTGCAGCGCATCGCGGCTCAGGGCGTCACCGTGCTCATGGTGGAGCAGAACGTGCGCAAGGCGCTGCAGGTGGCCCAGCGCGGCTATGTGCTGGAGCGCGGGCGCATCGTGGCCTCGGGCGATGCCGCCACGCTGCTGCAGTCCGACGCCGTGCGCCAGGCCTACCTGGGCGTTGCCTGAACGTCCCGCACCCCATCCCCATCGACTTTTCCTTCCTATTCATCCAGGAGACATTCAATGACTGCCATTTCCATGCTGATCAACGGCGAGCGCGTGCAGGCCGCCAGCGGCGCTACCTTCGAGCGCCGCAACCCGCTCGACGGCTCCGTGGCCACCACCGCGCCCGCCGCCACCGTGGCCGATGCCAAGGCCGCAGCAGACGCAGCCGCCAAGGCCTTCCCGGCCTGGTCGGCCCTGGGCCCCAATGCGCGCCGCGCGCTGCTGCTCAAGGCGGCGCACGCACTCGAAGCCAAGGGCGACGCCTTTGCTGCCGCCATGGCCGCAGAGACCGGCGCATCGGGCCTGTGGGCCGGCTTCAACGTGCACCTGGCGGCGGGACTGCTGCAGGAGGCCGCGGCCCTCACCACGCAGATCGCAGGCGAGGTGATTCCGTCGGACGTGCCCGGCAGCCTGGCCATGGGCGTGCGCCAGGCCGCGGGCGTGGTGCTGGGCATCGCGCCGTGGAACGCGCCCATCATCCTGGGGGTGCGCGCCATTGCCACGCCGCTGGCCTGCGGCAACACGGTCATCTTGAAGGGCTCGGAGCTGAGCCCGGCCACGCACGGCCTGATCATCGAGGCGCTTCAGGAGGCCGGCCTGCCGCCAGGCGTGGTGAACTTCGTGACCAATGCACCCGCAGACGCCGGTGCCGTGGTCGAGGCCATCGTGGCCCACCCGGCCGTGCGCCGCGTGAACTTCACGGGCTCGACCAAGGTCGGCCGCATCATCGCGCAGACGTGTGCCAAGTACCTCAAGCCCGTGGTGCTGGAGCTGGGTGGCAAGGCACCCTTGCTGGTGCTGGACGATGCGGACGTCGATGCCGCCGTGGCCGGCACCGTGTTCGGCTCGTTCGCCAACTCGGGCCAGATCTGCATGTCCACCGAACGCATCGTCGTGGACAACGCCGTGGCCGACGAGTTCGTGGCCAAGCTCGGCGAGCGCGCCAAGGCCCTGCCCCTGGGCGACCCGCGCAAGGGCCCGGTGGTGCTCGGCTCGGTGGTGGACATGGCCACGGTGCACCGCTGCAACGCGCTCATCGACGACGCGCTGGCCAAGGGCGCCACGCTGGTGTGCGGCGGCAAGAGCGACAGCACGCTGATGCAGGCCACCGTGCTCGACCACGTGACGGCCGAGATGGACATCTACCGCGAGGAGTCGTTCGGCCCCGTCAAGCCCGTGGTGCGCGTGAATGGCGTGGAAGAAGCCATTGCCTGCGCCAACGACAACGAGTTCGGCCTGTCATCCGCCGTGTTCAGCCGCGATGTGGCCAAGGCGTGGAACGTCGCGGCGCGCATCGAGTCGGGGATCTGTCACATCAACGGGCCGACGGTGCATGACGAGGGGCAGATGCCGTTCGGTGGGGTGAAGAGTTCGGGGTACGGGCGGTTTGGGGGGATGGCGGGGGTGCGGGAGTTCACGGAGCTGCGCTGGATCACGGTGCAGACAACCCCGAGGCACTATCCATTTTGAGGGCGTTGAAACGGCTCCCATGTACGGTGGACGGGCATGAGCGTCCACCTGAATGCCGCGCGCCTGGTCAATGTCGGTCAAGCCGCCATTCACCCCCCTGCGTCCGAGCTTGAGAGGCGTATTCAAAGGTTTCTGGGAAAGGTGCACAGAAATCAGCGCCCGTCGCACAACCCCGCGGGCATCGCCGATGCCTGCGCTTTTTTTCTTGACAGCTGGTAGCCCACCCCATAAGGTTGTTAGCGATTGTTTCAGCATTCATCGGCTAGTGCGCCGGCCCGGAAATAGCTGCATGCAACGAAGTCGATGGCTTCATTCTCAAAAAAGCAGGCGCCCCCCTCAGTGACCACCGCAGCGGTATCGAGGACTTGCAGTGCGGTACCGAGTGTGAAAATCCGATTTCGTGAACATGTGGCTTGAGCGGTGACAGCACACTAGATTCGCGCAATGTGCTGTCCAGCATGAATGGCGCGACAAACGAACCGCCGCAAATGTGCCTCCCACGGGAGCGGACACGCATCAGCGTTGTCAATCACTACAGCGGACAGCCAGACATGAGCAGGATTTGTTTTCGTATTGCCACAATGATTCTCTTTGTGGTTGGTTTTTCCAGCCAGGCCTGGGCCCAGGCATTCACAGAAGATTTTGACAACATCACGTTGCTCACGGGCAATGGATGGTTCATGCAGAACAACAGCACCCCGGCCGGCTCAACCAGCTGGTTCCAGGGGACAGCAACCACAGCGACGCCAACCCCCGGCCCCTTCAACGCGTATAGCGGCGCAGCCAATGCATACATTGGCGCCAACTACAACAACACCGGCAGCACCGGCACCATCAGCAACTGGCTCGCGATGCCAAACCGGACGCTGCGCAATGGGGATGTGCTGACCTTCTTCACAAGAAAACCCACGGGGACCGACTATCCCGATCGGCTGGAAGTCCGGCTGAGCACCAATGGCGCAAGCACAAATGTGGGATCAGGCGCCACCGCCGTGGGGGACTTCACGGCGCTGCTGCTGAGCGTCAACCCAACGCTGGTGGCCGGCGGCTATCCCCAGACGTGGACGCAATACACCATCACTATCTCGGGACTTCCAGCCCCCACCTCTGGACGCATGGCGTTTCGCTATTTCGTCACCTCGGCCGGTGCTCTCGGAACGAATTCCGACTACATCGGTATCGACAACACGGTGTACACACCCTATGTGTGCCCGGCATTCACGATGACACCGGGGGGCGCGCTGGCCCCGGCAGTCTGGGGTCAGGCCTATAGCACCCCCCTTTCACAGACGGGTGCACTGGGAGCGCCAAGCTATGCGGTGACTGCTGGCGCTTTGCCCCCCGGGTTGACGCTGGGTGGTAGTGGCACCATCTCCGGCACGCCAACGGCCACTGGAACCTTCAACTTCACAGTGACAGTCGCGGACGCCAGCGGCTGTTCGGGTTCGCAGTCCTACTCCATCCAGGTCGAGGCCAATGTGCCTGGTGCGCCCCAGAACGTCAGCGTCACGGCTGGCAACGGGCAAGCGACCGTGAACTGGCAAGTACCATCCCACGATGGCGGCAGCGCCATCTCCGGCTACACGGTCACAGCGGTGCAAGACAGCAGCAAAACGTGTACGACCTCGGGTGCGCTCGGCTGCACGGTCTCTGGCCTCACCAACGGATCGGCGTACAGCTTCCGCGTCGTGGCTACCAACAACAAGGGGCCTTCCGCCGCAGGCATCAGCAATGTGGTCACACCAACACTTTCGACGGTGACCGGCACGGTACCTGGCATGTCAGGCACCGGCTCAGTCACCCTCGCTGGCGGAGGCGCAAGCTGTACGCTGGATTCCAGCTCCGCATTCACGGTGCCTTCTACGGCCCCCGCCAACCGCACCTTGCCTCATGGCGCGTTCGAGTTCCTCGCCACCGGCTGCACCGGCAGCGTCACCATCTCCATCACGTACCCGACTCCGTTGCCTGAAGGCGTGCAGTTCTGGAAGTTCGGACCGGCTACGGCAGGAGCACAGACCTCCACCTGGTTCTTATGGACCGAGGCAGTGCTCAGCCCGGACCGCCGCACAGTGACGTACAGCATCACTGACAACGGCATAGGTGATTCAGACATTGCCGCAGGGCGTATCCGCGATCCGCTGGCTCCGGCACTGGGCTCTGACCCCACCAGCATCCCGGTCAACAACCCGTGGGCACTGGCTGCACTGGCTGCCATCCTGGGTTGGATGGGACTGCGCAGGCAACAGCGCGGTTCTGCAGGATAGTTTTGTCGACGGGGCTGGAATGACCGGCCCATTTCAGCCGACTGGCACGATGGAATCCAGCGGCCACCGCGGCTTCACATCAAACGCATAGTCGGTGTTCGCCTCCTGTTGCCCCGCCTGCAGCCGCATTGCCGCCGCCATGGCGATCATGGCCCCGTTGTCGGTGCACAGGTGCAATTCGGGGTAGTGCACCCGCACCCTGGCCGCCGCGCAGGCAGCATTGAGCTGCGCCCGCAGATGCCGGTTGGCGCCCACACCACCGGCCACCACCACGCGCTTGAGGCCGGTCTGCTTGAGCGCCGCCAGCGTCTTTTTCACCAGCACCTCGACGATGGCGGCCTCGGTGCTGGCCGCCAGGTCGGCCTTGCGCGCTTCGAGCCCGTCGCCCAGTTTTTTGGCCTGGGTCAGCACGGCGGTCTTGAGCCCGGCAAAGGAGAAGTCGAGATTGCCGCTGTGCAGCAGCGGGCGCGGCAGCTTGAAGGCCGCCGGATCGCCCTGCTCGGCCAGGCGTGACAGCGCCGGCCCTCCCGGGTAGCCCAGGCCCATGAGCTTGGCCGACTTGTCGAAGGCCTCGCCCGCCGCGTCGTCGATGGTCTCGCCCAGTATCTCGTAGCGGCCCACGCCGTCCACCCGCATGAGCTGGGTGTGGCCGCCGGAGACCAGCAGGGCCACGAAGGGGAACTCGGGCGGGTCCGCGCTCAGGAAGGGCGAGAGCAGGTGCCCCTCCAGGTGGTGCACGCCCAGCACCGGCTTGTCCAGCGCCGCGCCCAGCGCGCAGGCCACGCCAGCCCCCACCAGCAGGGCACCCGCCAGGCCCGGGCCGCGCGTGTAAGCGACCACGTCCACATCCGCCAGCGTCTGGCCGGACTCGGTCAACACTTGCGTGGCCAGCGGCAGCACGCGGCGGATGTGGTCGCGGCTGGCCAGCTCGGGCACCACGCCACCATAGGCCTGGTGCATCTCGATCTGGCTGTGCAGGGCGTGGGACAGCAGGGTGGGAACGGCATCGCCCGTGGAGCGCACCAGCGCCACGCCGGTCTCGTCGCACGAGGATTCAATTCCGAGGATCAACAGACTCATGCCCCGAGTGTAAAACCCGGGCTCGCGGGGGGCCTGATGCAAAAACCCCTGCCGGCGGTGGCCGGCAGGGGTCGTGCATCCCCAGGGTCACAGGCCGCGCCTACCAGCGGTCCGAGCGCATGCGCAGCTCCCAGCTGCCGCTGCGCAGTTCGTACACGCCCACCGCGCCGTAGCGCTGCTCGCCCTTGTCATCCCAGGTCATCGTGCCGATCACGGGCGCGTAGCCGTTGATGCCGTGCATGGCCTTGGTGATGTCCTTGGGGTCCGCGGACTTGGCCTTCTGGATGGCAGCCGACAGCACGTACATGCTGTCGTAGCTGTAGTGCCCGCCGTACGCGGGCGGCTTCTTGTAGGCATCGATGTACTTTTCCAGGAAGGGCTTGCCCGTGGAAAACTCCTTGGCTTCCAGCACGGGCGAGGTGGCATAGACGCCCTCGACGATGCCGGCCCCCTTGGTCATGTCGGTGGTCTTGATGGTGTCGCCGCCCAGCAGGCTCACCTTGGTGTGCCCCACCTTGCGCAGTGCTTCCAGCAGCGCCAGCGCCTGGAAGTCATTGAGGGTGGAGACGATCACCTCCACCTTCGCGGCCTTGAGTTCGCCGGCCAGTTCGTCGAATGCCGTGGTCTTGTCGTCGAAGGACTTGCGCACCACCACCTCTTTCTTCTCGGCCTTGAGCTGCGCGGCGGCCCCGTCGGCCAGGCCCTTGCCGTAGGGCGTGCCATCGTCCAGCGCGGCATAGCGCGCGGCGCCCAGCTGGGTGGCGGCAAACGAGCCGATGGCGCGCGCCTGCAGCGTGTCGTTGCCCACCATGCGGAAGGTGGTGGAAAAACCCAGCTGCGTGAACTTGGGGTTGGTGGAGATGGCGATCTGCGCGATGTCCTTGGCCGCGTAGATGGGCGCGGTCTCGATGCTCACGCCCGAATTCAGGTGCCCGATGACGGCCACCACGCCGGCATCCACCAGCTGTTGGGCCACCGTCTTGCCGGTGGCCGCGTCGGCCTTGTCGTCCACCGCCACCACCTCCAGCGTCACCCGCTTGCCGTCCACGGTGTAGCCGCCCTTGTTCAGTTCGGCCACGGCCAGGTTCACGCCATTGAGCAAGTCCTGCCCGAGGGCGCCCAGGGGGCCGCTCAAGGGCTGCGCCACGCCGATCTTGATGGTGTCGGGCACCTTGCCGCACCCGGACAGGAGCAGCAGCGCCATGGACGCGGCGGTGGTCAAGGCCAGCCCGGCGGCGAAACGGCGCCGGTCAATATGCTTGTTCATGCGGAATCCTCATCAATATGTCAATGTGACCAGATGTATATGCGACGACGGAGGAAAGGCGCTATCGGGTATGCCCTGCCAATCGGCAAACTATTAGCAAGTTTCAGACCCTGCAAGGCAAGGCCCTTGCCGGAACCGGGCGCCTGCCCGGGGCGCACCGCTTCGGCGCACCAATTTGTGGCGTAAAAATTGCTTATGCTCCGGGGTATGAACGAGTCTCTGCGCATCGTGGTGGTGGCCCCGGACCTGGCCATTGCCGACCCCGACGACGAACACGCCGTGCTGCAGGCGGAGCGTTCGCGGGCGCTGCGCATCGGGCTGCTGGAGAACAATTTCAACCTGATCGCCACGCTGCCCGCGGATGTGTTCCTGAGCGAGCGGATCGCCCAGCTGCAGCCCGACCTGATCATCGTGGACGCCGAGAGCGAGGCCCGCGACGCGCTGGAACACGTGGTGGTGGCCACGCGCGACGAACGCCGCCCCATCGTGATGTTCACCAACGACGAGGACACCTCGCACGTCAAGGACGCGGTGGCCGCGGGCGTGTCGGCCTACATCGTGGCCGGCCTCGCGCCCCAGCGCATCCGCCCCATCCTGGACGTGGCGATGGCGCGCTTCCAGCACGAGCAGGCGCTGCGCGCCGAGCTCGCCGATGCCAAGACCGAGCTCAAGGACCGCAAGACCATCGACCGCGCCAAGGGCCTGCTCATGCAGCGCCAGGGCCTGACCGAGCAGGCCGCGTACGAGAAACTGCGCAAGACCGCCATGGACAAGGGCCTCAAGCTCGTGGATGTGGCCCAGCGCATGCTCGACGTGATGGACCTGCTCGGGTAAGCAGGTCCTCCTGAGGCGCTGCGCGCATCGGTGCAGCCGCCAGAGGCCGCCCGCTCCTGGGGACGTCCAGACTGCGCGGGCAGTCTTGGAGCCTCGGCCCCTGGCCCCTCCTCTCGAATCGCTGCCCGGCTCGGGAAAGGGGACGATCCCCTCGCTGTGGAGCGGTCCTTGCCCGGCATCCCCGGCCTGGGCCACGCCCAGGTCCACCGGCTTCTCCCGGATGGTGCGCCGCACAAAGGCAGTGCGGCATTCACCGCGCGCACCACCTCCGCGCGTTTGCAGGTCAAAAAGGCCCCCAGCGCTTGATCCATTTGCGCAAGCAGCTATTAATTCAATAGCAAACCATGCGCCGAACTGATGCGGAGCCCGTGCGGCAAGGCCTGGCACGCCACTTGCATTAACCCCTGCGAGACCAATGGCGGTCTCACCCCCACACAGCACGGGCCCAAAGGCGGGCCGGTGCTGGGCGAGCCCTTCATCGGGTATCGCCATGGACAGAGGCGTCCCTCACCGACCGGTGCTGCATGTATGCAGGCTGCTCGGGAGGACGCCTTTTTTGTTTTCAACGCTATGAGGAAGTGCCCCATGACCGATCTGCTCAAAACCAGCCTCAACCGCCGCACCGTGCTGCAGGCCGCCACCGTGGGCGCCGTCGGCGTCAGCCCCGCGCTGCGTGCGCTGGTGCACGCCCAGGGCTCGGACGCGCCGGAGAAGAAGGAAGTCAAGATCGGCTTCATCCCGCTGACCGACTGCGCCAGCGTGGTGATGGCCTCGGTGCTCGGCATCGACAAGAAGTACGGCGTGACCATCATCCCCACCAAGGAAGCCTCCTGGGCCGGTGTGCGCGACAAGCTGGTCAACGGCGAACTCGACTTCGCCCACGTGCTGTACGGCCTGGTCTACGGCGTGCACCTGGGCCTGGCCGGGCCCAAGAAGGACATGGCCGTGCTGATGAACCTGAACCACAACGGGCAGGCCATCACGCTGTCCAAGAAGCTCGCCGACAAGGGCGCCGTCAATGGCGCGGGCCTGGCCAAGCTGATGGCCAGCGAGAAGCGCGAGTACACCTTCGCACAGACCTTCCCCACCGGCACGCACGCCATGTGGCTGTACTACTGGCTGGCGGCCAACGGCATCAACCCGATGAAGGATGCCAAGGTCATCACCGTGCCCCCGCCACAGATGGTGGCCAACATGCGCGTGGGCAACATGGACGGCTTCTGCGTGGGCGAGCCCTGGAACCACCGCGCCATCATGGACGGCATCGGCGTGACGGCCACGACCACGCAGGACATCTGGAAGGACCACCCCGAGAAGGTGCTGGGCACCACGTCCGAATTCGTGCAGAAGTACCCCAACACGGCCCGTGCCGTGACGGCCGCCATCCTGGAGGCCAGCAAGTGGATCGACGAAGGCCTGGCCAACAAGAACAAGATGGCCGAGACCATTGCCGGCAAGGCCTACGTGAACACGGGCGTCGATGCCATCAACCAGCGCATCCTGGGCCGCTACCAGGACGGCATGGGCAAGACCTGGGACGACCCCAACCACATGAAGTTCTTCAACGAGGGCACGGTGAACTTCCCCTACCTCACGGACGGCATGTGGTTCCTCACGCAGCACAAGCGCTGGGGCCTGGTCAAGGACCACCCCGACTACCTGAACGTGGCCAAGGCCGTGAACCGCATCGACGTCTACAAGCAGGCGGCCGCCGCTTCCAAGACGCCGCTGCCCAAGAGCGAAATGCGTACGAGCAAGTTCATGGACGGCGTGGTGTGGGACGGCAAGGACCCCGCCAAGTACGCCGACAGCTTCAAGATCAAGGCGTAAGCGCCCTGCCCCGTCCACCCTGCACAGGAGAACACCATGGTCAGTGCCGTCTTTCACTCCCCGCTGGATGCAGCCCCCGTGGTTGCACAGAACGCTATGAATAATGTAGCTAGCAGCGCTTCGCCCGCAAGCGCCAGAAGCCAAAAGCAGTCAAAAACGGCAATGGTGGCAAGCCCTGCGCCCACGGCACCTGCAGCCCCCGCCGGTCGCGACTGGGCGGCGCTGTCGCGCGGCTTCTGGATGGCGGTGCTGCCGCCGCTGTGTGGCCTGGGCTTGCTGGTGGGTCTGTGGGCCGTGGTGTCAGCCACCACGGGCAACAGCATTCCCGGCCCGGTGGAAACCTGGAAGCAGGCGCTGGAAATCTTCAGCAACCCGTTCTACCGCAACGGTCCCAACGACCAGGGCGTGGGCTGGAACGTGCTGATGTCGCTCGAACGCGTGGCCGTGGGCTTTGGCATGGCGGCGCTGGTGGGCATTCCGGCGGGCTTCGTGATCGGGCGCTTCAACTTCCTGTCGCGCATGTTCAACCCGCTCATCAGCCTGCTGCGCCCGGTGTCTCCATTGGCCTGGCTACCGATCGGCCTCCTGGTGTTCAAGGGTGCCAACCCGGCCGCCATCTGGACGATCTTCATCTGCTCCATCTGGCCCATGATCATCAACACCGCCGTGGGCGTGCAGCGTGTGCCGCAGGACTACATGAACGTGGCCCGCGTGCTCAACCTGTCGGAGTGGAAGATCGCCACCAAGATCCTCTTCCCCGCCGTGCTGCCCTACATGCTGACCGGCGTGCGCCTGGCCGTGGGCACCGCGTGGCTCGTGATCGTGGCGGCCGAGATGCTGACTGGCGGCGTGGGCATCGGGTTCTGGGTGTGGGACGAGTGGAACAACCTCAACGTCAAGAACATCATCATCGCGATCTTCGTGATCGGCATCGTCGGGCTGGTGCTGGAGTTCGCGCTCATCAAGCTGGCCACTGCGTTCACCTTCGAAGAGGTCAAAACCTGACCCACCCCTGAGCCGCGCCTGCGGCGCGTCATCCCCTCAGGTGCCCCCCCAGTGGCCCGGCCAAGCCGGTGCCGCGGCGGTCCTCGAAACAACCCGGAGTTCCTCATGCACACCTCTCTCACCACCAAGTTCATCGAAGTCCATGGCGTGGAGCAGACCTTCAAGACCGCCAAGGGCCTGTTCCCGGCGCTGCGCGACATCAACCTCACGATCGCCAAGGGCGAGTTCGTCGCGCTGATCGGCCACTCGGGCTGCGGCAAGTCCACGCTGCTGAACCTGATCGCGGGGCTGACCACGCCCACCAACGGCGCACTGCTGTGCGCCAACAAGGAGATCAGGGGCCCGGGGCCGGAGCGCGCCGTGGTGTTCCAGAACCACTCGCTGCTGCCCTGGCTCACCTGCTTTGACAACATCTACCTCGCCGTGGAACGCGTGTTTGGCGGCAAGGAAACGAAGGCCCAGCTCAGGGCCCGCACCGATGCGGCGCTGGCGCTGGTGGGCCTCACGCACGCCGGGCAAAAGCGCCCCGGCGAGATCTCGGGCGGCATGAAGCAGCGCGTGGGCATCGCCCGTGCGCTGAGCATGGAACCCCAGGTGCTGTTGATGGACGAGCCCTTCGGCGCGCTCGATGCCCTGACCCGCGCCAAGCTGCAGGACGAGCTGCTGGAGATCGTGGCGCGCACGCAGAGCACCGTGGTCATGGTCACCCACGACGTGGACGAGGCCGTGCTGCTGTCCGACAAGATCGTGATGATGACCAACGGCCCCGCCGCCACCATTGGCGAGGTGCTGGCCGTCGACCTGCCCCGCCCCCGCCGCCGCGTGGAGCTGGCCGAGGACCCGCGCTACGTGCAGTGCCGCAAGGCGGTGATCGACTTCCTGTACACGCGGCAGGCGCATGTGGAGAAGGCGGCCTGACTGCCAGAGTCTCCGGGGCTTTTCCCCGGCGGGCATCGGGAAGCGGCCTTGGCTTGGGCCAATACGGCACAATGCGGCCCCATCCGCAGGCCGCATTCGCTTCTTGTGGAAGACGGGCCTGGCATCCCGCATCCATGGCGACTTTCCACATGACATCTCCCCCTTTTTTCAGGCCCCACCAGCCCACCGCAAGCGCCGCCTTCCAGATTGACCAAGCCTTCCAACAGGCCCTGACCCTGCATCGCAGTGGACAACTGCAGGGCGCTGCCAACCTCTACCAGCAGATTCTGGCCAGGAGTCCCCATCATCCTGGTGCATTGCACATGCTGGGCGTGGTGGCGCTGGGCAGCGGCGCATTTGCAGACGCGCAACGGCTGATTGGGCAGGCAGTGCGGTTGTTGCCACAGGATGCGGGTGCTCACGTGAATCTGGCTCTGGCACTGGCCGGGGGCGGCAAGCCCCAGGAGGCCCTAGAGCGCATCAATCAGGCTCTAGATCTGCAGCCAGAAATGCCCGCCGCACAAATGAACCGCGTGGGCATCCTCATCAAGGCAGGTTTTCACGAAGAAGCCCTGTCCAGCGCTAGCCAACTTATCGAAGCGGGGCACGACCACCCCGAGCTACGGGTCAACCAGGGGATTGCCCTGCTGGAACTGAAAAGGTCCGAGGAAGCGATTGCCGCTTTCGAGCACGTGCTGGCGGCAGCCCCTGAAAACCTCAAGGCCCTCAACAACCTGGCGTGCGCCCTCATAGAAACAGCTCAGCTTGATGCGGCCATCGCTGCAGCCGACCGGGCGCTGGCGATTCACCCTCAGTATGCAGAGGCGTGTTTGACCAAAGCCCGCGCGCTCGCTGCGCAGGGCCTGCTTTTAGAAGCAGAACCTTTGCTGCGGCGTGCCGCCGAACTGCAGCCTGGCAATGCGCAGGTGGTGCTGGACCATGCAGGCTGCCTTCTGGACCTGCACCTCCACGAACAGGCCATTGCGCAAGTGGAAAATGCCCTTTCCATCAATCCGCAGCAAGCCAGCGCCTACGTCATCGGCGGACGGGCTCTGGCAGGAATGGGAAGGCACGATGACGCGATCGCCAACTACCAAAAGGCCCTGGAAATCGACCCCGCGCTGGAGGCTGCCCACTTTCACAAGGCGGCATCGGAAATCGACCTCAAGCGATTCACCGCCGCCATTGACAGCCTTGCGCATTGCCACGCCGATCCAGCCGTCGCGCAACCCGTGCGCATGCATATCTGCGACTGGACAGGATTCGATTCCTACCTGGAGGAATTGCGGAGCAAGGGTGCGCTGCAAAGAAGCAGCCCCTTTCCCTTCCTTGCGATAGTGGACGACCCACTCCTTCACCTCCAGCTGGCGCGTGCATATCTGAAATTGCATCGGCTGGACAAAGCTGCACAGCACAGCTTCCCTGCACGGCGGCCCGGACGCATCCGAGTGGGGTACTTCTCTGCAGACTACTTCACACATGCCACCACCTACCTGATGGCCGAACTGTTCGAAAGCCACGCCAAGGAACAGTTCGAGATTCACGCGTTTTCGCTTGGCCCCCAGATGATGGATGGCATCCGCCGCCGTATCGAGCAGAGTGTGGACCATTTTCACGAGGTCGATGGGCGCACAGATCAGGAGATCGCCGCCATGGCTCGGGGCCTGGGAATCGACATCGCGGTCGACTTGAAAGGATTCACCCGGGATGGGCGCATGGGCATTTTTGCCAACCGCTGCGCACCCGTTCAGGTGAGCTATCTCGGCTACCCCGGCACCACCGGTGCCGATTACATGGACTATGTCATTGCAGACGAAGTCGTCATCCCCCCGGAGCACCAGGGATTCTTCACTGAAAAAGCAGTCTGGATGCCGTACAGCTACCAGGTCAACGACAGCCGCCGCCCCATCTCCGACCGCCAGTTCACACGCGCGGAACTGGGCCTGCCAGACAGCGGATTCGTTTTCTGCTGCTTCAACAACAACTACAAAATTCTTCCGGACACCTTTGACTGCTGGATGCGCATCCTGAAGGCGGTACCTGGCAGCGTTTTGTGGCTGTTCAAGGACAACGAGGCCGCCGCCGAGAATCTCGTCAAGGAGGCCGAAAAGCGCGGCGTGGGTGGCGCTCGCCTGGTCTTTGCACAGCGGATGCCGCTGGACGACCATCTTGCGCGCCATCGGGCGGCAGATCTTTTCATCGACACCCTGCCCTACAACGCCCACACCACTGCCAGCGACGCGCTCTGGGCCGGGCTACCCGTGCTCACGCTCGCGGGCCAGGCCTTCGCGGGACGAGTGGCCGCCAGCCTGCTCACCGCAGTGGGTTTGCCCGAATTGATTACCCACACCCCGCGGGACTACGAAGCCCGTGCCATTGAACTTGCCAGCCAACCCGAGACCTTGGCGGCCGTTCGTGCCAAGCTTCAAAGGCTGCGCACCAACTCGCCGCTGTTTGATGGTCAACGCTTCACACGCGACCTCGAAACGGCCTACCGGATCATGTTCGAGCGCCAGCAAGCCGGTGAGGCTTGCGAGCCGATTCTCGTCGCCGGCTAGCAGCGGCTTCTCGGCCGATACAGGCTGCCGGCCAACCGGTTTTCTCGCCCACGCGCCTGGGCTGCCGGGCATCTCCTGCCGTCAGCGCGCCCCAGTGATGTACTGCTCCAGCTGCTCGATGATGAATTTCTGCTCGGAAATGATGTCCTTGACCAGGTCACCGATGGAAATCATGCCCACGAGCTTGCTGCTGTCGTCCACCACGGGCAGGTGGCGCAGCCGGTTGCCGGTCATCAGCTGCATGCACTGCTCGCTGGTGTGGTCGGGCCGCACGAACAGCACGGCGGTCGTCATCACGTCCCGCACCTGGGTGACCGAGGACGTGCGCCCCATGAGCGCGATTTTTCGCGCGTAGTCCCGCTCGGTGAAGATGCCCACGATGTCGGCGCCTTCGGTCACGATCAACGCGCCGATGCCCTTGTCCGCCATGAGCTTGAGCGCATCGAACACCGAAGTGGCGGGCCCGATGGTATGCACGGTGGCATCGGGTTTGGATTGAAGAATCTTGGCGACTACGGTCATTGGAACCTCCCTCGTGATGGCTGAAACAGGTACAGAGTGATTTCAGCCCATAAGCCTTGCCGATGCAACCCGCGCAAGTGCCATTCACCACACCTTTGGCGCGTTCCCCACGGACTCGATGCACATGTTTCGCACTTGTTGCATTCGGGAGAACCCGAAACAAACCGAAAAGAACCGAAACCGCGCTGAGACGACGCATGCCGCGCCGCCCGGCACGATACAGCCCATGTCCAACGCGCTTTCGAAAGGATTCACCGCCCACCTCTCCTGCCACCACGATCGCTTGCGACTGGCTACCGGCCCTCGGGCCGCAGGCAGAAAGACAGGCGTCTGGATTGTTTCAAAAACTGGAACAGTTAGTTTGCGACCGAGTAGTTTTTCTATGTACCACCGCGGCGTACAGTTCATCCCATCGATGAGCCGAACCCGCAAGGCGACTCACCGAACCCGGTTTGAAGCAGTTGTCACTTTCCGCTTTGTCCCGGTTTTTTCTGAGACGCTTTTTAATTTCAAGGATTTTCATCATGAACAAGACCGCCCGCTTCCTCTCCATCGCCGCCGTGGCTGCTTTCGCTTCGTTCGGTGCCCAGGCCGACGAGGCCGATGCCTCGCAGTTCGCCACGAAGTTCGAGACGAACCGCACCCGCGCCGAAGTGGCCGCCGAAGCCGCCACCGTGGCCCAGACCCGCTCCATCGAGCCCGCAGGTTCGCGTGTGGTGACGTATCAATCCACCGCCGACCGCGCCGCCGTGCGTGCCCAGGCCGCCGATGCCGTGCGCACCGGCCAGATCCCTTCGGGTGAGCGTGGTTGATCAGCGTTTGATTCGCTGAATCCAGGCCCTCTCCTGCTGCGTATTTCCAAGTACATCGCCCTCATTTTTTTGAATTTCACCGGAGTTTCACCATGAACAAGACCGCACGCTTCCTCTCCATCGCCGCCGTGGCCGCTTTCGCTTCTTTCGGTGCCCAGGCCGACGAAGTCGATGCCTCGCAGTTCGCCACGAAGTTCGAAACGAACCGCACCCGTGCCGAAGTGCAAGCCGAAGCCTCGGCAGTACCCCAAACCAGCGGTGCCATCCCCGTCGGTTCGCGTGCCTTGGTCTACACCTCCACCGCTGACCGCAACGCGGTGAATGCCCAAGCTGCAGACGCCCTGCGCACTGGCAAGATCTCGTCCGGCGAAATCGGCTCCCTGTAATCCGTCCGGCCCGCGCCGCAAGGCGGTGCGGGCAGGCAGTTGCAAATGCAAAAAGGCCGAGGCCCCTTTCGGGGCCTCGGCCTTTTGTCTTTGGGAGCCGCAATGGCGTTGCGGCAGCCGCGTCTCACCCAGGCTTATTTGCTCCCACGCGCCTGCGCCACGGCGCCCTGCACGTCCTTCCACAGCGCCTCGCCCACGTTGGCGGCAATGCTGGTGTTGACCGCCCCCAGTTTCTCGCGCATGCGGTTGGCTTCTGCGGGCGACAGTTCGTTGACCTGCATGCCCTTGGCCTTGAGGTCGGCCAGCGCCTTGTCGGCCTCGGCGCGCGTATCCTGGCGCTCGAAGTCGCGGCTCTTCCTCGCGGCATCGAGCAGCACCTTCTGCTCGGCCTTGTTGAGGCCGTCCCAGTACTTCTTGCTGACCAGCACGATCCAGGGGCTGTAAACGTGGTTGGTCACCGTGAGGTACTTCTGCACCTCGTAGAACTTGCTCGACAGGATGGTGTTGTAGGGGTTCTCCTGGCCGTCCACCGTGTTGGTCTCGAGGGCGGTGAACAGTTCCGAGAACGGCAGTGGAACAGCATTGGCTCCCAGGGTCTTGAAGCTGTCGAGGAACACGTTGTTCTGCATCACGCGCAGCTTGATGCCATTCATGTCCTCCAGCTTGGTGACCGGGCGCTTGCTGTTGGTCAGGTTGCGAAAGCCGTTCTCCCAGTACACGAGGCCCACGAGGCCCTTTTCCTGCAGCTTGTCCATCACCTTCTGGCCCACGGGGCCGTCCAGCACCACGTCGGCCTCCTTCGCGTTGTTGAACAGGAAGGGGGTATCCCAGATCGCCATTTCCTTGGTGATGCCCACCAGCGTGGCGGTGGAGCCCACCATCATCTCCTGCGCACCGCCGACCAGCGCCTGCTGCATCTGCACGTCCGAGCCCAGGGCGGCGGCGCCGATGGCGCGCACCTTCATCTTGCCGCCCGAGGCCTTTTCGACCTCTTCGGCGAACAGCTTGGTGGCACGCCCCTGGTTGGACACTTCGTTGAGGCCGTAGCCAAACCGGATGATGCGTGGCTTGAAGTCCTGCGCGGCGGCCTGGAACGAGCAGGCAAGGGCGGCCACCGACAAGGCGGCCAGAAGGGTGCGGCGGAAAGTTTTCATGGTTGTCTCCATTAGCGGGGGGGAAAGGAAAAAAGAGAGGAGGAAACGGGCGGTCAGCGCAGCCACACCACGGGGGCGGTGACGATCTGTGGAAAGGCGACCAGCAAGGCCAGGATCAGCACGTAGGTGAAGAGGAACGGGTTCACGCCCTTGATCACGCTGTGCATTGATATCCGCCCCACCCCGGCCACCACGTTGAGCACCGTGCCCACCGGCGGCGTGATGAGGCCGATCGCGCCGTTGAGCACGAACATCAGGCCGAAATACACCGGGTCGATGCCCGCCTTCACGGCGATGGGCAGCATCACGGGCGCGAAGATCAGGATGGTGGGCGTGAGGTCGAGCGCCGTGCCGATCAGCACCAGCACGATCATCATCACCGCCATCAGGAGGCGGGGGTTCTCCACCAGCGGACCCAGCCAGCTGGTCAGCACATTGGGCAGGTCGGCCAGCGTGATCATGTAGCTGGCCACCTGGGCGCCCGCGCAGAGGAACATCACGATGGAGGTGGTCTTGGCCGCACGCACCAGCACGCCGTAGATTTCCGCGATCTTCATTTCGCGGTGGACGAACAACGCCACCACCAGCGCGTAGAACGCGGCCACCACGGCGGCCTCGGTGGGCGTGAAGACGCCCGACTTCATGCCGCCGATGATGATCAGGGGCATCAGCATGGCCCAGAAGGCACGCACCGTGGCGCGCAGGCGGTCCTTGACGGGCAAGGGTTCGCCCTGCGGCAGGTCCATGCCGCGCAGCACCCAGCGCCAGGCGAAGATGAGGCCCGCGCCCATCATCAGGCCCGGCACGATGCCGGAGACGAACAGCGCAGAGATCGAGGTGTTGGTCGTCACGCCGTAGATGACGAACGGCATGGAGGGCGGGATGATGGGCGCGATGATGCCGCCCGAGGCGATCAGCCCGGCCGACGTGTTCATCGGGTAGCCCTGCTGGCGCATCATGGGCAAGAGGATGGTGGCCAGCGCGGCCGTATCGGCCAGCGCGGAGCCGCTCATGCTGGCCATGAGCACCGCCGCGCCGATGGCCACGTAGCCCAGGCCGCCCCGGATGTGCCCGACCCAGGCCTGCGCCATGTCGATGATGCGGCGGCTGATGCCGCCCGAGTTCATCAGCTCGCCAGCCAGGATGAAGAACGGCACGGCCAGCAGCGGAAAGCTGTCCACCCCCGCCACCAGGTTCTGGGCCAGCAGCTGCGCATCCCAGAAGTCGAGCACCCACGCCATGCCCGCGCCCGTGAGCACGAGGGCCAGGCCCATGTTCATGCCTGTGCCCATGAGCACCAGCATGCCCACGGAGAAAACAACAAAAGCCTGCGCTTCGGGTCCCAGGGACATCATCGGTTACTCCACCTCGGCGCCGTGACCCAGGTCCAGCGGCTTGCGTTGAATCAATTCGATCAGCGCCATGACGCCGATGGCGACAGCGCACAGGAAGGCGGGCAGCGGCAACAGGGCCGCCGGGTAGCCCAGCACCACGGAATGGCTGTCCATGCCGACGATCACCTGGTGCCAGGCGCCCCAGGCCAGCATCGCGCAGGCCGCAATCACCAGCAGCCGGATCAACGCCGTGAGCGCTCCAAATGCCAGGGGACGCTTGGCGAGCAGGCCCGCCAGGCTGGTGAAGGCCATGTGCTCGCCGGCGGGGTAGGCCGCCGCGGCGCCAATGAAAACCATCCACACGAAAAGCAGGCGCGAGAGTTCTTCGCTCGCCACGACGCCACTGCCAAAGCCGTAGCGCAGCACCACATTCACGAACACGGCCACGGCCATCACGGCCAGGCAGGCGGCCATGAGCACCTGGGAGGCGGCGACGTACCGGCTGGGCCGCACGGGGGTGGAGTCTTCCGGGGTGGTCATGCGGCCTCCGTGGCGGCGATCCAGGCCGAGGCCTGCTGTTGAAGAACGGCCAGGGCGGCCAGTGCATCCAGCCGCAGCACGCCCGCCTCGCCCACGGGCGACTCGAGCGTGGCGAACTGGCTGTCCACCAGCGCGCTGGAAAAGAAATGGGTCCCGGCACGGTCGGCCACGCGCTGGCCCGCGCTGGCACGGTCGATCTCCAGGAAAACGAACCGCAGCCCCGGGCAGGCATCGCGCAGGCGGTCCCGGTAGGACTTCTTGAGCGCGGAGCACGTCAGGACCGCGCCATGGGGCTGCGCCTGCAGCAGCTGCCCGAGCGTGGCGAGCCACCCCTCGCGGTCTGCATCGGTCAGCGCGATGCCCTGGCGCATCTTTTCACGGCTCGCCGGGCTGTGGTGGTCGTCTCCCTCGATCAGCGGCAGGCCCTCGGCTTGCGCCAGGGCCGAGCCCAGGCTCGACTTGCCGCACCCCGCCACGCCCATGACCACCAGAAAAACCGTTGACGGCAAGACACTCATATTGGTAGCGCTATCCAATTGATCCATAAAAAAGGCACCCTGGCTGGATGCCGCAATAACCGTGGCAACTTTTGCAACTTCGTCCAAAATGGGCGTCAATGCCTTGTCCCATCGTTTGGACAGCGCTATCCTAACCACATCGATCCGCACCCCAATGAGGGTTAACCCTTGAACAAACCCGAGACAAGGCGCCGCTCCAGCGGCCGCATGACACTGAGCGACGTGGCCCAGGCCGCCGAGGTCAGCCCCATCACCGCCTCCCGCGCGCTGCGCGGCGAGCGCGGCGTGGCGCAGGAACTGGTGCAGCGCGTGAAAGACGCCGCCCAGCGGCTGGGCTACGTGCCCGACCCCGCCGCCAGGGCCCTCGCCTCCCAGCGCAGCGTGCAGGTGCCCGTGCTCGTGCCCCTGCTGTCCAACGCCCTGTTCGTCGACGTGCTGGAGGCCGTGCACCGCGCGCTGTTCCCCCACGGCTACCAGGCGCTGATCGGCGTGACCCACTACGACCCGCAGGAAGAAGAGCAGCTGCTGCGCACCTACCTGGCCCACCGCCCGGCGGGGCTGCTGGTCACCGGCTTCGACCGCACCGAGGCATCGCGCCAGATGATCGCCGCCAGTGGCGTGCCGTGCGTGCACCTGATGGAGATGACCTCCGCGCCCGGCGTGTACTGCGTGGGCTTTTCGCAGCAGGACGGGGGCCACGGCATGACGGCCCATCTGCTGGCCCGGGGCCGTCGCCGCGTGGCGTTTGTCGCGGCCCAGCTCGACCCCCGCACCATGCAGCGCGCCGAAGGCTACCGCCGCTGCCTGAAGGAAGCGGGCCTGTATGACCCGAAGCTGGAACTGCTCAGCCCCCAGCCCTCGTCCATGCGGCTGGGCGGAGAACTGCTGGAGGAACTGCTGCGCACCCGCCCGGGCGTCGATGCCGTGTTCTTCTGCAACGACGACCTGGCGCAGGGCGGCCTGCTGGCAGCGCAGCGGCTGGGCCTGCAGGTGCCCGGCCAGGTCGCCATCGCGGGCTTCAACGACCTGGCCGGCAGCGACCAGATGCTGCCGCCGCTGACCACGGTACGCACGCCACGCTCGGCCGTCGGCGAGGCCAGTGCGCGCATGCTGCTCGCGCTGATGCGCGGCGAGGCGCCCGAGCGGAACTCGGTCGACCTGGGCTTTGAGTTGACCGTGCGGGGGAGCACCTGAAGGGAGGAGCAGCACAGGGGCCGGAAACCCTGGATTTTTAGCCTTTTTGGCCTCCAGCCCTCATGCATAAAGCGCTAGCCGCTATGGTTTTTGATTTCACCAAGACCCCCGCCGCGCCCAGCCCACATCCTCAGCCCGCGCCCATGGCCTCGTGCCAATACCCGACCGTTGCGCCCCGGGCCAGAAGGTGCGCCACGGCCGAGCCAGGAGCCACCCAGCGAATGTAGGGCGTGGGGTCGCCGGCCAGCACCTTGAGGCCCACGGCCGTGCCAGAGGAGCCGGGCACGCAGGGGATGGGATTGGCCAACGTGCCCGGCACCAGTTCGGCGTATTCCGCCAGCGTGTCCTCGTGCTCGCGATAGCCGCGGTAGCGGTCGTATGTTTCGCGGTCCACCCGGGCCCAGCAGATGAAACCCAGCGGCTTGAGGTCATCGGCCTTGAACGGGACTTCCAGCTCACAGCTGATGAAGTACTGCTCGTCGCCGATGCGGCAGGTGAAGTCGTCGTCGAACACGAGTTCATGCTCACGCTCGAGGGCAGGGTCCGGCAGCCGCCACATCATGTAGGGCGAGAGTTCATCGTGGTCCTTGCCGCAGCTCGCGCAGGTGTATGCCATAGGGATCGACTCCTGTGATGTGCGCACTATGCACCGGCGTGGCGTGCCACGGACACCGCGCGTCCTGGTACGGCAACAGCGGCGTGCCGCTTGGCCACGCCTTCAGCGCACCGGCCCGCACAGGACGGCTGCCCAGCTTGCCGACGCACTCCAGCCCCCGGCCACGGGCCGATGGAGGTACGGCTGCACCAGGCACCAGCCCTGCGCCGCACAACGGTGCCTGCGTTCTCTTGCAGCAGGCGCGCACGCAGCCATGCAGGCAGGTCGCGATGAATCGTTCGGTGGTTGAAAGTGCCATGGTCTCCATCAGCAGGCAGGCACCCGCGCCCTGCCCTGGCCGCGAAGGCTACCGCACACCGCCGGCCGCGGCCACCCTACCGGCGGGGGGCGGGCGTGCAAGAACCCATGTCCCGCGAGGCCGTGGGCCGCCGCCCACGCAACCGGCCGCCCGGCGCCTGTCAGACGGGCGCCAGCGCGCGGCTGGAAGACTTTGCCGCCTGGCCGCCCTTCATCTCCTTGCGCAGCGCCACCGCATCGCGCGTCTGCGCGGGCGCCGAGGCATCGATGCGGAACACCTGCACCGTCTCGGTCATGGTCTGGGCTTGGCCGTTGAGCTGCATGGCCGACGCGGCGTTCTCCTCCACCAGCGCGGCGTTCTGCTGCGTGATGGTGTCGAGCTGGGCCACCGCCGAGTTCACCTGCGAGATGCCGCTGAGCTGTTCGTTGGACGCGCTGTGGATCTCGCCGATCAGCGTGTTCACCCTGCGCACCAGCTCCAGCGATTCGGCCATGGTCTTCTGCGCGGCGTCGGTTTTTTCATGGCCCTCGCTCACCTTGGTGGCGGAGTCGTCGATCAGCTGGCGGATTTCCTTGGCGGCGGACTGCGTTCGGTGCGACAGGCTGCGCACCTCCGACGCCACCACCGCGAACCCCCGCCCCTGCTCGCCCGCGCGCGCGGCCTCCACGGCCGCGTTGAGCGCCAGGATGTTGGTCTGGAACGCGATGGAGTCGATGAGCTGCGTGATCTCGCTGATGCGGCCCGACGCGGCCTGGATCTGCTTCATCGTGCTGGCCACGCCATCCACGGCCTCGCTGCTGCGCTCGGCCACCCCGGTGGCCTGGGTGGCCAGCACCGTGGCCTGGCGCGCCGACTCGGCGGTTTGCTTGACGGTGCCGGTGATCTCCTCCATCGACGCGGCCGTCTGCTGCAGGTTGCCGGCCTGCGCCTCGGTGCGCGCCGACAGGTCCTGGTTGCCCTGCGCGATCTCGCGGGTGGAGACCTGCATGTGCTCGCTCTCCTGGCGCGCGTCGCGCACGATGGACAGCAGGTTCACGTTGAGCTGCGCCAGCGCCTTCTGCAGGTCGCCCACCGTGTCGCTGCGCGTGGCGCTGATCTTCTGCGTCAGGTCGCCTGCCGCCATGCGGTTGGCCCAGCGCAGCATCTGCGCCAGCGGCGCGACCGTGACCTTGTGCAGGTAGGCCGCCATGGCCAGCGCCAGCAGCGCCACGGCCACCCACGCCACCCCGGACGCGAGCGTCACCGCATGCCCGCCCAGCCATGCGGCCCCGAACGAGGCGAGCACCAGCAGCAGCGTGCAGAGCATCATCTTGCCCAGGGGCCCCAGGCGCACCCAGCCGGCGACGCGCCCCCAGGACGTGTTCTTCACCAGCTGGCCCGCGCGCAGCACGTGCACGGACGTGCCGGCCTGCTTCTCGGCCTGCATCTGCCGGTACAGCCGGTCGGCCGCCTGGATCTCTTCGCGCGTGGCCTCGGTGCGCACCGACATGTAGCCCGTGGGCTGGTCGCCCTGCATCAGCGGCGTCACGTTGGCCATCACCCAGTAGAAAGAGCCGTCCTTGCGCCGGTTCTTGACCGCCGCCGACCAGGGTGCGCCGCTGGCGATGGTGTCCCACATGTCACGAAACGCCTCCTCGGGCATGTCCGGGTGCCGGATCATGTTGTGCGGCTGGCCCAGGAGTTCTTCCTTTTCGTACCCGCTGACCTCGATGAACATCGGGTTGCAGTACAGGATGCGCCCCTTGAGATCGGTGGTGGACACCAGGGTCTGGCCGGCGGGAAACGCATATTCCTGGGTGCTGACGGGCAGATTGACGCGCATGGTGGGTCCCTCATCAAAGAATGGGAATAGGCCGTTGCTCGGTCCACCGCCCCCTGGCACCACAAGACACGCCAGGCACGGATGCAAACCATGCTAATCCAGGAACTTGCAATCCTGAAACAAATTCGGGCCGTGCCGCGCCAAAATTCCCCAAACAGGTGCATCGCGCCCACACCGGGTTGGTGCGTTGCGCTGCACCATTCCAGGCACCCCGCCGGCCGGGCACCCATCCCGGCCGCAGCGAACGCTGGCGCATGACGGCGCCCGGGCTGGGTTCCTTTTGCGCTTTGGCAATGCACCGGCTTGGCACAGCCATTGCTTGAGGAAGCCTGCGGCCAATGCGGGCCGCGTGTCAGCCCGGTGCAACGGCGGATTGGGCGAACAGGACGTTGGCGTCTTCATGGGCAGGCACAGGCTGGGACACAGCCCGAGCAGTCCATGCAGGCGCCTTTTTGTTTTTCTGCCCGGCTGGGGTGTGCTTGCGGCAGGCACCACGGCCCTTTTGCGCAAGATCGCCATGCTTCAATTTCGCGAGTTCCTCAAGTCCGGCCACGCCCCCACGCTGTGGTCGTCCTTTCTGTATTTCGGTTTCTCGTGCGCAATCTGGGTGATCAACGGTGCCATGGCGCCGTTCATCCGCGAAGCCTTCCAGCTCACCCCCACGCAGATGGGCATGATGCTGTCCATCCCCATCTTCGCGGGCGCGCTCATGCGTTTTCCGCTGGGCATCCTGGCGCAGTACATCGGCCGCAAGAACGCCACGCTGGTCGAGATGGCCGGCATCTTCCTGGCCATGGGCTTTGGCTACATGTTCGTGCACACCTACAACGACCTGCTGGCCATGGGCATCCTGCTGGGCGTGGCGGGCGCCAGCTTTGGCGTGGCGCTGTCGCTGGGCTCGGGCTCGTTTCCGCCGCGCTACAAGGGCCTGGCCATGGGCATCGTGGGCGCCGGCAACGTGGGTACGGCGGTGGCCGCCCTGCTCGCCCCCGCGCTGGCGCAGAAGTTCGGCTGGCAGGCCGTGTATGGCTTTGCCGCCGTGAGCGTGGCCATCCCCGCGCTGGTGATGGCCGTCTACGCGAAGGAACCCCCGGACCTCGCGGCCCACAGCAGCTTTCGTGAACACATTGCCTGCCTGTTCGAGAAGGACGGCTGGGCCTTCAGTCTGATCTACGCCGTGACGTTTGGCGGCTTCATCGGCCTGACCGCCTTTTTGCCCAGCTACTTCTACGACCAGTTCAGCGTGAGCAAGGTACAGGCGGGCCAGCTCACGATGATGGCGGCCTTTCTGGGCGCGGCCCTGCGCATATTCGGCGGCTGGCTGTCGGACCACTGGGGCGGCGTCAACACACTGACGGGCGTGCTGGCCATCACGGCCGTGAGCATGGTGCTGTGCGGCCTGGCAGAGAACTCGCTGCCCATCACCATGCTGCTGTTCCTGGTGTGTTTTGCGGCGCTGGGCGCGGGCAATGGCGCACTGTTCCAGCTGGTGCCGCTGCGCTGGCCGCTGACCACGGCGGTGGCGGGCTCGATGATCGGTGAAATCGGCGCGCTGGGCGGCGGCCTCATCCCCAATGGCATGGGCATCTCGCGCCAGTACACGGGCACTTACCTGTGGGGTTTCGTGGGCATCGCAGTGTGTGCGCTGGCCATGCTGCTGCTGCTGCGCGTGATGCAGATCCGCTGGACGCGGACCTGGGCCGAACGCGGCGGACGGGCCAGGACTTCCTCCTGAGGCGTTGCGGCCTTGCCTTGTGCCTGCCCCCGGGGGTGCGGGCACGGGCCGCCCGAAAGGAAAAGCCCCTGCCCGGCATCCCCGCAGGGGCCGGGGCGACTTCAGTGGCCGCGCACCACCTCGATGTTATCTTGAAGGAGAAACAGGCCCTGGCGCTTTCTCCATCAGCGCCAGCAGCTATGTTTTCAATAGCAAGCAACCACCATTGCCGCCCCCTACCGGGGCAGGAACAGCAGCCAGTAGATCAGCAGCAGGTTCACCAGCACGCTCACCGCGAGCGCGATCTTCCACAGGGCCGTGGCATCGCGCTGCATCAGGGGCTGGGGGCCGGGGGCCGACAGGGGCCGCGACGCGCCGCGCTCCAGGGCCAGCAGCAGCTCCTCCGCCGTCTCGAAGCGCTGCGCGCGGTGGCGCGCCACGGCCTTCAGGGCGATCTGGTCGAGCCAGATGGGCACGCCCGGGTTGTGGCGGCTGGGGGCCACGGGGTCGCGGTGGTAGCGGCCCAGCTGGTACTGCACCACCTCGCCATAGGGCAGGCGCCCGTGGCTGAGCAGCTGGTACAGCGTGACGCCCAGCGCGAACAGGTCGCTGCCCGCGTCGGGCAGCTGGCCGGCGGGATCGCCGTTGCGTTCGTAGCCCGGCCACTGCTCGGGGTTCATGTAGCTGGGGGTGCCCGCGTGCAGGCGGCGCGTGGCCTCGGGCTCGCGGCCCGAGAGGGCCACGCCCAGGTCCAGCACGCGCAGCACGCCGTCGTCGCCCAGGTGCAGGTTGTCGGGCTTGATGTCGCGGTGCACCACGCCCTGGCGGTGCAGCCAGCCCAGCACGCGCGCGGCCTGCACGGTCACCGTCACGGCCTGCCCCACGGCCAGGTGCTGGCGGTGGCGCAGGCGCTGCCCCAGCGTGTCGCCGGAATGCCAGTCGTACAGCAGGTAAAACGCGCTGGCCCCCGCGCCGTCGCCCGTGCCGGTGGCACCCAATGGCCAGTCGTTGAGCCGCGCCAGATGGGCTGCGGCCTGGCCCGACTGCATGCGCCGCGCCACCCAGGCCTCGTGCGCCAGCGTGGCCCGCTCCTGCGCGTCGTGGGCGCGCGCGGGCAGCAGGGTCTTGAGGGCATACAGCCGCTGCGTGGCCCCGTCGCGCACCTGGTAGATGCGGTGGATGCCACTGTCGGCCACCAGGGCCGTCACCGTGAGGCCATCCACGGTGTCGCCCACCTTGAGCAGGGGCAGCACGGGCAGGTCCTGCGCACGGCGGGATTCATCCTGCAGCGTGGCCTCCAGAACGCCCTGCACCTGCACGATCAGCGCGGTCACGTTGTCGCTGCTGCCTCGGCGCAGCGCGGCCTGCACCAGCCCGTCGCTCAGGGCCTGCGCCGGCCCGCCCTGGCGCAGCAGCTGGCGCAGTTCGCGCACGGGAAGGCTGCCGTGCACGCCATCGGAGAGCAGCACGAACAGGTCGCCGCTGTGCAGTTCGCCCTGGCTGTAGTCCACCACCACATGGTCATCCAGGCCCATGGCGCGGGTGAGCTGGTGGGCGAAGTCGTGCTGCGACATCACGTGGTCGGCGGTCAGCTGCTGCAGCCGGCCGCCGCGCAGCAGGTAGGCCCGCGTGTCGCCCACATGGGCCAGCGTGTACGACTGGCCGCGCAGCACCAGCGCGGTCACGGTGGTCAGCCCCACCGCGGGCTGGCGGCGCCGGTTCATGGACGCGAGCCAGCCGTTGTGGGCGGACAGGATGCGGTCCAGCGCCACCGTGGTGTCCCAGGTGTCGGGCGTGGCGAAGTAGTCGTTCACCAGCGTGTTGACCGTGGTCTGGGCGGCCTCGCGGCCGTTGCCGCCCGTGCTCACGCCATCGGCGATGGCGGCGATGGCACCCCGCTCGCGCTCGCGCCCCTGCCCGGACACCAGCGCGGCGAAGTCCTCGTTCAACGCCTTGCGCCCGGCCTGCGAGGTGTAGCCAAAGTCCAGTTCAAAACTCATGCACCAGCTCCATGCAGGTTTCATGCCCAAGGTGGTGCATGCCGCGCCCGCCGGGTGCGCGGGGCGGCACGGGTCCGGCCCCGGCCTGCCCCATTCTCCGGGCCCGGCGCCAGCCCGCGCCCCAGATGCGTGCAGGGCGACTGGCACAAGCATTGCTTAACGTAGGCAACGACCCTGCGGGGTCCCGCAATTCAGCCGTGCAATGGCGCACCGAGGAGTTGTACGGACAAAGGCGTCCCCACATGCCGTTTCGAATCGCATTCGAAGCAGCATCGTGTGGACGCCTTTTTTGTTTTTCGCGCCGCCCCGGCGGCGCAACGGACGGAGTCACGATGAAAAAGCTCAAGCTGGTGATGGTGGGGAACGGCATGGCCGGTGTGCGCACGCTGGAAGAGCTGCTCAAGATTGCCCCCGATCTGTACGAGATCACGGTGTTCGGCGCCGAGCCGCACCCCAACTACAACCGCATCCTGCTCTCGCCCGTGCTGGCCGGCGAGCAGACCATCGACGAGATCATTCTGAACGACTGGTCCTGGTATGCCGACAACCACATCACGCTGCACACCGGCTTCACGGTGACCGACGTGGACCGCGTGCGCCGCGTGGTCAGCGCGACCAGTGCCGCAGGCGATGTGATCACCGCCGAATACGACCGCCTGATCATGGCCACCGGCTCGAACCCGTTCATCCTGCCCGTGCCGGGCAAGGACTTGAAGGGTGTGCTGGCCTACCGCGACATCGCCGACACCCAGGCGATGATCGACGCCGCCGCCACCTACAAACACGCCGTGGTCATCGGCGGCGGCCTGCTGGGCCTGGAGGCCGCCAACGGCCTCATGAAGCGCGGCATGCAGGTCACCGTGGTGCACGTGGCGGGCTGGCTCATGGAGCGCCAGCTGGACGACGTGGCGGGCAAGATGCTGCAGGATTCGCTGCAGCAGCGCGGCATGCAGTTCCTGATCGGTGCGCAGACGCAGGAACTCGTGGGCAACGCCGATGGCCGCGTGGCCAGTGTGAAATTCAAGGACGGCACCGAGGTGCCCGCCGACCTCGTGGTGATGGCCGTGGGCATCCGTCCCAACACCGCGCTGGCTGAAAAGATGCGTCTGCACGTGAACCGCGGCATTGTGGTGAGCGACACGCTGCAGACCACCACCGACGCACGCATCTACGCCGTGGGCGAATGCGCCGCGCACCGGGGCATTGCCTATGGCCTGGTGGCCCCGCTGTTCGAGCAGGGCAAGGTGCTGGCCAACCACCTGGCCGAGTTCGGCATCGGCCGCTACCAGGGCTCGCTGACCTCCACCAAGCTCAAGGTCACCGGTATCGACTTGTTCTCGGCCGGCGACTTCCAGGGCGGTGAAGGCACCGAGGAAATCGTGATGAGCGACCCCTTCGGCGGTGTGTACAAGAAACTCGTCATCAAGGACGACAAGCTGGTGGGCGCCTGCCTGTATGGCGACACGGTGGACGGCAGCTGGTACTTCAAGCTGCTGCGCGACGGCCGCAGCGTGACCGACCTGCGCGACAAGCTCATGTTCGGCGAATCGCATCTGGGCGACACCGGCCACCAGGGCCAGAGCAAGGCTGCCGCCATGCAGGACAGCGATGAGGTCTGCGGCTGCAACGGCGTGACCAAGGGCTCCATCTGCAAGGCCATCAAGGAAAAAGGCCTGTTCACGCTGGATGAAGTGCGCAAGCACACCAAGGCCAGCGCCTCCTGCGGCTCATGCACCGGGCTGGTGGAGCAGATCATCATGTTCACAGCGGGCGGCGACTACAGCGCCACGCCCAAGACCAAGGCCATGTGCGGCTGCACCGACCACGGCCACCAGGCCGTGCGCGATGCGATCCGCACAGCCAAGCTGGTGACCATCGCCGACGTGTTCAAGTTCATGGAATGGAAGACACCCAACGGCTGCGCCAGCTGCCGCCCTGCGGTCAACTACTACCTCATCAGCACCTGGCCCAAGGAGGCCAAGGACGACCCGCAAAGCCGCTTCATCAACGAACGCAGCCACGCCAACATCCAGAAAGACGGCACCTACAGCGTCATCCCGCGCATGTGGGGGGGGGAGACCACGGCCGACGAACTGCGCCGCATCGCCGACGCGGTGGACAAGTACAAGATCCCCACCGTCAAGGTCACGGGAGGCCAGCGCATCGATTTGCTGGGCGTGAAGAAGGAAGACCTGGTCAATGTGTGGAAGGACATCGGCATGCCCAGCGGCCACGCCTACGCCAAGGCCCTGCGCACCGTGAAGACCTGCGTGGGCAGCGAGTGGTGCCGAATGGGTACCCAGGACAGCACGCAGATGGGCAAGGACCTGGAGCGCGCCATGTGGCGCATGTACGCCCCGCACAAGGTCAAGTTCGCCGTGAGCGGCTGCCCGCGCAATTGCGCCGAGGCCGGCATCAAGGACGTGGGCATCATCGGTGTGGACTCGGGCTGGGAGATGTACGTGGCCGGCAACGGCGGCATCAAGACCGAGGTGGCGCACTTCTTCACCAAGCTCAAGACCGCCGAGGAAGTGCTGGAGTACACGGGCGCGTTCTGCGAGCTGTACCGCCAGGAGGGCTGGTACCTGGAACGCACCGTGCACTACGTGGACCGCGTGGGCCTGGACTACGTCAAAAAACGCATCCTCGAAGACCACGAAGGCCGCAAGGCCCTGTGGGAGCAGCTGCAGTTCGCGCTCGACGGCGAGCCCGACCCCTGGTTCGAGTTCGACAAGGCGGCGGTGGACACCCGCCAATTCGCCCCCCTGGGCGCCTGAGTCCCCACGGAGCACATCCCATGCAACGCAGAACCCTCCTGACCGCCGCGGCCTGCGGCGCCCTGGCCCCGCTGGGCAACGCCCACGCCCAGGTCACCGACCTCAACGACGCCATCAACAAGGCCGGGCGCCAGCGCATGCTGAGCCAGCGCGTGGGCAAGGCCTGGCTGGCCCTGTCCCACAAGGCCGACACGCCCACGGCGCGCCAGGTGCTGGGCCAGTCCATCGCGCTGTTCGAGCGCCAGCTGGCGGAGCTCAAGGCCTTTGCGCCCTCGCCCGCCATCCGCGAGACCTATGTGAAGCTGGAAACCGCCTGGGCCGCCCACAAGGTCACGCTGGCGGCCGAAACCTCGTCCGCCGACAACGCCAGCGCCATGCTGCAGGCCGATGCCAAGGTGCTGGCCCTGGCCCATCAGGGCACCACGCAGTACGAAGCCGCGCTGGGCAAGCCCGTGGGCCAATTGGTCAACGTTGCGGGCCGCCAGCGCATGCTGAGCCAGCGCATGGCCAAGTTCTACCTGGCCGCCATGCTGCCCGTGGACGCGGCCACCGCCACCACCGAGATCGCCAAGGCGCGCGGCGAATTCATCGCCGCCACCGAGCTGCTGCGCAACGCCCCCCAGGCCACCAGCCGCATCCGCCAGGAGCTGCAGCTGGCCGACGGGCAGTGGGTTTTTTTCGACGCCGCGCTGCAGCGCATGCAGGGCGGCGGCAACGTGAACCGCCAGGTGGCCGAGGTGTTCGTGGCCAGCGAGAACCTGCTCTCCAGCATGGACCGCGTGACCGGCCTGTACGCCGCGCTTTCCGCCTGAGCCCGGCTGTTCGTCCGGTACCCCGTCCCACGGCCCCACGCCCCCGCAACACAAAAAAAATCGAAGGAATCATCGCCATGACCATGACCACGACCACCCCCGCCGACTGGAAGCTGATCTGCCGCGTGGACGACATCCCCGAGCTGGGCTCGCGCCGCGTGGCGCGCCCCCAGGGCCTGGACGTGGCCGTGTTCCGCAACGATGCCGGCGGCGTGTTCGCGCTGCTGGACCGCTGCCCGCACAAGGGCGGCCCGCTGTCGCAGGGCATCGTGTTTGGCACCCACGTGGCGTGCCCGCTGCACAACTGGACCATCGGCCTGTGCGACGGCCAGGCCTCGGCGCCCGACGAAGGCTGCACGCCGCGTTTCGCCGTGAAGGTGGAAGACGGCAGCGTGTACCTGGACGCCACGGAACTGGCCTCGCACGCGCTGGACCTGGCACGGCCGCTGGCCGGGCCCGCGCGGCGCGGCGTGGCGGCGTGAAGAAGAAGCCCCGGAGCCAGCTCCGCGCCAGAAGGCCTGTCGCCCGAAAACGCTAACAAATTCATAGCTTTCAGCGCTTACCACACAAGCGCTGGAGCACAAAAACACCGGAATCCACGCCATGCAAGAAACCAAATCCACCTGCCCCTACTGTGGCGTAGGCTGCGGCGTGATCATCGAAAGCGACGGCCCCCAGATCACCGGCGTGCGGGGCGACCCGGACCACCCCGCCAACTTTGGCCGCCTGTGCACCAAGGGCTCGACCCTGCACCTCACCGCCAGCAGCCCCATCACGCTGCAGACCCGGTTGCTGCAGCCGCAGCAACGTCTGCAGCGCAGCGATGCTCCACGCGCCATCTCATGGGACACGGCCCTGGGCCTGGCCACCGAGAAGTTTGCCCACACCATCCAGCAGCACGGCCCCGACGCCGTGGGCTTCTACGTGAGCGGCCAGTTGCTGACCGAGGACTACTACGTCTTCAACAAACTCGCCAAAGGCCTGATCGGCACCAACAACATCGACACCAACTCGCGCCTGTGCATGAGCAGCGCCGTGGCGGGCTACAAGCAGACGCTGGGCGCCGACGCACCACCCGCCTGCTACGACGACGTGAAACACGCGCAGTGCCTGTTCATCGTGGGCAGCAATGCGGCCTGGGCGCACCCCATCCTGTTCCGCCGCATCGAGGACGCGCGCGCCGCCAACCCCGGCATGAAGGTCATCGTGGCCGACCCGCGCCGCACCGACACGGCCGGCATGGCCGACCTGTTCCTGCCCATCCAGCCCGGCAGCGACGTGATGCTGTTCAACGGCATGCTGCACATCATGCTGTGGGAAGGCTGGATCGACGCCGCCTTCATCGGCGCGCACACCACGGGCTTCGACGAACTCAAGGCCCTGGTGCGCGACTACACACCCGAACGCGTGGCGCAGACCTGTGGCATTTCGGTGGCCGACCTGACCACCGCCGCCAAGTGGTTTGCGCAGTCCAAAGCCACGCTCAGCCTGTACTGCCAGGGCCTGAACCAGAGCAGCAGCGGCACGGCCAAGAACGCAGCGCTCATCAACCTGCACCTGGCCACCGCGCAGATCGGCAAGCCCGGCGCGGGCCCGTTCAGCCTGACCGGCCAGCCCAACGCCATGGGCGGGCGCGAGGTGGGCGGCCTGGCCAATCTGCTCAGCGCCCACCGCGACCTGACCAACCCGCAGCACCGCGCCGAAGTGGCCGCGCTGTGGGGCGTGGCCGATGTGCCCAGCAAGCCGGGCAAGACGGCCGTGGAGATGTTCCAGGCCGCTGCCGACGGCGAGATCAAGGCCCTGTGGATCGCCTGCACCAACCCCGCGCAGAGCATGCCCGACCAGGCCACCGTGCGCCGCGCGCTGCAGCGCGCCGAGTTCGTGGTGGTGCAGGAGGCCTTTGCCACCGCCGCCACCGCGCAGTACGCCGACCTGTTGCTGCCCGCCACCACCTGGGGTGAAAAAACCGGCACCGTGACCAACAGCGAGCGCCGCATCTCGCGCGTGCGCTCTGCCGTGCCCGCCCCCGGCGAAACACGCCACGACTGGGCCATAGCGGTGCAGTTCGCGCACCAGCTGGAGGCCCGCCTGCGCCCCGGCCAGCCCACGCTGTTCCCCTACGCCACTGGCGACGCCGACCAGGGCGCCGAAACCGTGTGGAACGAGCACCGCGAAAGCACGCGAGGGCGCGACCTGGACATCACCGGCCTGTCGTGGGAGATGCTCGAATCCCAAGGGCCACAACAGTGGCCGCTGCCCGAGGGCGCCACCACCGGCAAGGCGCGCCTGTACGAAGACGGCGTGTTCCCCACCGCCGACGGCCGCGCACGTTTTGCCCCGCACGCCTGGTTGCCCACGGCCGAACAACGCGAATCGCGCTACCCCTTCAGCCTGACCACGGGCCGCCTGCGCGACCAGTGGCACGGCATGACACGCACCGGCACGCTCGGACGCCTCTTCGGCCACGTGGCCGAGCCCAGCGTGCAGCTGCACCCGCAGGACATGGAGCGGCGCGGCCTGAAGAACGGCGACCTGGTCTATGTGACAAGCAAGCGCGGCACCATCGTGGTGCCCGCGCAGGCCGACACCACGGTGGGCCTGTCGCAGGCCTTCATGGCGATGCACTGGGGCAGCGAGTTCTTGAGCGGCTGCTCGTCCACCGGCGAGCGGCTGGCGGGCGTGAACGCACTCACCACCTCGGCCTACTGCCCCACGTCCAAGCAGCCTGAGCTCAAGCACGCGGCCGTGAAGGTGCTCAAGGCCGAGCTGCCCTGGACGCTGCTGGCCATGGCCTGGCTGCCCGCCAGCAGCGCCCAGGCCACGCGCGAGGCGCTGTCCGCGCTGATGGCGCAGTTTCCGTTTGCCAGCTGCGTGCCCTTCAGCAACAACACGCCGCTGGGCGAACCCGGGCGCGAGCGCGTGGGTGTGCTGCTGCGCGCCGCCGCGCACGAAGCCCCGCCGGACGCCACGGTGGAACACATCGAAGCCCTGATGGGCCTGGCCACCACCGACACGCTGCGCTACGCCGACAAGAAACGCGGCCAGCGCCGCGCCGCGCGGCTGGCACGCCACGGTGACACCACCACGCTCGAAGGCATCGTGCTGGCGGGCGACACCAGCGCCGAGGGCTGGCTCAAGACCCTGCTGCAGGAAGAACTGCCCGCGCAGACCTACGGCCGCCTGCTGCTGGTGCCCGGCGCCAAGGCCCCCGTGGCCGTGCAGTCGCGCGGCAAATCGGTGTGCACCTGCTTCAACGTGACGGACACCGCCATCACCGCCGAGCTGGCGCGCTGCCACGGCACCGACGACGACCGCCTGGCCCAGCTGCAAGGCAAGCTGCTCTGCGGCACCAACTGCGGCTCGTGCCTGCCCGAACTCAAGCGCATGGTGCGCGCCACCGGCCCATTGGCGGCCAAGCCCCTGGCGCAGGCCACCATATAACCAAAAGTTCTCTGGGTTGCAGGAAAATAGCGGCTCAGTTCCCCCTAGAACCCCCACAAGGACTTGTGCAACAGGGCTCCAGCTAGGCATTTTCGGCGCAGACAGTACGCCTGTACGGCAAGCCGAAATAACGACGCTGGAGCCCTGTTTCACAAGTACAAGTCCCGCAAAAAAATACCATGGGCATCAGTCAGTACATCAAGGAGATCGGGCGCGGCGCGCGCGGCGCCAAGCCGCTCACGCGCGCGCAGGCCACGGATCTGTTCGGCCAGGTGCTGGATGGGCAGGTGAGCGACCTGGAGATCGGCGCCTTTTGCCTGGCCATGCGCATCAAGGGCGAGACGTCCGAGGAGATGTGCGGCTTTCTCGATGCCACGCACCAGCGCCTGGCCCTGCTGCCCGCCACCGACCGACCGCTCATCGTGCTGCCCAGCTACAACGGTGCGCGCAAGCTGCCCGTGCTGACGCCGCTGCTGGCCCTGCTGCTGGCGCGCGAGGGCCTGCCCGTGCTGCTGCATGGCATGCGCACCGAGGCGCGCCGCATTCTGGCATCGGATGTGCTGCTGGCGCTGGATGTACATGCGCTGACAGCTCCTGAAAAAATAGCAAACGGCAGCGTGCGCCACATCCATACCCAGCACCTGCACGCGGGCCTGGCGCGCCTGCTGGCCGTGCGCGAGGTGGTGGGCCTGCGCAACCCCGGGCACAGCGTGGTCAAGCTGATGAGCCCGTGCGCGGGGCCCTCGGTGGTGGTCACGGCCTACACCCATCCTGAATACTTCGAGATGCTGCAGACCACCTTCCACACGCTGGGCATGAGCGCGCTGCTCTCGCGCGGCCTGGAAGGCGAGGTCGCCACCGACCCCCGCCGCACGCCCCGCTACGACGGTTTCGTGAACGGCGTGCACAAGGTGCTGGAAGCGCAGCAGCCCGGCACGGCCAGCGAGGTGCCGGGCCTGCCGGCCGAGATCGACGTCGCCACGACCGCCACCTACACGCGCCGCGTGCTGGCGGGTGAGTTGCCGGTTCCACCCGCGATTGCGCGCCAGGTGGAACATATCTTGCAACTTGCCGATCAAACAGTTTCGGAGACATCCCCATGAGCCGCCCCACACCCCCCGCCACCCTGCCCCCCTCCAAGCCCCACCTGGGCACCGGCGGCAGCTGCACGCTGGTCGGCGCGGGCCCGGGCGACCCGGAGCTGCTGACGATCAAGGCCCTCAAGGCGATCCAGGCAGCCACCGTGCTGCTGGTGGACGACCTGGTGAGCGATGCCATCGTGGCCCACGCATCTCCCACGGCACGCATCATCTACGTGGGCAAGCGCGGCGGCTGCAAGAGCACCCCCCAGGCCTTCATTGAAAAGCTGATGCTGATGGCGGTGAACGAAGGCGAGAACGTGGTGCGCCTCAAGGGTGGCGATCCGTTCATCTTTGGCCGTGGTGGTGAAGAAGTGGAGCACCTGCGCGCCGCCGGTGTGCCCGTCACCGTGGTCAACGGCATCACGGCGGGCCTGGCGGGCCTGACCTCGCTGGGCGCACCGCTCACCCACCGTGAGCATGCCCACGGCGTGGTGTTTGTCACCGGCCACGCCAAGCCCGGCGACGCGGGCACCGACTGGCGCCAGCTGGCCGCCACGGCCCGCGACGCCAGGCTCACGCTGGTGATCTACATGGGCGTGAGTGGCGCTGCCACCATCGAGCAGGAGCTGCTCACCGGCCTGCCGGCCGACACCCCCGTGGCCATCATCCAGCACGCCAGCCTGCCGCACCAGCGGCAGGCCGTCACCACGCTGGGAGCGCTGCATGCCACCATCACCCACGAAGGGCTGGCCAGCCCGTCGGTGATCGTGGTGGGCGATGTGGTGCGCGGCGTGGCCCTGGCATCGCAGGACGCTCCCCTGGCGCGCCGCGCCGTGTAGGCCGAGGACGCCACGCCGCCTCCCCACGGTCCCGGCCGGGGCCGCCGCACCGTGCGCCCCACGGCCAACGGCACACCGCTGGCGGTCCCATCGTTCCCCCGCACGGCGGCCATCCGGCGGCCACGCGCTGGCCCGGCTATTGCTTGAAGTATGTATCTGAATGCAATGAGCACAAGGACCACCATGGCAGCCTATTCCCTCTCCCCACGCCCGGGCACGTCCGCACCGCCTTCCACCCTGCCCATGCCTTCGCCACCGGCGGCACGCGATGCCGAGATGTCGCTGGTCAACCTCGCCGCCCGCCAGCGCATGCTGTCCCAGCGCATGGTGCTGCAAACCGTGCTGGCCGCCGGCGGCAGCGACCTGCACCTGAAGGCCGCGCGCGGCACCCTGGCCCTGTTCACCGCCAGCCAGGCCCGGCTGGTGGACACGCCCCGCCATTTCAACGCTCCCGACGCCGACCGCATCCGCAAGGTGTATGGGCAGCCCGGAGGCGTGGGCACCGTCATCGATGCCTTTGCCCAGCAGGTCGCCACCGCGCTGGACCTGACGGAGCGCCGCAGCCCACGCGTCGAGGAAGTGCTCGCGCGGCTGGTGGAGGCCACCGACGGCGTGCTGGAGGCACTCAACACCGCCACCACGGTGTTCGACCAGGTGGGCAAGGCCCAGTCCGAAACCCTCATGAAGGAACTGGCGGGCATCGTGGAGTCCATCCAGACGGTGGCCCGCGAGGCCAAGGTGGTCAGTTTCAATGCGCAGGTCATGGCGGCGCGCGCGGGCCAGCACGGGCGGGAATTTGCCGTGGTGGCGAACGTGCTTTCGGGCATCACCCATGAAATCGACGGCCTTTCGCTGCAGGCCGTGTCGCTGGCAGGCCGCACCCGCAACGCGGCCTGACCCCCATTCCGCAAAGATGGCGCGAACGTCCCGGAAGACCGCGAACAGCCTCTTACAATTGGCATCCATGGAAACGCCGCCGGTGCGCGGGGCGCCCACACTGCGAGAGCGCAGGCCCGCCCGCCAGGGGCCTTCCCGCTGACTGCCAGACACAACACCATTTTCGGGAGATGCGCGAGCCATGAAGATCACCACCCTGTGCAAGAGCCTGGCGTTGGCCGGCTGCCTGCTGGCCAGCGCCAGCGCGGCCTGGAGCTACGAAATCAACGCCGGCAAGGTGCTGGACGGTGCGGGCAAGGCCATCCAGCTGCGCGGCGTGAACTGGTTTGGCTTCGAGACCAACAACCATGTGGTGCACGGCCTGTGGGCACGCAACTGGACCGACATGATCACGCAGATGCAGGCGCAGGGCTTCAACGCCGTGCGCCTGCCCTTCTGCCCCGCCACCTTGCATGGCTCCGCCACGCCCAGCAGCATCGACTACGGCCGCAATGCCGACCTGCAGGGCCTGTCGGCCATCCAGGTGATGGACAAGGTCGTCGGCGAGCTGAGCAACCGCGGCATGTATGTGCTGCTGGACCACCACACCCCCGATTGCCAGACCATCAGCGAGCTCTGGTACACCCCGGGCTACAGCGAGCAGCAGTGGATCAGCGACCTGACCTTTGTGGCGCAGCGCTATGCGGGCGTGCCCGGCGTGATCGGCATCGACATCAAGAACGAACCCCACGGCGCGGCCACCTGGGGCACCGGCAACAACGCCACCGACTGGAACCGCGCGGCCGAGCGCGCCGCGGCGGCCGTGCTGCAGGTGGCGCCCCAGTGGCTGATCGCGGTGGAAGGCATCGGCGAAAACCCCAGCTGCTCGGGTGGCAACGCGCACTTCTGGGGCGGCAATCTGGAACCCCTGGCCTGCACGCCGCTGAACATCCCGGCCAACCGCCTGCTGCTGGCGCCGCACACCTACGGGCCGGATGTCTACGTGCAGCCCTACTTCAACGCCTCCAACTTCCCGAGCAACATGCCGGCCATCTGGGACCAGCATTTCGGCCAATTCGTGCAGGCGGGCTATGCCGTGATGCTGGGCGAGTTCGGCGGCAAGTTGGGCCGTGGCGATGCGCGCGACGTGCTGTGGCAGAACGCGCTGGTGGACTACATGGTCGGCAAGGGCATGCGCAGCGGCTTCTACTGGTCGTGGAACCCCAACAGTGGCGACACCGGCGGCATTCTCGATGACGACTGGACCACCGTGCGCGCCGACAAGGTCCAGTTGCTGCAACGGCTGTGGGGCGATGCAACCACCCCGGCGCCCACACCAACCCCTACGCCGACTCCGACCCCCACCCCGACGCCAACGCCCACCCCGGCCGCGAACTTCTCCGTCCTGCAGACGACGGACAGCGACTGGGGTTCCGGCTATTGCCAGCGGGTCCAGATCGTGAACACGGGCACCACCCAGGGCAACTGGGCCATCACCGTCCCGGTGAGCGGCACCGTCAACAACCTGTGGAACGCCACCTGGTCCCAGGCGGGCAGCAACCTCAACGCCTCTGGCGTGGACTGGAACAAGACGCTCTCTCCCGGAGCGGCGGCCGAATTCGGCTTCTGCGCCGTCCGCTGATCATCACCCCGCGCCGCCGTCGCGCGGCGGCGCGCATACCGCCAGCCAGCCCGTCCATCAAGCCGTCAGGTGCCCGCCGACTCGCGCACCTGCTGGAAGCGTTGCGCCAGCTCTTTGCGCAGCGCCTTGCGCAGCAGGGCCGCTTCCCAGCGGCGGCGTTCGTCGGCCGTGGACGGCGACAGCGCCGGCACCGTCACCGGCTTGCGCGATTCATCCACCGCCACCATGGTGAAGAAGCAGCTGTTCACATGGCGCACCACCTGCGAGCGGATGTCCTCGGCCACCACCTTGATGCCGATCTCCATGGACGATGACCCCGTGTAGTTCACGCTGGCCAGGAAGGTCACCAGCTCACCGACATGGATGGGCTGCAGGAACATCACCTGGTCCACGCTGAGCGTGACCACGTAACACGCCGAATACCGGCTGGCGCACGAATAGGCCACCTGGTCCAGCAGCTTGAGAATGGCGCCACCGTGCACATTGCCCGAGAAATTGGCCATGTCGGGCGACATGAGCACGGTCATGCTGAGTTGGTGGGAAGGGATGTTCATGCCGCGATTCTAGGGGCCGCACCGTCTCGGCGGCACAACGCCACGGCCGCTACACTCCCGCCACACAAGCCAGTTCAAGGCACCTGGTGCCGGAGGGAAAACATGCTCGAAATCGACAAGCTCAATGAATTCACCGAAAGCCACGGCGCGCTGCGCACGGGGCGCGGACTGGTGTCGGGCGTGATCGCGCTCACGCTCGCGATCCTGTGCTTCCTGGGCGTGCTGGCCTTCCACTTCCCCGAATACCTGACCACGCCACAGCTGCGCAAGAGCTACGACGTGACGGTGATCCGCACCATCATGCTGGCGGCCATGGCGATCGCGGGCGGCATCTCGCTGGTCAACATCCTGTTCAACCGCTCGCGCTGGCTGGCCACGTTTGCCTTCGCCATGGTGGCGCTGGCCGCCTTCCTGGGCGGCCACAAGGTGGAGGTGGACCCGAACTTTCCCGACAACACGCCCTACATCGGCCTGGACTGGTTCATCCTCGACCTGCTGGGCAGCTCGCTGATCTTCATCTTCATCGAGAAGCTGTTCGCGCTGCGCAAGGACCAGCCCATCTTCCGCGCCGAGTGGCAGACCGATTTCCACCACTTCATCGTGAACCACATGGTGGTGGGCTTCGTGCTGCTGGCCACCAACCTGCTGGTGCACAAGTTCTTCGGCTGGGCCGCCAACGACGGCATCCGCGGCTGGGTGCAGGGCCTGAACTTCTGGGTGGCGCTGTTCCTCATCGTGCTCGTGGCCGATCTCGTGCAGTACTGGACACACCGCGCCTACCACGAGGTGCCGCTGCTGTGGCGCCTGCACGCCGTGCACCACAGCGTGAAAAGCATGGACTGGATGGCCGGCTCGCGCCAGCACATCCTGGAGCTGCTGATCACGCGCACCCTGGTGCTCGCGCCCATCTACGTGCTGGGCTTTTCCAAGGAAGTGATCGACGCCTATATCGTGGTCGTCGGCTTCCAGGCGGTGTTCAACCACGCCAACGTGAGCGTGCGCCTGGGGCCGCTGCGCTACGTGCTGGTCACGCCCAACTTCCACCACTGGCACCACAGCCAGGACCAGGAGGCGCTGGACAAGAACTACGCGGCGCACTTTGCTTTTCTCGACTACCTGTTCGGCACCGCCGTGAAAAGCACCAAGCTCTGGCCCGAGCACTATGGCGTGCTGGGCGACTACGTGCCCAACGGGTTCGTCAAGCAGTTCAAGTTCCCGTTCACCTGGAAAGGGTGAGGCGGGTTCGTCCGACGCACTACGGCTTGCCGAGCTCGGCTTCGAGCGACTTCAGCTGGTTGCGCAGCTCGTTGGTTCGCGCCTCGCACGCGGCCTTGTCCTTGTCGGCACCGGCGGCGCGCTCCTGCGCGAACTGGGAGCCTGAGGCCAGGGTGCTGCGCCGCAGCGGGCCGGCGTGGGCCACGGCGGTATCCGGCGCCGTGGCCGCACATTCCTGCTGGCTGCGCTCGACGGCCGCGCGCGCCTGGGGCACGCCCTGGTTCTGCAGATAGTGCTTGCGCTGCCAGGTCGCGCCGAAAGCGCCTTCCTTCGCGGTGGAAGGGGCAGGCTGCACGGGGGTGGCGCCCTGCATGGCGGGCCGCACCTCGACCTTCTCGCCCTGGCCCGGGCAGGGCCCGTCCTGGAACGACACCTTGCCATCGGCGTCCGTGCATTTGTTGATGGCCCAGGCCGGGGCCAGAAAGCCCAGCAGCAGCAGGGCGCAGGCGGCATAGCGGATCGGATTCATGGAACAGTCCTTGGCGGATGGATGGCGCATGCTAACGCCCCGCGCGGCCAGTCCCCCGGGCGACGGTGCTTGCGGGGAAACCCCGTGGCCGCCCGCGCGGCAACCTTCCTACCATGGGCTCCCCCTGCCGCCCCTGGAGACCCCATGCCCGTTGTGCCGCCCTCCGACGCCCGCCTCGCCCTTGCCGCCAGCGCCGCCCGCGCCCCCTTCGGCCCACGCCGCCGCACCCTGCTGTGCTGGGCCGCCGCCGCGCTGTCGCCACTGCCGGCCATGGCCCAGGCGCAGCCCCGCGCAGACGTGAGGGGCGACATCCTGATCGGCAGGTCCACCGCGCTGTCGGGCGGCATGGCACCGTTTCTGCAGCCCATCCATGAAGGCCAGGATGCCGCCATCGAGGACGCCAACGCCAAGGGCGGCATCGGGGGACGCAAGATCCGCCTGGTGACCATGGACGATGGCTTCGACCCGCGCCGCACGCTGGAAAACGCCGTGCAGCTGAGTGAAAAAGAAGGCGTGGTGGCCCTGTTCGGCGTGTCGGGCACCTCGCAGGTCATCGGGCTGCTGCCCTACCTCGCGCAGGCCAGGCTGCCGCTGATCTCCGTGTACACCGGCAGCCCGGCGGTGCGCGCGCAGCAGCACCCGTACCTGTTCACCACGCGCGCCAGCTATGCCGATGAGCTGGTCAGGATCGTGCGCAACCTGGTGGCGGTGCAGACCCTGCGCATTGCCGTCGCCTACGAGAACAACGATTTCGGCAAGCTGCTGCTGCCGCTGGTTGAAAAAACGATCGCGGCCGAAGGCGCCACCATGGCGGGCTCGCACGCGCTGGACCCCAAAGGCCAGGACGCCGCCGATGCCGCCAAGGCGCTGGCCGCGCACAAGCCACAGGCCGTGCTGCTGGTGGCGGCGGGCCCTCCGGTGGTGGCGTACGTGCGCGCCAACCGCGCACACCTGGGCGTGCCGGTGTATACCTTGTCGCTGGGCGCGGGCTCGGCGGTGCTGCGGGCGCTGGGCGAAGACGCGCGCGGCCTGGCCGTGGCACGCACGGGCCCCTCGCCCAGCCGGCCGACCATCGCGCTCACGCGGGACTTCCAGGCGTCGATGAAGCGCCACGACAAGCCCGTGGACTACGACCGCTACACCGGCTACATGGATGCGCGCGTGCTCATCGAGGGCCTGCGCGCAGCGGGGCCCGGCGTGACGCGCGCGAGTCTGGTGCAGGCCATGCAGGGGCTGGGCAACCTGGACCTGGGCGGCTACGGCTACCAGTTCAGCGCACAGAACCACCACGGCTCGAACTTCGTGGACATCGCGGTGGTGGGCTCGGGTGGCGTGTACCGGCAATAGGCACCGGTTCGAGGGGCCTACCCGCCCCGTGCGAACGCTGCGGCGACAATGGCGGCCCGCCAACGCCGCCTTCGCCCCACCGTGCCCCACGCTTCCTCCCCTCCATTCGACGTAGTCATCATCGGCGCCGGCGCCGCCGGCCTGTTCTGCGCCGCCCAGGCGGGCCAGCGGGGCCTGAAGGTGCTGCTGATCGACCATGCCGAGAAGGTGGCCGAGAAGATCCGCATCTCGGGCGGCGGGCGCTGCAACTTCACCAACCGCGACCTCGATCCCGCCGCGCCCCACAAACACTTCGTGGGGCAGAACCCGCAATTTTGCCGCTCGGCGCTCTCGCGCTACACCCCCGCCGACTTCATCGCGCTGGTACAAAAACACGGCATCGCGTTCCACGAAAAACACAAGGGCCAGCTGTTCGCCGACCGCTCGGCCGAGGACATCATCGCCATGCTGCTGGCCGAGTGCGCGGCGGGCCAGGTGACGCACTGGCAGCCTTGTGCGGTCAAGAATATAGTGTTTTCAGCCCCTGGCGCTGATCCATCAAGCGCTGGCAGCTATCAAATTGATACCGACCGGGGCCCGGTGCGGGCGCGCTCGCTGGTGATCGCCACGGGCGGGCTGTCCATTCCCAAGATCGGCGCGACCGACTTCGGCTACCGGCTGGCGCAGCAGTTCAACATCCCGCTCATCGAACGCCGCCCGGGTCTGGTGCCGCTGACCTTTGATGGCGCGGGCTGGGCGCCGTATGCGCAACTCGCGGGCTTGGCGCTTCCGGTGCAAATCAGCACCGGTGCCAAGAAAGCCCGTATGGCCTTCGACGAAGACCTGCTGTTCACCCACCGCGGCCTCTCAGGCCCGGCCGTGCTGCAGATCTCCAGCTACTGGCAGGAGGGCACGCCGCTGGCCATCGACCTCGCGCCCACGGTGGATCTGCCCGCCGCGCTGGCGCAGGGCAAGGCCCGTTCGCGCAAGCTGATTGCCAACGAGCTGGCCGCCCTCGTCCCGGGCCGCCTGGCGGACGCCTGGGCCCAGCGCGAGGCCGACTGGCAGCGCCCCATCAACGAGGCCAGCGACAAGGCCCTGGCGCGGCTGGCCGAACAGCTGGCGCGCTGGGAGCTCACGCCCACCGGCACCGAGGGCTACAAGAAAGCCGAGGTCACGCTCGGCGGCGTGGACACGCGCGTGCTGTCGCAGCAGACCATGGAGTGCAAGACGCAGCCGGGCCTGTACTTCATTGGCGAAGTGGTGGACGTGACGGGCTGGCTGGGCGGCTACAACTTCCAGTGGGCCTGGGCCAGCGCCCATGCCTGCGCGCAGGCGCTGCCGCTGGCGGCGCATTGAGGCGGCGGAGGACGCCTGTGCAGGTGGCTCCCCGGGGATGGCTCCTGCACTCCGGTCAGACACACAAACAAACGCTTTACCAGCCATGGGGAGCCTCGGCATGGACGGATTCGAACGCGCGGAGAGGTGGCAAGCGGCTGCCACGGCCACGGGCGCGCTGATCGCCCTTGTACCGGCCGCAAGCATGGCCGGGAATATCTTCATCGCGATCCTTGCGGCACTGGGCATGGGGTCGCTGGCCGGGGGCGCGGTGATGGTGCGGTGGCTGCTCACCGAAGAAGGTGACGCCTACCTGCGGGCCGACTCGCGCATTTCGGGCCGTTCGACCTCTCGCCTCTCCCTGTGTCTGGGCAATTTCTCGCCAGGCGTCCTCCTGGTCGGGCTCGCTGTTGCGCTGCACATCCGGCTCGCATGATGGGGACCACGGCGGCATTGAGGAGACATCATCCGGCCAGCGAGGCTGGCTGAATGCACTCGGAAGCCAGCCCGCGCACTGGCGCGCCATGGAGCACGCAGTGCTGCAATGCCCAGGCGAGCAGGGCCTCGGGCGGCAGCGGGCGGCTGAAGTGGTAGCCCTGCAGCTCCTCGCAGTCCAGCGCACTCAGCACCTGGGCCGTGGCCAGGTCTTCCACGCCCTCGGCCACGATGCGCAGCCCCAGCGTGTGGCCCAGGGCGATGATGGCCCGCGTGATCGCCATGTCGGCGGGGTTGCTCAGCATGTCGTGCACGAAGGACTTGTCGACCTTGAGCCGGTCGATGTCAAAGCGCTTCAGATAGGCCAGGCTGGAGTAGCCGGTTCCGAAATCGTCGATGGACAGCTGCACGCCCAGCGACTTGAGCGCGGCCAGCTGCTGCTCGGCCGCGTGGGCGTTGTCCATGAGCTGCGACTCGGTGATTTCCAGTTCGAGCCGGTGGGCGGGCATGCCGGTGCGGGCCAGCAGCGCCTCGATGTCGGCCACCAGTTGCGGGTCCGCCAGTTGCGCGGCCGAGAGGTTGACCGAGATGGAGACGTCCGACAGCGGGTGGGCCGGCGCACGCCCGGCGGGATGGCCGGCGGGCGGTGCCTGCCAGCGCGCCCACTGCTCGCAGGCCTGCTGCAGCACCCAGCCGCCCATCGCGCGGATCATGCCGGTCTCCTCGGCGATGGGGATGAACTCGCTGGGCGGGATGGCGCCCAGCGTGGGGCTGTTCCAGCGCAGCAGGGCCTCCACCCCCAGCAGGCCGCCGCTCTTGGCGCTCACCCGGGGCTGGTAGTGCAGGCTCAGCTCATGGCGCTCCAGCGCGCGGCGCAGGTGCTGTTCCATGGACTGGCGGGCCAGCGCGCGCTGGTCCGTTTCGGCCGAATAGAACAGCGCCATGTCGCGGCCCGTGGTCTTGGCCTCGTACATCGCCGCATCGGCGCGGCGCATCAGCTCGTCGATGTCGCCGCCGTCCTCGGGGTACACGGCGATGCCCACGCTGCATGACACATTGAGTTCATGCCCCTCCACCGGGTGGCTCTGGCGGATGAGGGGGATGAGGCGCCGCTCCACGAGCTGCTGCACGTCCTCGCGCCCGGCCACGTCGCGCATCACCACCACGAACTCGTCGCCGCCCAGGCGGCTGACGGTGTCGCGGCTGCGCACGGCCTGCGTGAGGCGCCCGGCCACCGAGCGCAGCAGCCCGTCGCCGATGTGGTGGCCCAGCGTGTCGTTGATGGCCTTGAAGCGGTCCAGGTCGATGAACAACACGGCGACCTTCTCGCCGGTGACGCTGGACTGCGCCAGCGCCAGCTGCAGGCGCTGCACGCACAGCGAGCGGTTGGGCAGCTCGGTGAGCACGTCGTGGTGCGCAAGGAACTGGATGCGTTCCTCGCTGCGCTTGCGGTCCGTGATGTCGATGGCGATGCCGATGTGGTTGGCCACGGCGCCGCCGCCCTTGCCCTCGCGCACGGCCGACACCATGAGCCAGGCCGGGTAGGTTTCGCCCGAACGGCGGCGAAACCGCACCTCGCCCTGCCAGGACTCCTTGTCGAGCATGGTGCGGCGGATCTGGGTGGACAGGGGCTCGCCGCCGGACTCCTCCAGCAGGAAGCCCAGGTCTTCGCCCAGCACCTCGTAGAAGTCGTAGTGCGTGCTGCGGCAGAACGCCTTGTTCACGCTGATGATCTGCTGGTCGGCATTCATGATGATGATGCCCTCGGACGACGCCTCGAACACCTTGGCCCACAGCTCCAGGCGCTGCTCCATGACCTTGAGCACGTTGATGGGCGTGAAGGCCGTGAGCACCGAGTCGCGCCCCTGGAACTGCAGCCGCCGCGCCGACAGCACCGCCCAGGAGGGCTCGGGGCTGCCCTTCCAGCGCACCTCGAACTCGTCCACCGAGCCCTGGTCCGCCAGGCGCTGGAAGAAGCGCGCGCGCACGCCCGGCTCCAGCCCGGCGGCCCAGGGGTCGGTCTTGCGGTCATTGAGCCAGTGGGCGGCGGGGGCGTTGGAATGCAGCACCTCGTGCTCGGGGATGGAGGTGACGACCATGGGGATGGGGAAGGCCTCCACCAGCTCGCGCTGGGCCTCGGCCGCGCGGGCGCTGGCCGCCAGCTCCTGCTGCAGCAGGCGTTCGCGGTCCAGCTGGGCCAGCATGTCGTTGAAGGCCGTGACCAGCCGGCCGATCTCGTCGCTGCTGCTCCAGTGGGCCCGCAGGGTGTGGTCGCCGCTCTTGCGCACCTCATCGGCCACGCGCGCCAGTTGCTGCAGCGGCTTGGCGATCTGCCGGGCCACCAGCGTCACCAGAGAGAGGATGCAGCCCAGCAGCACGAGCGCGGTGCCCAGGTGCAGCCACATGCGCGCGTACAGCCCGTCCACCCGGCGGTTGAGCAACCGCTCCAGGTCGACGATGCCCACCGCCCAGGCATCGCGCAGGGCGCCCAGCACCTGCGCCTGCTGCGCCCCCACCTGGGCCAGGGTCAGGCGCGATTCGCCCGCCGCCACGCCCTGCAGCAGCGCCTGGAAGCTCTCCAGCGAGGCCTTGAGCGCCTCGCGCTGGCCCATCAGGGCCGTGCGCATCTCGGGAGAGCCCGCGATGAAGGCCTGGTTGTAGTCCGACTCGATGCCCTGCATCACCGCGTCGAGCCGGCCCACCAGCGTGAGCAGTTCGGAGGACCACTGCGGCCCGCGCCCCGCGGGCGCGGCATGGAGAAACACCACGGTGTCGTGCACCGCCTGCAGCAGCTCGGGGAAGCGCAGCACCACCAGCGACATGCCGTAGTAGCTGTCCAGGTCCGGGTCCAGGATCAGGTTGGACTGGTTGCCCACGGTGGTGAGCAGTTCTCGGCCGTCGCGCAGCAGCTGGCTGCGCAGCCGGGTGAGGGACGGCGCATCGGTGGCCGCCAGCGGGTGGGCGGCCAGCTGCTGCAGCACCCCGCTGAAGCGCTCGCCCTGCTCCTCGGTATGCAGCTGCTCGTCGTGGGCCGCACGCACGCCCGCCAGCCGCTCAAGAACGTCCGCCACGAGCGGCGGCTGCTGGGATGCATCGAGGAACTGCCCCATGAGCCCGTCGCGCAGCACCGCCGCATAGGTGGTGCCCACGATTTCCTTGCGCGTGAAATCGATGGCCACGTACTTTTCGTGGATCAGGATGCTGGAGACATAGATCACCGCCGACAGGTCGAGCAGATAGATGAGCATGAGCTTGCGGCCCACACTGAGGCGGCCCAGCCAGCCCGATACGCGGTGCATGAATGCCATGGTGTCTGCGGCGAAGGCCCGCCCGGGCGGATGACCCGGGCAGCCCACCGACGGTGGAAGATGAGTGTTACAACATGAAGCAATTTCCACGCCATTTCGCCGATCCGCCTGCGATGCGCCCGATTCGCCGACGCCGCGCCCCCCGGAGAGTCGGCGCGACCCTGCCAGGGAGCCCGTGCCGGGCGATTGGCGGAGCCCCGCCGCCCGTGCCGCGAGAGGGGGGAAGCACGAAGCACCCCAAGGCGGAACCCGCTTCAGCTATAATCTCCGGCTTTGCTGGCAATGCCCCGTCGGCCAAATACTAGTTACAGACGGGGAAACCGCCACGCACGGTCTTGAGGCCCGATCTCCCCAAGACCCTCTGCGGGCAACATTTTGGAAACCATTAGCTAATGACTACGATCCGCGTAAAAGAAAACGAACCCTTTGACGTCGCCCTGCGCCGCTTCAAGCGCACCATTGAAAAGCTCGGCCTGCTGACCGACCTGCGCGCCCGTGAGTTCTACGAGAAGCCCACCGCCGAGCGCAAGCGCAAGAAGGCAGCCGCCGTGAAGCGCCACTACAAGCGCGTTCGCAGCATGCAACTGCCCAAGAAGATGTACTGATGGATCTTCGGCCCCAAGCCTTCTTGCTTGGGTCCCAGAACCCGCGCTAGGGACGCCAAGCGCGGGTTTTTGCTTTTTTGGGCTTGCACAAAGCCCCTCTGGCGTCGTTGCAGCGCCTTGCCGTAGCAAGAAGACTACTGTCTGCGGCGCTGCGCCTGGCCAGAGGGGCTTTGTGCAAACCCTCCGTCCCTGTCTGAAACCCCATAAAAAGGAAGCCATCATGAGCCTCAAGGACCAGATCACCGAAGACATGAAGACCGCCATGCGCGCCAAGGACAGCGAGCGCCTGGGCACCATCCGCCTGTTGCAGGCCGCGATGAAGCAAAGGGAAGTGGACGAGCGCATCGTGCTGGACGATGCGGCCGTGGTCGCCATCGTGGACAAGCTCATCAAGCAGCGCAAGGACTCGATCACCGCCTTCGAGGGCGCGGGCCGCCAGGACCTGGCCGACAAGGAGAAGGCAGAGATGGCCGTGCTGCAGGCCTACCTGCCCGAGCGCATGTCGGCCGACGAGACCCTGGCCGCCGTCAAGGCCATCGTGGCCGAGCTGGGCGCCGCGGGCCCGGGCGACATGGGCAAGGTCATGGGCGTGGTCAAGACCCGCCTGGCCGGCAAGGCCGACATGGGCCAGGTGTCCGCCGCCGTCAAGGCCGCGCTCGCCGGCTGACCGCCCGCCTCGCCACCCGGCGATTTACTATCAATTCAATAGCTGCCAGCGCTTGATCGACAAGCGCCGGTGGCTATTTTTACTTGAAATATCGCATCCACGCGCTCCTTGGCGCACCCGCTCAGAAGCGCACCACCACCTTGCCGAACGCGCCGCGCTGCAGGTGCGCGAAAGCAGCCGGCGCTTCGTCGGCGCCATACTCGCCCGCGATCACCGGCTGCAGCCCGGTGGCATCCACCGCGCGCACCAGGTCCTCCAGCGCGCGGCGGTGGCCCACACCAATGCCCTGCACGGTGGCCCGCCCCAGCAGGAAGCTGTAGACCGACGCACTCACCGTGTCGCCGGCCAGGGTGCCGATGACCGACACGCGCCCGCCGTGGCGCAGCGCCTGCATCGACCGGCCCAGGTTGGGGCCGCCCACCGTCTCCAGCACATGGTCGGCGCCCTGCCCCCCGGTCAGCGCCCGCACCTGCGCGGGCCAGTCGGCCTCGCGCGCCAGCGCATGGGCGGCGCCCAGGGCGAGCACCTGTTCGCGCTTGCCCGCATCGCCCGAGACCACGATGGGCACGGCCCCGTGCTGGCGGGCGATCTGCACGCCGAACAGTGCCACGCCGCCGGTGCCATGGATGAGCACGGCCTGCCCGGCGCGCACGTGGCCGGTCTCCACCAGCGCGAACCAGGCCGTGAGCCCGGCGATGGGCAGGGTGCTCGCGGCGGCGGCGCCCAGCGTGGCCGGCGCGGCCACCGCCCAGTCCGCCTCCAGCAGCACGTGCGAGGCCAGCACGCCCGGCCCCGGCGCGCCCAGGGCCACGGCAGCGGCAGGGCGCTCGCCCTCCAGCCAGCCGCCCCAGAAGGTGCTCAGCACCCGGTCGCCGGGGCGCCAGCGGGTGATGCCCGCGCCCACGGCCAACACCGTGCCGGCCAGGTCCGAGGCGGGGGTGAACGGAAATTCCAGCGGCATGCCCATGCCGTCCTGCGCCATCAGCAGGTCGCGGTAGTTGAGGGCCACGGCCTCGGTGCGCACCAGGATCTGGCTCGGCCCGGGCGCGGGCATGGGCACCTCGGTGCGCTCCAGGTGGGCGAGGCCGAAGCGGGGCAGTTGCCAGCGCTGGAGGGTGGCGGGTGTGTCGTGCATCGTCGAGTTCCAGGGAAAGAAAGGGATTTCGATGCTATTGGCGCTTCATGGATGCCAGTGGTTCTTATTTTTCCCATGGCTGGATAGCAAAATTCTCCAATGAACGAACGTTTGCAGGGAATCGAGGCCTTCGTGGCGGCCGTGGAGGCCGGCAGCTTCGCGCTGGCGGCGGCGCGGCTGCACCGCACCCGCTCGGCGGTGGGCAAGGGCATCGCGCGGCTGGAACAGCGGCTCGGGGTGCGGCTGTTCCACCGCACCACGCGCAGCCAGAGCCTGACCGACGACGGACAGGCCTACTACGAACGCTGCCGCCGCGCGCTGGCCGAACTCGACGCGGCCGATGCCGCCGTGGAGGCCGGCCGCCACGAGCCCGTGGGCACCCTGCGCATGAGCATGCCGGCGCTGTTCGGCCGCGCCTGCGTCGCGCCCGTGCTGCTGGGCCTGGCGCGCGAGCACACCGGCCTGCGGCTGGACCTGCACTTCAGCGACCGGCGGGTGGACCTGGTGGAAGAGCGGATCGATCTGGCCATCCGCAGCGGGGTGCTGGACGACAGCAGCACGCTCGCGGCCCGCCCGCTCGGGCATCAATGGATGGGCCTGTATGCCGCGCCGGACTACCTGGCGCGGCACGGCCGGCCGGCAAGCTGGGCGGCGCTGCAGGCCGAGGCGCCCCGCCACGCCTTCGCCAGCTACGGACGCGACGACGGGCTCAAGCCCTGGCACTACCGCGATGACGCCACGGGCGAGCCGCGCACGTTCGCGGTGCCCGCGCGCGTGCGCTGCGACAGCCTGGAAGTGGTGGCCGCCACGGCGGCGGCGGGGCTGGGCATCGCGCGGCTGCCCAAGTGGCTGGCGGCCGAGCCGGTGGCGGCCGGCACGCTGGTGAAGGTGTTCGACGAGGCGCGCCCCTTCGGCTACGAGCTGCACGCCGTCTGGCCCCAGGCGCGCGCCCTGCCACGGCGCACGCGCGTCGTCATCGACGCGCTGGCCGCGCAGCTGCCCGCGCTGCTCGGGACCCGCTGAACGGCGGGCGCGGGCCGCCGTGGGGCGGCACCGGCAGCGGCGCCCGCGCCGCGCCGGCCCATGGCAGCCCCGGCCGGCCTCAGGCCGTCCCGGGCATGCCCTGCAGGCGCCCCGCTTCCTGGCGGAAGTACACCTCCAGGAACTCCACGCACACCCGCACCTTGGCCGAGCGGTCCAGCCGCGTGGGGTACACGGCCCAGACGTTGGCCTCCTGCCGCCAGTCGGGCAGCACCTGCACCAGCCTTCCCGCACGCAGGTGCGCCCCCACGTCCCACAGCGAACGCAGCACGATGCCGCGCCCGTCCACCGCCCACTGCACCGCCATCTCGCCGTTGTTGGCCGACAGCGGGCCGCGCACCTTCACCGTCTCGTCCACCGCGCCGCTGCGCAGCCGCCACACGCCGAACGGGTGGTCGCGCTCCTTGATCACCAGGCAGTCGTGGCTGGACAGCTCCGCCAGCGCGCGCGGCGTGCCGTGGCTCGCCAGGTAGGCGGGCGCCGCGCACAGCACGCGGTGGTTGTCCGCCAGACGGCGGGCGATCAGGTGCGGAGCGATCTCGTCGCCCACGCGCACGTCCAGGTCGAACCCTTCGCCGGCCACGTCCACCAGCCGGTCGAACACTTCCAGCCGCACCTGCAGGCCGGGGTGCTGCTCCACCAGCCGCGACAGCGCGGGCGCCACGATCTGGCGGCCAAAGCCAAAGCTGCTGCTCACCCGCAGCTGACCACGCGGCTCGCGCCGGGTGATGGCCACCTCCTGCAGCAACTGATCCATGTCGTCCAGGATGCGCTGCGCCCAGTGGAAGACACGCTCGCCCTCCTCCGTCACGGCCACGCGCCGCGTGGTGCGGTGCAGGAGCTTCACGGCCAGTTCCTGCTCCAGCAGGCGGATGCGCTTGCTCACGTACGCGGGCGAGGTGCCCAGCTCCGCCGCCGCGTCGCCAAAACTCGATTTGCGCACCACCACGGTGAACACGCGCAGGTCGTCGGTGGCCGGATTTTTATGCACGATGTGTGAAGAATATGAGCACAGTTGCCGGATTGTATTTTTTGCCGCACTGCCAAACAATCCGTGCTGATTCCCCCTGGCTTTCTTTTCCCTTCTTTCTCTTCCCCAGGCACCAAGGACCCCGAATGAGCACCAACACCCCCTACAAGATCGCCGTCATCCCCGGCGACGGCATTGGCAAGGAAGTCATGCCCGAAGGCCTGCGCGCGGTGCAGGCCGCCGCCCAGCGCTTCGGCATCCCGCTGGAGACCACCACCATCGACTGGGCCAGCTGCGACTACTACGCCGCCCACGGAAAAATGATGCCCGACGACTGGAAAGCCCAGCTCTCGGGCATGGACGCCATCTTCTTCGGCGCCGTCGGCTGGCCCGCCACCGTGCCCGACCACGTCTCGCTGTGGGGGTCGCTGCTCAAGTTCCGCCGCGAATTCGACCAGTACATCAACCTGCGCCCCGTGCGCCTGTTCGAGGGCGTGCCGTGCCCGCTGGCGGGCAGGAAGCCCGGCGACATCGACTACTACGTGGTGCGCGAGAACACCGAGGGCGAGTACACCTCGCTCGGCGGCATCATGTACGAAGGCACCGACCGCGAGATCGTGATCCAGGAATCGGTCTACTCGCGCCATGGCGCCAACCGCCTGCTGAAGTTCGCGTTCGACCTGGCCCAGAGCCGCCCGCGCAAGCACGTGACCCTGGCCACCAAGAGCAACGGCATCGCCATCAGCATGCCCTGGTGGGACCAGCGCGCCGAGGAAGTCGCCAAGGCCTACCCCGAGATCACGCTGGACAAGCAGCACATCGACATCCTCACCGCGCGCTTCGTGCTGCAGCCCGGGCGCTTCGACGTGGTGGCCGCCACCAACCTGTTCGGCGACATCCTCTCCGACCTGGGCCCCGCCACCACGGGCACCATCGGCCTGGCGCCCTCGGCCAACCTGAACCCCGAGCGCACGTTCCCCAGCCTGTTCGAGCCCGTGCACGGCTCGGCGCCGGACATCTACGGCAAGAACATCGCCAACCCCATCGCGATGATCTGGTCGGGCGCGCTGATGCTGGACTTCCTCACCCAGGGCCAGGGCGCGGGGCGGCAGGCGCACGATGCGATCGTGGCGGCCATCGAGGAGGTCCTGCGCAGCGGGCCGCGCACGCCGGACCTGGGCGGCTCGGCCGACACCACGCAGGTGGGCGCGGCCATCGCGGCGCTGGTTTCCAAGGGGTAGGCCCTCGCCCCGCGCCCCCGGGGCGCGTGCCCTCGCACGGCATTTGCGCCGGGCCGCGCGCAGTGCCGGCGTGGGTTCACACGGGCGGCGGAGCCTGCCGTGCCCCTGCAGAAGAAGACCACCACGCCCCGAACCGCTGGAGGCCGGGCTGCGCCAGCAGGTACAGCCCTGTCAGCAGCAGCAGGCCCAGAGGGGGCAGCGGCGCATAGGTCACCCAGGGCGGCGGGCTGCCCTCCCGCAGGGCCATCGCCGCGAAATTCGCGACGACGGCCAGCGTGAAGGCCATCGACACCCAGCGGTGAAACCGCCGCACGCCCTGGCCCCGGCTCATTGCGGGCCTCCCGCGGCCTGGATCATCTTCCAGCCGTTGCCCGCCGGGTCGCGGAACCCCGCATCCACCTGGCCGAACCGGTCCACCGGCTCCTGGGTGAACTCCACGCCCTGGGCGCGCATGTGCGCGTATGCGGCGCGGCAGTCGCGCACATGCAGGACCAGCGGCGGCATCGCCCCCTTGGCCACCATGGCGCGCAACGCCTGGGCCGTGGCCTCGTCGTGCATCGGCGGCCCCGGCGTGAACAGCCCGAGCTGAAACGCCGGCTGCTCGGGGTGCTGCACCGTCAGCCACCGGTAGGCACCATTGCGCACGTCCGTGTGGACGCGGAATCCGAGCTTGTCGACATAGAACGCCAGGGCTTCGTCCTGGTCGTTGACATACACACCCACCACACCGATACCTTGGCTCATCACATCTCCTTGGTTGAGGGCCGGTTTGTACCCTCCGCCAGGCGGCGGCGCTTCTCCGAAACTGCGGTGGCAAGGTCCGGGCGCTGCGCGGCCTTCAGAAAACAGGCGGGCACGCTGCCCAGCTGCTGCGCCTCGCGCCGGGCGTCGATGCGCAGGGTGCTCGGGCTTTTTCCGGTGACGTCCCGGAACGTGCGGCCGAAAGTGCCCAGGCTTTCCCAGCCGGTGGCATAGGCGATCTCGGTGATGGGAAGGTCCGTGTCCCGCAGCAGCGTGGTCGCCTGCTCGATGCGCCGGGTGAGCAAATAGCGGTGCGGCGGAATGCCGAAGGCCTGCCGGAACGAGCGCGCGAAATGGGCGTCGGAGACGCCGCTGACCCGGGCCAGCCGCTTCACCGGCCACGCTTCGTGCGAGGCGGCGTCCATGTGGTCCTTCGCCCGCAGCAGGCGGCGCAGCAGGGCCGGGTCCTGCTGCGCGCCGGTCCCGTCCGGCCTGGACGGCAGGTCGGCGGGGTCTTCGCGCGGGGGAATGAGATCCGGAGTCACGGGCGGCATGAGGACAGCATATCGCCTTCACCGCGGCCGCCGCGTTCCCTTTCCCTGGATGCCCGCGGCCACCTCCCGCAAGCATTCCACCAGCAATCCCGTGGTGGGTGTGGGCCTTTGCCCGCGCAGCGTGATCAGCCCCACGGGAGGCAGGTCCACCGGCACGGGCAGCGCAAGCACGGCCACCAGCCCCTGCGCGGCGTAATGCCGGCCCACCGTGCGCGCCATGAAGGCCACGGCGCCGCGCTGCTGGACGAAGCTGATCTGCGACAGGAAGGACGCCGATTCGATGATGTCCTGCGGCGGGTGCAGGCCGTGCGCGAAGAACTGCTGTTCCAGCTTCACCCGCAGCGACGCCCAGGGCGGGGGCAGCACGCACGGCTGCGCGGCCACCTCGGCCCACCCGACCTTGCGCTTGCGGGCCAGGGGGTGCGTGGGGTGCGCCACGGCCACCATGGGGTCGCCATACAGGGCCTCGGTCTCCAGGTCGGGCGAGGCATAGCCGGGCTCCAGGCGGCCCACGAACAGGTCCAGCTCGCCCAGGCGCAGCTTGGGCAGCAGGCGCGTGAGGTCCCCTTCGTCGATCAGCACCGTGGTGCGGCGGGACCGCGCCTTGAGCAGCTCCACCGCCTGCGCCAGCAGCACCGGCGTGGCCGCCACCATGGCCCCCACGCTGGTGCGGCCCACGGCACCACTGGCCTCGGCGGCGATTTCGTCGCGCGTGCGGTCATACCCCGCCAGCACCGAACGGGCGAAGCGCACCACGCTCGCGCCCGCGGCCGTGGGCTCGGTGCCGCGCGTGGAGCGCTCGAACAGCGGCAGGCCGAACATGCGCTCGATCTCGGCCAGCGTCTTGGAGACCGCCGGCTGCGTGACCGACAGGAACTCCGCCGCGCGGCCCAGGTGGCGGAACTGGTCGAGCGCCACGAGCATCTGCAGGTGGCGCAGCTTGAGGTTGGAGCGCAGTACGCGGTCGATCTTGGCCATCGTGGTCTTCTTTCTGGCGGGCTCGATACATTACTTCAAGGCAATGAAGCCAGTCCATATCTTCATTGGATTGTTATGCACCGGTTCTGAACAATGGCGGCTCCCGACCCCACAAACAACAGGAGACAGGCATGCACAACACCCCCCGCATCGCAAGGCGCCAGTTCGTGCTGGGCGCATTGAGCGCCAGCGCACTGACGGCCACCCCGTCCGGCAGCCTCTTCGCCCAGGCCTGGCCCGAGCGCCCCCTCACCTTCATCTGCCCCTGGCCCGCGGGCGGCACGGCCGACCAGTCGATGCGCGCGCTGTGCGCGGTGGCGGGCCGGGTGCTGGGCCAGAGCATCGCGGTGGAAAACAAGGTGGGCGCGTCCGGCATGATCGGCGCCAAGGCGCTGGCCTCGGCCAGGCCCGACGGCTACACCGTCGGCCAGATCCCGATCTCGGTCACGCGCTTCTCGCAGCTGGGCACGCTGCAGGCCGACCCGCGCAAGGACTTCACCTACCTCGCGCGCACCTCGGGCCAGACCTTCGGCATCGCCGTGCCCGCCAGCTCGCCGTTCAAGACGCTCAAGGACTTCGTGCAGCACGCCAAGGCCCACCCCGGCAAGGTGACCTATGCCCATGCCGGCGTGGGCGGCGCCACGCATGTGGGCATGGAGGAGTTCGCGGGCGCCGCGGGCATCCAGCTCAACCACGTGCCCTACAAGGGCGGCGCCGAGGCGCTGCAGGGCGTGCTGGGCGGCCACGTGGACGCGCTCGCCGACTCCAGCTCGTGGGCGCCGCATGTGGAGGCCGGCAAGCTGCGCCTGCTGGCCACCTGGGGCGAGCAGCGCACGGCCCGCTTCAAGGAGGTCCCGACGCTGCGCGAATCCGGCTATGACGTGGTGGTGGACGCTCCCAACGGCATCGGCGCGCCCCGGGGCCTGGACCCCGCCATCGCCGCCCGGCTGCGTGAAGCCTTCAAGCAGGCCGTGGCCAGCCCCGAATTCAAGGCCGTGGCCGACAAGCTCGACGCGCCGCTGCTGTACCTGGACGGCCCTGACTACGAAAAGTACGTGAACACGGTCTACGCCAAGGAGACCGTGCTCATCGAAAAACTCAAGCTGCGAGAGCTGATGCGCAGTTGAGCCCCGCAGCCACCAGAATCACACCCCCACCACAAGGCCCACGATGAACGCCCCCACGGCCCCCGGCCTGCTCGCCAGCCCGCTGCTGCACTTGCACCCCCACGACAACGTGCTCGTCGCCAAGACGGCGCTGGCGCTGGGGCAGGAAATTCCCGAACTCGGCGTGCGCACGCGCGCCCAGGTGCCCGCGGGCCACAAGATCGCCGCGCGCCGCATCGCCGAGGGCGAGCAGGTCAAGAAGTACGACACCGTGATCGGCGTCGCCACGCGCGACCTGGAGCCCGGCGACTACGTGCACAGCCACAACCTGCGGCTGGTGGAGCACTACCGCGACCCGGCGTTTGGCGCCGACGTGCGGCCCGTGGCGTACGTGCCCGAGGGCGAGCGCGCCACCTTCCAGGGCTTCGTGCGCGCGGACGGCGGCGTGGGAACGCGCAACTTCATCGGCATCCTGTCGTCGGTGAACTGCTCGGCCACCGTGATCAAGAACATCGCCGCGCACTTCACGCCCGAGCGCCTGGCCGACTTTCCACACGTGGACGGCGTGGCCGCCTTCGCGCAGACCAGCGGCTGCGGCATGTCCTCGCCCAGCGAGCACTTCGACGTGCTGCGCCGCACGCTGGCGGGCTATGCGCGCCACCCCAACCTGGCGGGCGTGCTCATCGTGGGCCTGGGCTGCGAGCGCAACCAGGTCGCCTCCCTGGTGGAGTCGCAAGGGCTGCAGGAAGGCAAGCTCATGCGCACGCTGGTGATGCAGGACGTGGGCGGAACGCGCGCCACCATCGCGGCGGGCATCGCCGCCATCGAGGAGATGCTGCCCATCGCCAACCAGGCGCGGCGCAGCACCGTGAGCGCGAGCCACCTCAAGATCGGACTGGAATGCGGCGGCTCGGACGGTTTCTCGGGCATCACCGCCAACCCCGCGCTGGGCGCGGCCATGGACATCCTGGTGCGCCACGGCGGCACGGCCATCCTGTCGGAAACGCCCGAGATCCACGGCGTGGAGTTCATGCTCACGCGCCGCGCCATCAGCCCCGCCGTGGGCCAGAAGCTGCTGGACCGCCTGGCCTGGTGGGAACGCTACACCGCGGGCCAGAACGCCCAGTTCAACGGCGTGGTGGGCCATGGCAACCAGGCCGGCGGCCTGGCCAACATCTTCGAGAAGTCGCTGGGCTCGGCCATGAAGGGCGGCACCACGCCGCTGCGCGCGGTGTACGAATACGCCGAACCCATCACCGAGCATGGCTTCGTGTTCATGGACTCGCCCGGCTACGACCCCGTGGCCTCCACCGGCCAGATCGCCAGCGGCGCGCAGCTCATCTGCTTCACCACGGGGCGCGGCTCCATGTTCGGCAGCAAGCCCGCGCCCACCATCAAGCTGGCCAGCAACACGCCCATGTACCAGCGCCTCGAAGAGGACATGGACATCAACTGCGGCGTGATCGTGGACGGCGAATGCAGCGTGCCCGAGATGGGCCGGAAGATCTTCGAGCAGATCCTGCGCCACGCGAGCGGCGAGGCCACCAAGAGCGAGGCCCTGGGCCTGGGCGACCACGAGTTCGTGCCCTGGCACCTGGGAATCGTGTCCTGAGAATTTGCTCCCAAAAACATAGCATCCTGCGCTTGTTGAACAAGCGCTTTCGGCCTATTTCATTGAAAACCATGCCCCTGACCCTCACCCGCCCCGCGCTGATCCGCAGCGCCAACTTCATCGGTGGCGAATGGACCGTGGCCACCGGCGCCCGGCTTGACGTGACCGACCCCGCCACCGGCGACACCATCGCTTGCGTGCCGGACTCCGGCGCTGGCGATGCGCTGGCGGCCCTGGACGCGGCCCACGCCGCATTTCCCGCCTGGCGCAAGGTGCCCGCCAAGCAGCGCGCCGCCATCATCAAGCGCTGGAACGACCTCGTGCTGGCCCACCAGGACGACCTGGGCAAGCTCATCTCGCGCGAGCAGGGCAAGCCCCTGGCCGAGGGCAAGGGCGAAGTGGCCTACGCCGCCAGCTACATCGAATGGTTCGCCGAAGAGGCCACGCGCATGAACGGCGAGGTCATCCCCGCGCCTGTGCCGGGCCGGCGCATGTTCGCCCTGCGCGAGCCCGTGGGCGTGGTGGCCGCCATCACGCCGTGGAACTTCCCGGCCGCGATGATCGCGCGCAAGATCGCCCCGGCCCTGGCCGCCGGCTGCACCGTGGTCTGCAAGCCCGCCGAGGACACGCCGCTGACCTCTCTGGCCCTGGTGCTGCTCGCGCACGAGGCCGGCGTGCCGCCGGGGGTGCTCAACATCGTCACCGCCTCGCGCGAGAAGACGCCCGAGGTGGTGGACGTGTGGCTCGACGACAGCCGCGTGCGCAAGATCACCTTCACGGGCTCCACCCCCGTGGGCAAGCACCTGGCGCGGCGCAGCGCGGAGACGCTCAAGAAACTCTCTCTCGAACTCGGCGGCAACGCGCCCTTCATCGTGTTCGAGGACGCCGACGTCGGCGCCGCCGTGGACGGCTTCATGGCCGCCAAGTTCAGGAACGGCGGCCAGACCTGCGTGTGCCCCAACCGCGTGTTCGTGCAGCGCCGCGTGTTCGAGGCGTTCGCCCACCAGCTCGCGGCGCGCGTGGCGGCGCTGCAGGTCGGCCCGGCCAGCGACCCGGCCTCGCAGATCGGCCCCATGATCAACGGCCGCGCCGTGCAGAAGATCGAGCGCCACGTGAATGACGCGGTGGCCAAGGGGGCGAAGGTGCTCACGGGCGGCAGGCGCCTGGCCGAGCTGGGCGCCACCTACTACGCGCCCACCGTGCTCGCCGGCGCCGACGCCACCATGGCCTGCGCCTGCGAAGAGACCTTCGGCCCCGTGGCGCCGCTGACCGTGTTCGACACCGAAGAGGAAGTGATCGCCGCCGCCAACGACACGCCCTTCGGGCTGGCCGCGTACTTCTACAGCCAGGACGTGCGCCGCATCTGGCGCGTGGCCGATGCGCTGGAGACGGGCATCGTGGGCGTCAACGAAGGGGCGCTGGCGGCGGAGGCCGCGCCGTTTGGCGGCGTGAAGGAGTCGGGCTACGGCCGCGAGGGCTCCACGCACGGCCTCGACGACTACCTGCACACCAAGTACGTCTGCCAGGGCGGGCTCGATTGACCCGCAGCTTTCGCGCGGCGCCGCATGCGGCGCCCAGCTCCCCTCCCACAAGGAATCCCATGCCCGCACACAACCCCTTCAAGGCCGCGCTCGCCGGCCGCCGCCCGCAAATCGGCCTGTGGCTTTCCATGGCCGACCCGTACCTGGCGGAAACCGCCGCCACCTGTGGCTACGACTGGCTCTTGATCGACGGCGAGCACGCGCCCAATGACGTGCGCAGCACCCTGGCCGCGCTGCAGTCGGTGGCCGCCCACGCGTCGCAGCCGGTGGTGCGCGTGGTGGAAGGCAGCACGGCCCTGATCAAGCAGATGCTGGACATCGGCGCCACGACCCTGCTCGTGCCCATGGTGGACACCGCCGAACAGGCACGGAGCATCGTGGCGGCCACGCGCTACCCGCCGCTGGGCATCCGGGGCGTGGGCAGCGCCGTGGGCCGCGCGTCGCAGTGGAGCGCCCGCACCGACTACCTGAACATCGCGGACGACGAGGTGTGCCTGCTGGTGCAGGCCGAGACCACCACGGCGCTGGCCAACCTCGGCGCCATCTGCGCCGTGGACGGCGTGCATGGCGTGTTCATCGGCCCGGCCGACCTCGCCGCCTCCATGGGCCACCGGGGCAACCCCGGCCACCCCGAGGTGCAGGCGGCCATCGAAGGCGCCATGCGGACCATCATCGCCAGCGGCAAGGCCGCGGGCACCCTCACCTCCGACCCCACGCTGGCGCAGCGCTACCTCGACCTGGGCTGCACCTTCGTGGCCGTGGGCGTGGATGTGCTGATGTTCGCCAACGCGGCACGCAGGCTGCGGGCCCACTTCGGCGGCAGCGGGCCGAAGGCGCCGCCCGGCGGCGGCGCGGCGGCCGCCTATTGAGCCCGCCGCCTATTGAGCCCGGCCTGTCTTCGCCTCAGCGCGGCAGCGCGTCGCCGAAGACCTCCAGGGCCCGGCCGTGCAGCGAGCGCAGCGTGTCCGCAGGGTCCACGGCCTGCCCCAGGGCCAGTGCCCCACTGCGCTGGAACGACGGTGCCATCAGGCGCTGCGCCGCCTCGATCACCAGGGGCGCCGTCACGGCATAGATGTCCTGCCCGCGCACGCCCGCCGTGCGGGCCTGCCCGTTCTGCACAAGCCGCACCGCCAGCTCGAAGCGCTGCGCCGACCGGCCGCTGCCGTCCACCGCCGTGGGCGGCGGCGTCGCCGCATCGCGGATGTCCGCGAGCGCCGAGCGGTTCAGGAACGAACGGATCGTGTCGGCCCGCAGATGGTGCGCGAGCGTGATCGTTTCGCTGAACGGCAGCTCCACCATCGGATACGTCCCGAGCGGCGGTGCGAAGGTCCAGTCCGGCACATCGGACGACGGGACCAGGGGCACCAGGGCACCGCCCTGGACCACCTGGCGCGGCGCCTTGTTGCGCTCGCCCGTCTCGCGGGTGCCCGCGGTGGGCCACCAGCGGTCCAGCCCCATGGCCACCGTGATCTCGTCAATGCGCCCCGCCGAGGCCAGCGCGCTGGCCAGCAGATCGGCCAGCCCTCCATAGAAGCCGGCGGCCGGCATCACCACCCGCCCGGCGGCCCGCGCTGGCGCATCCAGGTCGGCAAAGCTCGTCTGCGCGCTGGGCTGCTCCGCCGTGACGTCGATGTAGTGGCAGCCGGCCCGCAGCGCGGCCCGCGCCACCGGGGGCGCGGTGTCGAGGAAAGGACCCGCGCAGTTGATGACCACCGCGCAGCCCGCGAAGGCCTGCCCGAGCGCGCCGGGGTCGTCCAGGCCCGCCACGCGGCAGGCGACGCCGGAGGGAAACAACGCGCCAAGCCGGGCGGCACTGCGCCCCACCGCCACCACGGGCAGGCCGCGCAGCCGGGCCTCGCGAACGACAAACTGGCCGGTGTGGCCCGTGGCGCCATAGACGGCGATGGACTGGAGAGGGGAATGCATGGTGACCTTTCAAAAGATAGATACAGACCTGTATGTTCTTAATACTACATACAGGTCTGTATCATGTCAACATGCAATGATGCCGGCGTGTGTCCCGTCGATGGAGGCGCACGGCCGCGCGGCCCGGTGCGGCCCGGTGTTCAGGGGCCGAATGCAAAAAGGCCCTCGCCATGGCGAGGGCCCTTGTTTGCCGGAAGTTGCCCTGAACGGGCCCGTCCGCCGTCCGCTCAGCTGCCTGCGACCTTCATGCGGTTCACGAGGATGGAGCCCACGGTCTTGGCGCCATAGTTGTAGGCATCGGCGCCCACGGCCTCGATGCCCTTGAGCATGTCCTTGAGGTTGCCCGCGATGGTGATCTCGTGCACGGGGTAGGCAATCTTGCCGTTCTCGACCCAGAAACCGCTCGCACCGCGCGAGTAGTCGCCCGTCACGTAGTTCACGCCCTGGCCCATGAGCTCGACCACGAAGAGGCCCGTGCCCAGCTTCTGCAGCATGGCGTCCAGGTTGTCGCTGGCCTGGGTGAGGCGCGATGTCATCACCAGGTTGTGCGAGCCGCCCGCGTTGCCCGTGGTCTTCATGCCCAGCTTGCGCGCCGAGTAGCTGGACAGGAAATAGCCCTGCACGCGCCCGCCCTGCACCACCTTGCGCGGCGCCACGCGCACGCCCTCCTCGTCGAACGGCGAGCTGCCCTTGCCGCGCAGGATGAAGGGATCTTCCAGAATGTCGATGTGCTTGGGAAACACCATCTTGCCCAGCGAGTCGAGCAGGAAGCTGCTCTTGCGGTACAGCGAGCCGCCGCTCACGGCCTGCACGAAGCCGCCCAGCAGGCCGGCGGCCAGGGTGGATTCGAACAGCACGGGGCATTGGGTGGTGGGGATCTTGCGTGACCCGAGACGGCTCAACGCGCGCTGCGCGGCGTACCGGCCCACGGCCTCGGGCGAGGCCAGTTCGGTGGCGTCGCGCATGGAGCTGTACCAGGCGTCGCGCTGCATCTCTGCGTTGCGGCCGGGCAGCGAGGCGATGGGCGCCACCGAGAAGCTGTGGCGCGAGCTGGCATAGCCGCCGCGAAAGCCGCGTGTGTGGGCGCTGAAGAAATGGCTTTGCTGCGCCGACACGCCCGCGCCTTCGCTGTTGGTGATGCGGCGGTGGGTCTTGAGCGCGGCGGCCTCGCAGGCCTTGGCGATTTCAGCGGCCTCTTCGCTCGTGAGGGCCCAGGGGTGGAACAGGTCCAGGTCGCGGTGTGTGTCCGCGGGGGCGATGTCGTCGGCATCGGGCAAACCCGCCACGGGGTCTTCGGCCGTGAAGCGGGCGATGTCATACGCGGCCTGCACGGTCTGCTCGATCGCCCTGCTGGAGAAATCGGATGTGCTGGCGTTGCCGCGGCGGTTGCCAAGGTACACGGTCACGCCCAGGGATTTATCGCGGTTGCGCTCCACGTTCTCCAGTTCGCCCTTGCGCACGCTGACCGACAGGCCGCAGCCCTCGGACGCCTCGGCGCCCGCGTCGGTGGCGCCGAGCTTTTTGGCATGGGCCAGGGCGCGGTCGACCAGTTCCTCGAAGAAGGGGCGGCTGTAGCTGAAACCGCTGTCGGGGGTGGCGCGGGAAGTGGCAGGGGCTTGCGCGGCGGGCGGGGCGCTTTGGAGGCGCGCGGCGCGGGTGGAGGGTTTATTCATAGCGGAAGCTATGATACTTGCCGCTGTGGCGCGCTCTGCGCCGCTTCTCTTTTTGCCCCCACCCATGTCACGCAAACCCAAAAAAGGCTACTTTGTGCGAGGCCAGTTCGTTGCCGAAGGCAGCGAAATGGACATTCAGCTCAAGGCCGAACTCAAAGGCACGCCCGATGCCAGCCGCACCGACCTCAAGCGCGAAAGCGACGAACTGCAGGAGCTGGGCAAGGAACTGCTGACGCTGCGCGCCGACCTGTTCGACGCCGTGGGCCTGCCCGACAAGCTGGTGGACGCACTGGCCGAGGCCAAGCGCATCACCAATTTCGAGGGCAAGCGCCGCCAGATGCAGTACGTGGGCAAGATCATGCGCAAGCTCGAACCCGAGCTGGTGCAGGCGGCCCGCCAGGCGCTGCAGGAGCAGCACAAGGGCTCGGCCACCGAAAAGATGCAGCTGCACCTGGCCGAACACTGGCGCGACCGCCTGATCGCCGACGACGAGGCGCTGGCCCCCTGGATGGCCGAACACCCCGGCACCGACACCCAGCAGCTGCGCGCGCTGATCCGCCAGGCGCGCAAGGATGCGCCCCCCGCCGACAAGGCCGCCGTGTCGCAAGGCCTGGCCCCACGCAAGGGCCGCGCCTACCGCGAACTGTTCCAGCTGGTGCGCGAGCACCTGGGCGGCACGGGCACGGATGATGCCAGCGGCATCGACGAGGACGACGGCGATGAGTGAGGCCCGACACGACCCGGTGAAGGTCGGCATCGTCTCCATCAGCGACCGCGCCAGCTCCGGGGTCTATGAAGACAAGGGCCTGCCCGCGCTGCAGGACTGGCTCGCGCGCGCCCTGCTCAACCCCATCGCCTTTGAATCGCGCCTGATCCCCGACGAGCAGGACGGCATCAGCGCCGCGCTGATCGAGCTGGTCAACGCAGGCTGTTGCCTGGTGCTGACCACCGGCGGCACCGGCCCCGCCCCGCGCGACGTGACGCCCGAGGCCACGCTGGCCGTGGCGCACAAGGAGATGCCGGGCTTTGGCGAGCAGATGCGCCAGATCAGCCTGAAGTTCGTGCCCACCGCCATCCTGTCGCGCCAGGTGGCCGTGGTGCGCGACCAGAGCCTCATCATCAACCTGCCCGGCCAGCCCAAGGCGATTGCCGAGACGCTGGAAGGCCTGAAGGACGCCGACGGCAAGCAGATCGTGCCCGGCATCTTTGCCGCCGTGCCGTACTGCGTGGACCTGATTGGCGGCCCGTATCTGGAAACGCGCGACGAAGTCTGCAAGGCGTTCCGGCCCAAGAACGCGGTGCGAGCGCCTCGCCCGGCCTGATTTCTCACGGCTCAAAGCAAAAATAGCTGCCAGCGCTTATCCAACAAGCGCTGGCAGCTATAATTTTTATAGCATTCTGATTCTTGCATGCAGCGCAGGCAAGCCGCTACTTGCCCACCAGCTCGTTGAGCTTGCCCGCCTCGAACTGCTCCTTGAGCGCCGCATCACACGGCACGCAGTCCTTGTTCTGCGGGTTGGCGGACAGTTTCTCGATGGCCTGCCACAGCAGCGCGATCTGGTGCTCCTGCGACGAGGCGTTGTCGATCAACCCGCGCATGGCCTGCGAGAGGGGGTCGTCCTCCTGCGTGATGCCATAGGCCGTGAACTTGCGGGCCTGCTGGGGTTCGGTCACGTCGGCGCTTTCGCCCGCCTTGGACGGAATGATGCGCGCCGGGATGCCCACCGCCGTGGCGCCCGGGGGCACCGGCTTGATGACCACGGCGTTGCTGCCGATCTTGGCGCCGTCACCCACCTCGAAGCCGCCGAGCACCTTGGCCCCCGCGCTCACCACCACGTCCTTGCCCAGCGTGGGATGGCGCTTGGCGCCCTTGTAGAGCGAGGTGCCGCCCAGCGTGACGCCCTGGTAGATGGTGCAGCCGTCGCCGATCTCGGCGGTCTCGCCCACCACCACGCCCATGGCGTGGTCGAAGAACACGCGCTCGCCGATCCTGGCCCCGGGGTGGATCTCGATGCCGGTGAACCAGCGCGCGAAGTGCGAGATGAAGCGCCCGAACCATTTCAGGCCGTGGTGCCAGCACCAGTGCGCCGGCCGGTGCAGCCAGATCGCGTGCAGGCCCGGATAACAGGTGATCACCTCCCACGTGCTGCGCGCGGCAGGATCGCGGTCGAGGATGCACTGGATATCGGAGCGCAGGCGGGCGAGCATCGGTTCTTTTCGTTATGTGTTTATGGGCTGCACAGTCTATCGTTTTGACTGGCTCGCCTCGATCATGGCCTTGGCGACACCTCGCAGGATGTGGATTTCCTCGGGGCTGAGCTGCGCGCGGTTGAAAAGCTGGTTAAGGCGGGGCATGAGCTTCTTGGGCGCGGCGGGGTCCAGGAAGCCGATGGTGGTGAGCGCCTGCTCCCAATGGCCCAGCATGCCCGCCACCTGGGTGGCGTCGGCCAGGGCGCGGGCGGGCGTGGCATCCTGCACCGGGAACCCGCCCAGCGCCATGCGCCATTCGTAGGCAATCACCTGAATGGCCGCGCCCAGATTGAGCGAGCCAAAGCCGGGATTGGTGGGGATGGACAGCGCCACGTGGCAGCGGTAGACGTCTTCGTTGGCCATGCCAAAACGCTCGGAGCCAAACAGAAAGGCCACGCCTGCCTGGCGGCCCGCCACCGATGCGGTGGGTGCCGATTCCTCAATGTTGTGGGTGTTTTTGGCCTCCAGCGCCTGTCCTTCAAGCGCTGATAGCTCATTTTTTAATAGCAAATCGAAATGCGCACGGGGTGCTGCCGTGGGCGGCCCGAAGTCGCGCGGGGTCATGGCCGTGGCGCACAGGTGGCTCATGCCGTCCAGGGCCTCGTCCAGCGTGGCGACGATGCGGGCGTTCTCCAGCACGTCCAGGGCGCCGCTGGCGCGCTGTATGGTCTCCTCGCGCCGCAGCACGTTGGCCCAGCGCGGGGCCACCAGCACCAGGTCGTCAAAACCCATGGTTTTCATGGCGCGGGCGGCGGCGCCCACATTGCCGGCGTGGCTGGTGTTGATCAGGACAAAACGGGTCTTCATGGCAGCGGAAAAGGAGGGTGTGCGGGGCACGAACAGGACAGGCGAAGCGTGGAAGCGGTGCGGACAAAGGCCCGCGGGTTAGGCAAAAAATGGCACTGCGGGTAAAATCCCGCCCTCATTGTCGCCGCCCGCATCGCCGGGACGGATCGCACCGCTCCTGATTCGCAGGTTGCCCCTTCGGCGGGCGCCCTGCCCACCACCACAATCTATGTCGTCCAATCTGCACCCCATGCTCAACGTGGCCATCAAGGCCGCACGCGCCGCCGGCGCCATCATCAACCGCGCGGCCCTGGACGTGGAATCGGTGCGGATCTCGCAAAAGCAGATCAACGACTTCGTGACCGAAGTGGACCATGCGTCCGAGAAGATCATCATCGAGACGCTGCTCACGGCCTACCCCGGTCACGGCATCCTGGCCGAAGAGTCGGGCAGCGAATACGGCGCCAAGGATTCGGAATTCGTCTGGATCATCGACCCGCTGGACGGCACCACCAACTTCATCCACGGCTTTCCCGTGTACTGCGTCAGCATCGCGCTGGCTGTGCGCGGCAAGGTCGAGCAGGCGGTCATCTACGACCCCTCGCGCAACGACCTGTTCACGGCCACCAAGGGCCGCGGCGCCTACCTGAACGAGCGCCGCATCCGCGTCTCCAAGCGCACCCAGCTCAAGGACTGCCTGATCTCCACGGGCTTCCCCTTCCGCCCGGGCGACAACTTCAAGAGCTACCTGAACATGATGGCCGACGTGATGCAGCGCACCGCCGGCCTGCGCCGCCCCGGCGCCGCCGCCCTGGACCTGGCCTACGTGGCCGCGGGCTTCACGGATGGCTTCTTCGAGACCGGCCTGTCGATCTGGGACGTGGCCGCCGGCTCGCTGCTGGTGACCGAGGCCGGCGGCCTGGTGGGCAACTTCACGGGCGAAGCCGACTTCCTGGAGCAACGCGAATGCCTGGCCGGCAACCCCCGCATCTACGGCCAGCTGGTGCCCATCCTGGGCAAGTACAGCAAGTTTGCGAGCGCGGGCGACAAGGCGGCCGTGCGCCAGGCGGCTGCGGCAGACGCACCCGCCAGCGCTGAAGCCGAGACTGCAGCCGATGTGGAGTCCGACACCGCGGGTACCGCCCCACAGGCCGACGCCCCCAAGAGCGAAGACGCGCCGTTCTGATGTATGCCTGAGCACCGTCCCCTATCGGGACTGTGCTCAGTTCGGGTCGGGGTATTTCTGGGCAATGCTGCGGAAATCTTCCGCAATGTCCACGAACGCATCCACCATGTCGGGGTCGAAATGCGTGCCCTTGCCCCGCACGATGGTGTTGCACGCCTGGTCGTGCGAGAACGCGGGCTTGTAGACCCGTTTGCTGATGAGCGCGTCGTACACGTCGGCCACGGCCATGAGGCGCGCCGACACCGGAATGGCATCCCCCGCCAGCCCCTGCGGGTAGCCCGAGCCATCCCACTTTTCCTGGTGGCAGTAGGCGATCTCCTTGGACACGCTCAGAAAAGCCACCCGCATGCCCAGGCGCCGCTCGGCCTCCTCAATCGCGTTGCGGCCCAGCGTGGTGTGGGTCTTCATGATCTCGAACTCTTCCACGGTGAGCTTGCCCGGCTTCAGGAGGATGCTGTCGGGGATGCCGATCTTGCCGATGTCGTGCAGCGGCGCCGACTTGTAGAGCAGCTCGATCATCCGGTCGTTGAGCACCGGCTCGAACCGCGGGTGGTGGCGCAGCCGCTCGGCCAGCGTCTTCACGTACAGCTGGGTGCGGCGGATGTGGTTGCCGGTTTCGTTGTCGCGCGTCTCGGCCAGCGAGGTCATGGCCATGATGGTCACGTCCTGGATGGCCTGCACCTCCAGCGTGCGCATGGCGACCTCGCGCTCCAGGTAGGAGCTCTTGTCGCGCAGGAAATCCGCCGTGGCCTTGAGCGCCAGATGGGTGTTCACGCGCGCGAGCAGGATGGGCGGACTGATGGGCTTGGTGATGTAGTCCACCGCGCCCAGCGCCAGGCCCATGCGTTCGTCATCGGGGTCGGAGCGCGCGGTGAGGAAGATCACCGGGATGTCGCGCGTGGCGGACGCGGCCTTCAGGCGCCGGCAGACCTCGTAGCCGTCCATCTCGGGCATCATGATGTCCAGCAGGATCAGGTCGGGCGGCGTGCCCGACTGCGCGATCTTCAGGGCCTTTTCCCCATGGTTGGCCACTTTCACCAGGAAATGCTCGCGCAGCAGGCTGCCCATCAGGGTGAGGTTGTCGGGCGTGTCATCCACCACCAGCACCGTGGCGATCGGTTTTTCAACGAGAACGGCCTGCGGGGAGGCAAAGGGCGCGTTGTCCATGGAATTTCCTGCGTGTTGTGCCGCTCAGGGGGTGTGGGCGGCAGGGTGTTCGGAGCCTGGCGCATCGGCCATGGCCCCCAGGGCCTGCTCGAAATCAAAATTCAGGGTGTGCATCTCGACCACCGTGAAGGCGCTCCCCAGCACGGGCTTCAGCACAGGGGCATTGTGTTGGAAAAACTCCGGCGCTGCAGGATCGTCCTGCTCCAGCAGGCCGCGCAGGTGCTGCAGGGCACCTGCGCCGTCCAGCCCCTCGTGGCCCGCACCCGCGCCAGCCACGCTGTCCGGCGCCGCCGGCCGGTGCCGCTGCATCCACGCCTGCAGGCCGTCCAGGAGGGGCTGCAGCGCAGAGTCCACGGCCCCCAGAAGGGCCGCGGCGGCACCCGCCTCCTGCCCGCTGCGCAGGGCGTGCTCCAGCGCCTGGGCATGGGAGGACACCTCCTCGGCCCCGATGTTGGCCGCCACGGAACGCAGCGTGTGCGCCAGGCGCTCTGCGAGCACCGTGTCGCCGCCGGCGCTGGCCTGCTCCATGTCGGCAAGCACCCGTGACTGTCCCTGCACGAACCGGCGCAGCATCTCGGCGTACAGGGCCGGCTTGCCCAGCGCGCGCTGCAGGCCCAGGGCCGTGTCCAGCCCCGCCACCGTGGGCAAGGACAGGCCGGGCGCCGCCTCGCCATCCGGCGGAGCCGTGGCGGGCAGGCCCGGCGCGGGCGGCTTGCCCAGGCCTGGCCGGGGCCGGATCCAGCGGCCCAAGGCGCTCCAGAGCGCCGCGGGCTCGATGGGCTTGGCCACATGGTCGTTCATGCCCGCGGCAAAGCAGCGCTGGCGGTCGGCCTCCATCGCGTTGGCCGTCATGGCCACGATGGGCAGCTGGGCATACCGCGGGTCGCCGCGCAGCCGCCGCGTGGCGGTTTCTCCGTCCATGACGGGCATCTGCATGTCCATCAGCACCACGTCATAGGGCTTGCGCTCGATGCGCTCGATCGCAATCTGGCCGTTTTCGGCCACATCGACGGAAAAACCGGCTTCCCGCAACAGCTCGACCGCCACCATCTGGTTGAGTTCGTTGTCTTCCACCAGCAGCACGGACGCGCCCCGGATCGCGAGCGGCAGCTCGTCCGCCGCAGGCGCCGGGGTGACCACGCGGCGCGGGCTGTAGGTGGAGTGTTCCAGCGGCTGCATCAGCGTGTCGAACAGCAGCGACGCGTTGACGGGCTTGATCAGCACCGTGTCGATGCCCTGCGCGCGCGCGGCGCGCATCACATCCTCTCGCCCGTAGGCCGTGACCATGAGCATCTTGGGCACCTGCGCCATCCCGAGCCCCCGGATGTGGCCCGCCAGCTGGATGCCATCCATGCCCGGCATGTGCCAGTCGAGCAGCAGCAGGCCGAAAGGCTGGTGCCGCGCCATGGATTCGCGCAGCCTGTCGAGCGCTTCCAGCCCGGAATAGGCCTGTTCCACCTCGAAGCCCATGGCGTGCAGCATGTCGGAGAGCACCGTGGCCGCCGTGTGGTTGTCGTCCACCACCAGCACCCTGCGCCCCCGCAGGTCCGGCGGCGGCAGCAGCATCCGCGCGGGTGCCCCGCGCTCGAGCGGCACGGCGACCCAGAAGGTGGAGCCTTGGCCATGGATGCTCTGCACGCCGACCTCGCCGCCCATCAGTTCCGCCAGGCTCTTGCAGATGGCCAGCCCCAGCCCCGTGCCGCCGTAGCGGCGCGTGGTGGACGTGTCCGCCTGCTGGAAGCTCTGGAACAGCCGCCCCATCTGGTCCACGGTGAGCCCGATGCCCGTGTCGCGCACCTCGAAGCGCAGCAGCACGCGGTTGCCCGCCTCCTCCACCAGCCGCACGGCAATGCTGATCTCGCCGGTGTCGGTGAACTTGATGGCGTTGTTGGCGAAGTTGATGAGGATCTGCCCCAGCCGCAGCGAGTCCCCCACCAGGTTCGGGGGCACGTCGGCCCCCACGTCGCAGACCAGCTCCAGCCCCTTGGCACCGGCCTTGTAGCCCACCACGTCGGACACGCTCTCCAGCATGCGGTCGAGCACGAAGGGCTGCTTCTCGACCGTGAGCTTGCCCGCCTCGATCTTGGAAAAATCGAGGATGTCGTTGATCACGCCCAGCAGGTGCTGGCCCGCCTGCTGGATCTTGCTCACGTAGTCGTGCTGGCGCGTCGAAAGGCCCGACTTGAGCGCCAGGTGCGACATGCCGATGATCGCGTTCATGGGCGTGCGGATCTCGTGGCTCATGTTGGCCAGGAAGTTCGACTTGAGCGCGGTGGACTCCTCGGCCAGCTCCTTGGCGCGGCGCAGGTCCTGCTCGGCGCGCTGCCGGTCGGTGATGTCCACAAACGTGCCGATGGCGCCCCCGGGCGAGCCGTCGGGCCGCGAGAATCCGTGCAGCCAGAACAGGGTGTGGTGGACCATTCCGTCGGCATACGGCAGGTCCACCTCCTTGTGCACCGACTGGACCCCGTTCAGGGCTTCCTCGGCATCCGCGTCGAAGCGCTCCCGCTCGGCCTCGGGCAGGAAGGCCAGGTCCAGCACCGTCTTGCCGATCAGCGCCTCGCGCTGCACGCCAAAGGCCTGCTCGTAGGCGCGGTTGAAGCCGATGTAGCGGCCATCCGCTCCCTTGTAGAACAGGGGCACGGGAATGGCGTCGATCAGCGCCTGCTGAAAGTCCAGCTGCTCGGCCACGCGGGCCTCGAGCAGCTTCTGGTCGTGGACGTCCACGTTGACGCCCACCACGCGCACCGCCTTGCCCCTGCCGTCGCGAAAGATGCGGGCGGCCGACAGGAACCAGCGCTCCTCGCCCTGCGGCCGCACGATGCGCCACGAATCACGCAGATGCATCTCGCCCCCCGCCAGCGCACCGGCAAACGCGGCGGCGGCCCGGTCGCGGTCCTCGGGGTGCAGGCGCTCCATCCAGTCCTGCTGCGTACGCTCCCCGGTGCCGGGCGGCAGGCCGAACATGGCCAGGAGCTTTTCGCTCCACAACACCTGGCCGGTGGCCAGGTCGATGTCGAACACACCGATCTTGCCGGCCTCCTGCGCCAGTTCCAGCCGCTCCTTGGCCTGCTGCATCGCGATCTCGGCGCGCCGCTGTTCGCTGACATCCTCGATCACCCAGATGGAGGCGGTCCTGCAGCCGTCCATCTGCAGGCTTCGGCCCGCCAGCCGCGCCTCGAACCGGCTGCCGTCCAGGCGGCACAGGGACGTGGTCTCGCGCACGGCCTCGCCAGCCGCCAGGTCCCCCCCCACGCGCGCGTTGAACCGGTCCGAGCCGGCCGCGCCGCCGAACAGCGCCGACACGCCCTGCCCCAGCAACTGGGACGCGGTACCCCCCATCAGCTCCATGAACGCCGGGTTGAACTGGCGGACCTGCCCATCGCACAGCAAGACGATGGGAGGCGCGTTGTCGAAGATCGCGGTCTGCTGCTCCAGCAGCTCATTGAGCAGGCGCTCGCGCCGCTCCAGCTCCTGCTGGGCCTGGATGCGCTCGGACACATCGGCGTGCAGGCCGACGATGGCGATGCGCTTGCCGCGTTCATCGAACACCGGAGACAGCGTGGCCTCGTCGTGGTAGATGGTTCCGTCCTTGCGGCGATTCACGAACTGGCCCCGCCAGGAACGGCCCGACAGCAACGTGGACCACATGTCCTGGTAGGTCCGTGCGGGGGTCTGGCCGCTGGCGACCATCGATGGCTTCTTGCCCCGGACCTCTTCCAGCGTGTACCCGGTGTTGCGCTCGTACTGCGGGTTGACCCAGTCGATGCGGCCATCCCCGTCCGTGATCACCACCGAGGCGGGGCTGCTTTCGAGCGCGGCCCCCAGCACGCTGAAACGCTCGAGCGCGGCGGCCATCCGCGCGCGGCTGCGCAGCAGATCCAGCAGCAGCAGGCCCAGCAGGCACAGCAGCACGAACGCCCCGCCCCCCACCTGCAGGCGCTCGGTGGCGGGCATGAGCGCGCTCACATCGTCCAGCATCGCCAGCTGCCACTGGCCGCCCGGGTCGCCCCAGTCAACGCGGCGGCGCTCCACCGCATAGGTCATTCCGTCGAGGACGACCTCGCCCGCATCCGGCGCAAAAGGCAGGGCGGACGCCAGGCCCTTGTCGAAATGATTGCCGAACTGGCGCGAGGCGCGGATCGCGTCAATGCGCGCCTGGGTGAGCGGCGGCGCCACGGCGAACAGCCATTCGGGCCGTGTGGACGCAAACACGACACCGTGAGGAGACAGCAGCACGGTCGGCATTTCGGTGCGCCGCAGCACTTCGTCGAACGACTCGAAGCCCACCTTGAACATCACCACGCCGATGATGGTGCTCGACGGCGTGTCGCTCTCGTACAGCGGCGCGGCGTAGTACAGGCCCCGCTCCTGCGAATTGCTGCCGATCGCGGCATACACGCTGATCGCGCCCTTGATGGCCTGCTGGAAATAGGGCCGGAACGCAAGGTTCAGGCCGGTGGAACGGGTGCCCGGCGTCTCGTGCGCCACCACGGTGCCGTCGCCGGACATCACGTAGACCCCGCTCACCAGGAACCGGCCGCGCGCCACCCCCAGGCGCGCCAGGGCCTCGGGATCGTCCGGCGGCAGCTCGCCACGGGCCATCGCCTTGAGCAGCGGCTCGCTCAGGCCCAGCAGCGACACCGCCCCCAGCATGCCACCGCCGGTGATGCGGTTTTGCAGCACGTCGACGGTCTGCTGCAGCAGCTTCGCGCGCTCGGCGGCGCGTTCCGCGCCCTGCCAGTGCATCGCGGCCAGCACCACCAGCCACGCACCCGCCAGCGCCGCCACCACCACCAGCACAAAGCCCCGCGCGCCCGGGGCATTGCGGTCCAGCACCTTGTCCAGGAACACTCCCACGCCTGCGCCAACCCGCGTCACGCCCCACCCCCGGCCGTGCCTGGACCGTGCCCCGGGCGGGGCCTAGCGTGCGGGATACAGCAAGGCATCGATATCTCCCACCGGTCCGGGCCGCCCGAAAAGAAACCCCTGGAACCCCTCGCAGCCATGCAGCCGCAGGAACGACAGCTGCCCCGTCGTCTCCAC